>JAQBFV010000346.1:0-4882 GCA_032123035.1 Betaproteobacteria bacterium | reverse complement strand
GCCACGACGCCAAGGAAAATAAAAGCCTATACACCAAGAACACTAAGGACGAAAAGGTTTACAAAAATGAGTTGGAACGCAGGGCGAGCACCGTGCCTTTTTTAATTAATCTTGATAATCCTTCGTGACCTTGGTGTCCTTCGTGTCAAAGCTTTTTTCCCGCTTGGCGGTATAGCGACGTTTCACGTTTCACGAAAGTTCGCGTCTATTGACCAGTTTCACGCCGGCTTGACGGCCGTGAGCTGCACGCTCACCACGTAGGAAAACGGCCGGTGATCCGCGATCTGCACGTCGGCGAACCCCGCGCCTGCGATCGCGTGCCGCAGTTCGTCTTCGGTTACCACCCCGCCCAGTGAAGTCACGTCCGCCAACGGGTCCTCGAGAACCTCGCGCGGCAACGCCTCTTCAAGCACCAGATCGCGCACGGCCAGGCGCCCGCCGGGCTTCAGGATGCGGAACGCTTCCTCGAAGGCGGCCTCCTTGTCCACAGCCAGGTTGAACGAAGCGTTGGCAATGACGAGATCGGCAATTTCCGAGCCGAGCGGAACACGCTCCAGATCTCCTGCGACGGGAAAAATCAAACACCCGGTCGGGAGGCCACGCGCACTCGCCGGTCCCAGCACCCGCAGCATGGGCGCGGTCATGTCGACCGCGACGACCGTGCTGCCCGGAGTCATTTCCGACGCTGCCCACCACGCGTCAATCCCGATGCCGCACCCCAGATCGACTGCGTGGTGCACGCTCGCAAGGCCCACGTCCGCCAGTGGAAACCCGCATCCGCTATATGCCGCAGCGAGCTCAGGCGGCACGCGCTCAATTACCGCTTCCGGATAACCGTGCTCCCGCATCCGGTGCGCGCCCGCCAGGGGAACATCGGTGCCTGCGGCAAGCCGCGCGTAGCGCCGGCGGATCCGCGCCTTGATTTCGGCCGACCAGTCCATCCAGCCCGGGCTGTCTGCCGCAGCGCGCGCCGCTGAATCAGTGCGGCAGGTGTCCTGGATTCCAGAAGTTGCCGGTGCGGATCATGCTGGCGATCCGCTCGCCGTGCTCGATCCAGGAGTTCTCGTTGGCCCGGGCCTGCTCCTCGGGATCGAACTCGACGCGCTCGACGCGCGCTTCCCATTTGCCGTCGCCAAGATAGTCGACCACCGCGTAAGCAGGGCGGGGATCGCCGTCCCAACTCATGCCGACGGCTGCGACGCACACCAAGATCTGGGTCTTGTTCGGCTTCTTGAGATAGCGCACCGACGGGCCATGGATATGGCCATGCGCTCCCACGTCGAAGTCGTCGTCCTTGAGCTTCTCGGCGATCTGCTCGTCCTTCAGGCGCGCGGGGAAAGCATCGTTGTCACCGATGTCGTGGGGCGTGCCATGGAACACGTGGAAATCGTGGCCGAGCTCCGGCGTATAGGTCATCGCGAACGGGCGCTTCCGGATCCACTCCAGCTGTGTTTCCGTCATGCGTTCCCGCGTCATGCGAGTCATGCGGAACATCCATTCCTGGTGGTTGCTCTTCGCCTTGAGCTTCTCATCGACCTTGTTCGCGACCCACAGGTCGACGTTGCCAACGAGAACGTCGATCTCGGGACGGTCCATGAAGTGCTGGACGATCTTGTCGGGATCCGGCCCAAGTCCTATGAGGTCGCCCGGAACAATCACCTTGTCGGGCTTTTCCTTGGCCACTGCACGCTCGACTGCTTCGAGCTGCGGCACCTGTCCGTGAATGTCGGAATAAAGACAGTATCTGAATCGCATGGCATTGCCTCCTTTTGCGCTGGATGCTTCGGTCAAATACGGAAGCCGTACTCGACACGAAAGAACGGAATGGTATCGTATCTTGAGGCGGCTCGCCGCCGCCATACTGAAAGGACGTCGTAGGCGATAAAAACATCGGTGGCCGTATCCTTGGCAACACTTTGCGTAGGGTCTCTCAGATCAACGCGAGTGTTAACGCCCTTTGCGATCGTTTTTCAGGGGCGCTGGACCGTCCAGACTTCTTCGAGCTCGGAACCGCTGGCGCGGATCACTTTGGCGACCGGACAATACATGTTGAGCTGGCGCTTCGCTTCCGCGATTTTCGCGTCGTCGGCGTCCGTCTTGAGCTCGAGATACATCGTGATTTTCGGAAACGGCACCGCAATCTCCTCCTGAAGGGTCACACCCCTGCGATCGAATTGCGTTTCCAGACGGATGTTGAGGGAGCGGACATCGACACCGTTCGCATGCGCCGCCTTGTGAAAAATCACGTTGGTGCAGCCGATCAGCGCAGCCATCAGCGTCTCGGTCGGCGTCGGCGCCTTGTTCGTGCCGCCGCGCTCGGTGGGCTCGTCGATCAGCGTGCTCACGTCGCGGCATTTAATCTCGGTCAGGCTGTGCGACTTCGACTCGCCCGTCATTTTCTGCGTCACTACGGTTTTCTGCTTCACGGTCACCACGGGACACTCCTCCTTTAATGGTTCAAGGTTCAAGGTTCAAGGTTCAAGCAAAGTCGTATGGTATCGGTTTACGAAGTTCCTCGCTTTGAACTTGGAACATTGAACTTTGAACCCGGAACTTTGAACAGGCGCCCCCCTGACGGGGCGCCGGCTACTGCCAGCCGATGACGTCATAGCCGCGCTCGCGCAGGCAGCGTTGCACGAATCCGCGGTAGGGCTGGCTCGGCCGGTCGGACCGCACCGCGCCGCTCACGGCACCGGCGGTTCCGCCGATCGCTGCGCCGCGCGCCGCGGAGTCGCCGACATTGCGCCCGCCGATCGCACCGGCAACCGCACCGGTCGCGCCCCCGACGGCAGCACCCCCGCCCGCGCCACGGACGACTTTCTCTCCGCGACCGGGGGACACACCATATTGCTCCGCCAGCCGCATACAGTCATCGATATCCCACTGTGCAACCTCGTTTCCCACGCGCTTCAACTTGGCGTTCGGATAGAGGACCGGCCGCTGGGTCGTTGCGCAGGCTGCCAACATCAGTACCAGCGACAGACCAATACAGGTGGCGAACAACGTTCTCGGCAATCGGAGCGGCATCTTCATTCCTTCATGTTCCTCTCGCACATCGGCGTTTATCTGCGGCTAAATTCTGTTGTTGGCACTCCGCCGTGTCAGGACCGGGCATGGCGCGACGTGCGCCGCGGCAAACCGGACCCGGCGTCCGCCTTGTCGTCCCGCGCGACGACCTGCAAGCCCGGGTCGACAAAGCCCAGCCGCCCGCGCGCGCCGCTCGCCTGGTAGTCGGCGAGCAGGGTGCCGCCCGCTTCTCCGCGTTCGACACCGAGCTCGCCGGTGAGGAAGTCGAACAGGAACTGATGGAGCCGCTCCAAAGCGAACTCGTGCGTCTTACCGGTCTGCGCGTAGAGCCAGTCCGAGAAACGCAGGAAGCGCTCGAATGGGCGCTCGCCGACCAACAACGGCAGGGCGCGCTGGAAGCGCCCCGAGTTTCCCACCAGTTCCCAGTAACGCGCGAAGCGCGCAATGCGCTGCATGTCGGCAAAGCTCACACGATCGGTGGAGAGCACGTTGTAGGGCGCGTCTGGATTGAAGCGCAACGCGAACGTCTCGGTATGCCGCGCGATCGGCGTGCCGCGCAGCCGCTTGAGAATTCCGACCTGTATTTCATGGGGACCCAAGGCATAGAGACGATCGAATCCCCGGCTGAAGCTTGCGAGATCTTCGCCCGGTAAACCGGCGATCAGATCAGCGTGTATGAACGCATTCGAATTCCTGCGGAGCCACGCCAGGGTGACTTCGGCCTTCGCATTGTCCTGCTTGCGGGAGATCAGAGCCTGCACCTCGGGATTCCAGGTCTGGATGCCGACCTCGAACTGCAGCGATCCCTTGGGGAAACGCGCGATGACCTCCTTCAGCCGGTCCGGCAGGTGATCGGGGATGACTTCGAAGTGCACGAAAAGGCGCTCGTCGAGGCGCGCGAGAAAGAATTCGAGAATTCTCACGCTGGCCGCGACCTTGAGATTGAAGGTGCGATCCACAAAACGGAAGTGGCGAGCGCCGCGCGCATGCAATGCCCCGAGCGCGGCCAGGAAGGCATCGAGGTCGAACGGCCATGCCGTCTTGTCCAGCGCGGACAGGCAGAACTCGCACTTGAAAGGACATCCGCGCGACGCTTCCACATAGAGGAAGCGGCGCGCGATGTCCTCATCGGTGTAACACCCGTACGGAAGTGCGATTTGCGCAAGATTGGGTTGTTCGCCTGCGATGATCTTCTGCAAAGGTCGGTTCCGCGCCAGCAGGTCGGCACACAGCTGCGGGAACGTGAGGTCGCCCCAACCCGTTATGACATAGTCCGCGAGCGTGCAGATGCGCTGCTCGTCGACCTCGTGGCTCACCTCGGGTCCGCCCACGACGACAGTGACATTCGGCGCGACACGTTTTAACTGGGCAACGACGCGCGTCGTCTCCTCCACATTCCAGATGTAGACGCCGAAGCCGACGATGCCCGGCCCCAGCGCAAGGATCTGCTCGACGATGTCCGTGGGACGCTGGCCCAGGACGAACTCTGAAATGCGCGTCTCGCGCGCGAGCTCGCCCATGTTGGCAGCGAGATAGCGCAGGCCCAGTGACGCATGCGCATAACGGGCGTTGATCGTGGCAAGTACGATAGCTGGCACGTGATTAAATCCGCACAACCTTAACCGAACACCAATTAACCGCAGATAAACGCAGATACACGCTGATCAATCCCGTGACTCTTGAGTCGTAAATAATGAATGGACGAACCGCGTAGCGTCGTCCCTGTCGTAATTTCCATTCACGATTCACCGTTTACCGTTTACCGTTTACCGTTCACCGTTTTCATGCTGCTGTCGGGTCGAGTGCGGCGCGACGACTTACTTCTTCGTCGCGTCAGCACGCAGGGCGCGCAACA
>JAQBFV010000345.1:0-4819 GCA_032123035.1 Betaproteobacteria bacterium | reverse complement strand
GTTCGACTAGCAGTCGATCGCGGACGAATCCCCGGCGCGCGTCCGATATCTTCGAATCGTCGACGTTTGAACGATCCCGGTTGTGGGAACGGCCCGAGTGCCGGCTTACCCGGAGGTGGTCAGCGCTGCATGGCGCGGCTCTTGCTGTTCTCATGAGCGCAGCTTACGGCCTGAGTCGGCAACGCCGCGGTTCGGCCGTGCGGAGGATTTGAGCGTGCTGCGTCGGTCAACTTGCTGGCGCGGTTGCTGCGCCAGGGAGCGCAGGAGAACGCAGAGGCAGGAGGGGGCGAGGAGGTGGGGGATGAGTGAGAGAATCACCCCGCGTCACCTGGTTGTTAGGGCTCACGTAATCTGACAGCAGTTTGCTCGAATTGAGTGTCAGCAAGGATTGGTGAAGTGGTCGATCAGATCCCATATACTTCCCTGGATCTGGATCATTGTTCTTCCATCTGGTTGAGGCCGCCGCGGTGCTCGTTTCGAACGGGCGCTTTGGGCGGTTGCGGGGCGCAGAGGTGGAAGAGGCAAATCGTCTGATATAGGCGAGCCTCGTCCCCCCACGTCGTTTTACGTCTGAGCGACCGAACGTGGGGGAACGAAAGGAGGCTCTCCATGGCGATAGCGCGTGCGGGGCAGGGCCGCAAGTACGCCGAACGTCCGCCCGAGTGCATTGAGTGCGGTCTTTCGGCGTGGTGGAACGGCATACGAGTGATCAGCGCGGTGCGCCGTTGCGCGACGGGTGTGGAGCACCTGACCGGCATCATCCGCCGGCGCGCTCGGTGCCCGTCGACAGATTGTGCGCAGGGGAGCTGGACGATCTACGAGGAGCAGGGGTATCCGCACCGGGTGTTCGAGCTTGCGGTGGTGGTTTCGGCGGTTTCGGCGGTGGTCTTCGGCGGCGCGACGCAGAGCGCCACGGCAGCCACACACCAGTGCTCGCGCGACAGCGTGCGGCGGTGGAAGCGGTGGGTGGAGCAGCTCGCGGAGCCTGCGGATCTATTGCGCGCATGCACCGAGCTGGAGCCCGACGGGCACGCTGGCGGGCTGGCTCCGTCGACGATGGCGCGAGCGGCGTCGGTGCTGCACCTGCTCGATCGGCTGGCGGAACTGCTGGCGTTTGCCGGCGTGCGGATAGGGCAAGCGAGCTGTGGTCTGATTCGCGTCGTGCGCCATCTTCTCACCCGCTTCGGGGAAGTGTTCTGGCTGACGAAATCCTCCCCGCCGTTGCGCGCAGACATGGGAAGGCTGGGGATTTAGAAAGGAGGCGTGGACGACTGGGACGAGTACAGCCTGGAGATCGCCTCGTTTCGCTACCGGGTGATCGCCGAGGCGCTGGAGGTCGAGGGCGAAGGGGTTCGGGCGGCGTTGGAGTCGGCTGCCGCCCGGGAGTACGTGAACCTCGGCGGTCGCACGGTGCGAATCGACGTGCGCACGCTGTGGCGCTGGCTGGCCGAGTACCGTTTGGCGGGTCTGAACGGGCTTCGTCCCAAACGGCGCAAGGACGCCGGGGAGCTGCGTGCCTTGCCGGCAGCCACCCTCGAGCGCGCGGTGAAGCTGCGGCGCGAGAATAAGGGGAGCCGCGCCACCAAGAGCGTGATCGACATCCTCGAACGGCTCGAGATCGTGGAGAAGAGGACGTGTAAGCGCTCGACGCTCGATCGTCACTTCGCACACCTCGGCGTATCGCGCCGCCAGCTGGGGGGTCTCGGCAAGCAGGTCTTCATGAGGATCGAGACGAGCGCCGTACTGGAGCTGGTGGTCATCGACTTTCACTACGGCCCCTACGTGCGTGTCGGCGACGCCGACACGGCCCGGCGCTCGCTGCTGTTGGCCTTCATCGATCACTTCAGCCGCTACGTGATCGAAGGACGCTATTACCTGCACGAGGATTTTGCGGCGCTGCGCTTCGGCTTTCGCCGCGTGCTGATTGTCTACGGGCCCTGCGACAAGATCTACGCCGACAACGGCGCAAGCTTCCAGAGCACGCGCTTCCACGCCGCGTGCAAGAACGAGGCGATCAACATCCAGCTGGTCCACTCCAAGCCCTACGCCAAGGAGAGCCGCGGGGTGATCGAGCGTCTCAACCGCACGATCAAGGAGCAGTTCGAGAGCGAGGTGCGCCACCGCCCCGAGCTTCTCACCCTCGACGAGCTCAATGCGTTTTTCGCGGCCTGGCTCGCCGAGCGTTACCACCGCGACGTTCACAGCGAGACGGGTGAGGCGCCACACGATCGTTTCTGGAACCACTTCACTCGCCGCCCCGCGCCCGATCTCGAGCGCATCGACGAGCTACTCAGGCTGCGCAAGAAGGCGACGGTGCATAAGAAGTGGTCCACCGTGGAGGTGCAGACCGTGCGCTACGCGGTCGAGCCCTCGCTTCGCGGCCGCACAGTCCACGTCCTCTACGACGCCTTCGATCCCAGCTACGTGCTGATCGAGTTCGACGGCCGTGTCGTGCAGCGCGCCTTAGCGCAGAAGCCCGGCCAGGCACCATCGGAGACCGAACACGGCGCGGAGTCCAAAGAGTACACCGACTATTTGGCGCTGTTGCGCGAGGACTACGAATCGCGCACGCGCGCGGAGCTCGAAGCGCTCAATCTACGCTCTCCCGGGTCCGCCCCCGAGCTCGGCCGCAGTGAGCTGCAAGCGCTGTTGGTCGGCTGCCGCGCCACCGCGCTGAGCGCGGCCGAGCACAGCCAGATCGCCGCCTGCTTTCGCAAGATGCGTCCGATCGACCCCGAGGTGGCCCGCCGCGCGCTGGGCAGCGCACGGCGCCGCCTCGGGCTCGGACTTCACCTGGGCGTCTACATCGACGCCCTACAATCCGCACTGGTGCGAGAGCGCACCAAAGGAGGGAAGAAGCGATGATGAAACTCGAAGAGCACTTCGGCCTCACCCGGCCGGCGTTCCCGAAGGCCACCACGGCAAACACGCTGCTCCAAAACGCCGCTCTGGACCACGTCCTCGAGCGCCTGCACTTCGCACTCGAGCGCCACACCATCGCGCTGCTGGTCGCCGAGAGCGGCTGCGGCAAGAGCACCGCGCTCTACCACTTCGCCCGCAGCCTCGACGCCGCCAGCTACCACGTCGTCTCGATCTCCATGACCACCCTGAAGCCCTTCAGCTTCCTCGCCCATATCGTGGCCAGTCTCGGGCTGCCCCGACAGCGCTTCAAGGGCGAGTGCGCCGCCGCGCTGCTCGCGCACCTGAGAAGCCAGCCCAAGCGCATCGTCATCCTGATCGATGAGGCTCACCTGCTCCCCGACAGCTGCCTGGAGGATCTGCGCCTGCTCAGCGCCGACAACCTCGACCGCGACACCCCCTTCTCTCTGGTGCTCGTCGGCCAGCCCATCTTGCGCGAGCGCATCTCCGAGCCGCAGCACTACGCGCTGTTTCAGCGCATCGGTGTGCGCCTACGGCTGCGCCCGATGAACGAGCAGGAGCTCGGCCTGTTCCTCGATCGACACATGAGCGCCGCCGGCGCCACCAAACCGATCTTTGAGCCCGCTGCCGCCCGCGAAATCTTCCACCACAGCCGCGGCATTCCCCGCCTGGTCCAGAACGTCGCGCTCGAGGCCATGCTTGCCGCCATGAGTGCCGGCAAGCAGTGCGTCGACGCCGAGGCCGTCGGGCAGGCCATCGTGGACAGCGACGCCACCTGAGCGCCGGACCAGCGCAGCCATGACGAAGACCTACATCGACAAACTCAGAGAACCGATCCAGCCCGATCGGGTCAGGCAGATCGGCGGCGGCGGATTTGCCTTCGTGCCGCACCGCTTCCTTCGCGACGGCTTCCTCCAGGCGCTCGACCGCGAGCCGCTCGCGCTCTACCTCTTCTTGGTGCTCGCCGCCAACCAGCACGGCGTCAGCTTCTACGGCTACGACGCCATCTGCGCGCTGCTACGCATGTCGCTCGAGGTTTACCTGCACGCCCGAGACCGACTGATCGAGCTCGATCTGATCGCCTTCGACGGCACTCGCTTCCAGGTCCTCTCGCTCCCCACGCTTCCCGCCGCCGCCGCAAAGCCCCGCGCCTTGAAGACTCCCCGCGACTTCGAGGACCACGATCCGGCCACCATTCGATCGATCGCCCAAAACACTCTCGGCCCCCCTCGCCATCGGCGCAACGACTCCGATTGACGAACCCAACCTGGACGTCGCCATGATCGAGCCCCTCGCCATCCTCTGCGCCAAGGACGTCGAGTCCCATCCCGAGCTGCCCGTACTTGCCGCTCTCGAGACCGCGCTCGACATGACCTTTCTCGCCCTGTCGACCTGGCTGCCCGAAATCTCCGACCCCGACTACGACGATTCACGCTCGCCCGATATCCGAGCTGCCAGGACCTTGTCCTCGCGAATCGAACTCCTGCGACGCGCTGCTCGCGATTACCGCGACATCCTCGCCATCTTCGACGATCCCGAACATCCTTTCGCCCACCACCAACCGCGCCCCAACGAAGTCGACCATTCCGACTAAACCATTCTCGACCTCTCGCTCCCTACATCGCCAGAACCTCGATCGACTCTTTGGAGCACTATCATCATCGAAAAACCACTGCGCTTGCTGACAGCAAACGTGAGCAAACTGCTGTCAAAAAGCGTGGGCCCTAACACTTCCCTTTCCCCGGCCACCTCATCCAATAACTTCTTCTCCACCACCTTCATCCATCGTTTCCTCCCCGCCCTCTACAGTAAACTATCGCTACCCGATTCTCTCACGATCATTGGCAGAGAGGGGTCGGGGATCGTCTACTCGGTGTCGGATCCGGTCCAGGAGTCGTTGATGGTTCACCCGGTCGAAGAACTTGGACAGGTCGAAATC
>JAQBFV010000344.1:0-28224 GCA_032123035.1 Betaproteobacteria bacterium | reverse complement strand
CAATGAACGGATTTCCGATTTCACCCAGTCCGGTCGGCTTGGTATCGCGGTCCATGAATTCCACGTGGATTTCCTCCGGCGCCTCCGACATGCGCAGGACCTCGTAATCGTGGAAATTGGACTGCACAACCTTGCCACCCTTCATGGTGGCGCGTTCCTTTAATACGCTCGACATTCCGTAAACAACGCCGCTTTCGATGTTGCGCCGCGCCATCTCCGGTTGGACGATGGTGCCGCCGTCGATCGCGATCCACACCTTATGCACGCGGATCTTGCCGGACTGGCGATCGAGCGAGATTTCCACCACGCCCGCGCCGAGCGAACCGGACCGCTCGGTAACCGACAACCCAAGCGCCCGGCCTTCAGGCCGCTTGGTATTCCAGTCGGACAGCTTCTCGACCGCATCGAACACGCGCTTGGCCTTGGCCGGCATCGCCAGGCGCTGGCGACGGAACTCGAACGGGTCCAAACGTTCCTTCGCCGCCATCTCATCGATGAGCCCTTCAATAGCGAAAAGGTTGAACGGGTGGGCCACCGCCCGCCAGTGCTTCAGACGTATGCCGTGCGACGTGCCGCGCTGTTCGACGTGCTGATTGGGGATCCCGTAGTAGCGGTCGAGCTTAATTCCCGAATAAATCAGGTTCCCGCCGTCGCCGACCACGCAGTGACGCCAACCTGAAACCTTGCCGTCTTTGTCCAGGGCTGCTTCGACACATTGGTAGGATTGCGGGCGGAACATGCCGAAGGCGATGTCTTCTTCGCGGGTCCAGATCATTTTCACTGGCCGCTTGATGGCACGCGCGATCAGCGCCGCCTCGACCGTGTAATCGGTGATCGACCGCCGGCCGAATGCGCCGCCCATGTACTGCTGGTGATGCATTACCTGGCTGGGATTAAATCCCAGCGCTTCGGCGATCATCGCGCGTGATCGGCCTGGCGCCTGGGTGCCTTCCCAGACCTCTACTTCGTCGCCGGCCGCATTGAAGCGGGCGACACCGTTCAAGGGTTCCATCTGGGCGTGATAGCCGTAGTCGCTGCGGAAATCGGCCTTATAGACTTTGGCTGTGCTCGCGAAAGCAGTGTCGACGTCGCCTTTCTCACGGACAGTTTTACTTTTTGCGCCCTTGTCGTAGGCGATCTTTGGATAAGTCGCATCCAATGTTTTTTCGGAATCGTAGCCTTCTGCAACCGCGCCCCCGGCCCACACAACCTCAAGGGCCTTGCGTGCCGCAAGCACGCGCTCAAAGGTATCGGCGACAACCGCAACGCCCCGCTCGAGTTTGACGATGTCGATCACACCCTTCATCGCGCGAACTTGGGCGTCGTTCCAACTCGTCGGCTCAGCAAGCTGCACCGGAGCGTGCACTGTACTAGCGTAGACCATGCCGGGAAGCTGCACGTCGATCGAGAATTTCGCCGCCCCGTTAACTTTGTCCGGTATGTCGCGGCGTGCAACCGGCTTGCCAATCAGGCGGAACCGGCTCTTGTCTTTGAACTCGGACTTGGAAATCTCCGGCATCGTGTCCGGCACTTCGGCGAATGTCGCCACCTCGCCATAACTCATCCGCCGTCCTGAAGGGCCGTGCACAACTACACTGGGTTCGGTGCTGAGTTCGGTCGGGTCGACGCCCCACTTTTTCGCCGCCGCTTGCAGTAATACCTTGCGGACCTGCGCGCCGGCCCGCCGCATGTCCTTGTAGTACATCATCACAGCCCGGCTGCCGACGATGGCCATGCTGTACGACAATGACTTGCCCCTCTTGCGCGTATAACCGTATTTCCTGGGGTCGGCCGGCGCCCATTCGAGCCTCACGTTGTCCCAGTCGGCGTCCAACTCTTCAGCGAGCGCAATCGGCACGCCGGTCATTGAGCCCTGGCCCATCTCGGCGCCAGGCGTAAGGATCGTGATCATGTTATCCGGCGAAATGCGTACCCAGGCGCCGACCCCATAGTTGGCGGCCTTGGCTTGGGCCTCCGACATCAACAGCAATCCTTTCGGGGCGAAAGCGACCGCGAACGTAAGCCAAGCGGCGCTTCCGAGGAATTGACGACGGGTGATCTTCAATCCGTTTTCTTTTAGGTCGTTCATGGCTTAGCCCTCCTTCGACGCGCGCAGTATCGCGGCGATGATCCGGGTATAGGTGCCGCAGCGACAAATGTTCCCATTCATGTGCTTGACGATCTGGTCGCGCGAGGGATTCGGATTCTCCCTTAAAAGCTCCGCCGCTTTCATGATCTGGCCCGACTGGCAGTAGCCGCACTGCGGTGTCTGCTCGGCTATCCAGGCTTTTTGCAGCGGATGGCTCGAATCGCCGGACAAACCCTCAATCGTCGTCACCGATGCGCCTTCGATACTGGATAGCGCAGTCACACAAGATTTAACGGCCTTTCCATTGACGTGCACGGTGCAAGCTCCGCAAAGCGCCGCGCCGCAACCGTATTTAGTACCGGTAAGCTTTAGATGTTCGCGGATGGCCCAGAGGAGCGGTGTTTCCGATTCGGCGTTTACCGATACCGCCTTCCCATTGACGTTAAAAGTGATCATGAATCCTCCTTCGACAAAGAATCCCCGCAGTCGGCGGTAAAAGGGGCCAGGCTCGATTTGTCACGCTTTTTTCCTTAAGCGAGATTCAGATTGAACAGGCGGATCGTATTCTCGCGCCCGATCTTCTGGCGATCGTTCTCGCTGATGCTGGCGACGTCAAACCAATCCGCGGCGTGATCGATGTTCTCGAACGGCCAGTCCGTCGAAAAGAGAATGCGGTCGACGCCGATCTCGAGTATCGCGTCGATCAGGGTCTGAGTGCGGAAGTTGCCCGACGTCGTGATATAGAAGTTCTGCGAGAAGTACTCCGCGATTTTCTTCTTGGCCGGATATCGCGGCGGCGCCTTCGTCCAGGCATTCCGGTTATCGATGCGCCACATGCTGTACGGAAGCCCCTCACCCATGTGGCCGAGGATGATCTGAATTCGCGGATATCTGTCGAAGAGCCCCGAGCACATCAGGCGCAGCGCGTGAACGGCGGTCTCCTGCCCGAACGCCCACGTCGGGCCGAGCAGCCAGGGATGACCCTCGTAGATCTGCGCCATGCTCGGCAGCGGATTTCGCGGATGGAGATAGAAGGGAACGGCGAGTCGGTCGACCGCTTCCCAGAACGGGAGATATTGCGGCAGGTCTAGGTAGACCGCCGTGTTCGCTTCGCGAACCTGCGAGAAGCCGTTCACGAGTGCGCCCTTGAAGCCGAGCGTCGTGACGCATCGTTCCAGCTCGCGAATCGCCAGGTCGGGATCCTGCATCGGGAGTGCGGCGAGCCCCTGGAAGCGAGCCGGACGCTTGGCGACCTGCTCGGCGAGAAAGTCGTTTGCGCGCTGCGCGACCTCATTCGCGCGCGCTACGTCTGGAATCGCCTGAATAGTCGGCGCGTTCAGCGAGAGCAGCATCATTTCGATTCCATGCCGGTCCATGAGATGCAGCCGTTTCTCGTGGATGTCGAGCAGGCGCGCGCTGAGCTCGGTCCAGCAGCTGTCGGGAAGATATCCGGCCGAGTCGTTCAGGGTTTCCGGAGTCGCGAAATGCTCTTCGAGCCCAATCTTGCCTTGCATGGTTTCCCCCTTGCGAGTCGATTTCCCGGCCTCTGGAGCGCGGCCGCGCGTGATCGCTATTTTGCTCCGCTTCGTCCTCGCGGGGAAACCTGCCCGATTCCTAAGCTTCTCAGTCAGGGGTCACGCAACTCGATCCAGACTGAATGACACTTCTCGGAAAAGGGGGTCTGACTCCCTATCTGCCCCATCTAGCCCCAGGAGCTCATCCCACCGCTTTCCCGCACCCTTTCCAACCCCGGTGAAAAGGCGCTATTCTGGCGCTCGGCGTTCAAATTCTCGAACGACGTGACGCCGCCCTACCCGGACCCCGCCACGGGACACCCGGCAAACCAAACTGGAGGAGGGGTTCATGTTCCGCATCACCTTTGCTTCGTTGTTCGCCGTCGTGACGGCGCTGCCGGCGGTCGCTGCCGCCGCTTATCCCGACAAGCCGATCCGCCTGATCGTTCCGTTCTCTGCGGGAGGCGCCACGGATGTCACGGCTCGCGCGCTGTCGGACAAGCTCTCGAAAAATCTTGGTACCACCATAATCGTTGACAATCGGGGCGGCGCGGGCGGCACGCGCGGTGCGGCGGTGGCTGCGAAAGCGGACCCGGACGGCTATACGCTCATGATGACGTCCGCGAGCTATACCTTCGCCCCAAGTATCTACAAGAATCTGCCCTACGATGCGCTCACGAGCTTCAAACCCATCACGATGTTCACATTGATCCCGAACGTCCTGATTGTGCATCCGTCGATGCCGGTAACAAGCGTCAAGCAACTGATTGCACTGGCCCGCCAACGCCCCGGCCAAATCAATTACAGCTCGGGCGGGGTTGGCAGCAACATACACCTCGGCACTGCACTGTTTGCGTACAAGGCGAAGATCAAATTGGGGCATGTGCCCTACAGGGGAGGCGGCCCCGCCCAGATTGCCCTCATGGGCGGCGAAGTGGAGACGATGCTGCCCGCAATCACTCCGGCATTGCCCTTCATTAAATCGGGCCGGATGCGCGCGCTCGGGGTTTCCACGAAGAAGCGATCGCACGTCTTGCCGAATGTGCCGACCATCATTGAGTCGGGGGTGCCGTACGAGAAGTCGTCCTGGTTCGCGTTGTTCGCTCCAGCCGGGGTGCCGCAACCCATCATCGACCGCGTGTATCAAGCGTCGGTCAAGGCGCTGAAAGACCCCGCTATCGTGAAAAGCCTCGCGGCCCAGGGTGCGCTTGCCGTCGGCAATCCAACGGCTGAGTTCGATGCATTCGTGCGCGCAGAAATCATAGCGTGGCGCGAGCTGATCAAAGAAATGGGGATGTGATTGAAAGCGGAGATCCGCGAGTGCTGAAGAAGTGACGACTGATGACTGACGGCAGCTGAAGAGGTGAGGGGTGACAACGGACGGGTCAGTCCATTCACCCTTAACCATTCACGCCATTCGGCACAGTGACCTTTGCTGAAGAGGTGACGACTGACGGGCCCCAAGTCCGTTGATGAGTGATGAGTAACTGCTTTTAATTCTTGCTTCTCTTGGCGTCTTGGCGGTTCATTAACTTCCGAATCGCGAATTGTTGTTTGTTTCTCTCCGCGTCTCCGCGGTTCATTAACTTCCGTGAATCGTGATTCGTGAATCGTCAGTCGTCAGTCGTCAGCCGACAGTCGTCACCAGGTTTAAGCCATTCCTCCTTCGGGCATGCCCCTACTCACCCTTGCCAACGCCCAGCTCGCCTACGGTGAGCTGCCGCTGCTCGATCGCGCGTCGTTCGTGATGGAAGCCGGCGAGCGCATCGGGCTGATCGGCCGCAACGGCACTGGCAAGTCCTCGCTGCTCGGCGTCATCGCCGGCGCAGCGGCGCTCGACGATGGCGAGCTGAGGAAGCGCGACGGCCTGCGCGTGGTGATGGTGGAGCAGGAACCGCAGCTGCCGCACGCGCCGACGCTGCGGGCGAGCCTGCTGCTGCGCGGCCACATCCCGGCAATACACGACGAGCGCGAGCGCTGGCGCACCGAGGCGCGGCTCGCTGAATTTCTGCACCGCTTCGGGGTAGACGAGAACCAGCCGCCCGAAGCCGCGTCGGGCGGGGAGACAAAGCGCGCGGCGCTTGCCCTTGCGTTCGCGCTCCAGCCCGAGCTGCTGCTGCTCGACGAGCCGACCAACCACCTCGACCTCTCCGGCATCGCGGAACTCGAGAACGCACTGGTGAAGCAGTCATCGGCGATTGTGGTGACCCACGACCGGGCCTCCCTCGACCGCTTTGCCACGCGCATCGTCGAGCTCGACCGCGGCCTGCTGAGGGCCTACCCGGGCAACTATACGGACTTCGAGCGCAGGCGGGAGGGCGAGCTCGCCGCCGAGGCGGTTGCGCGGCGTAAGTTCGACAAGTTCTGGGCGCAGGAGGAAGCGTGGATCCGCAGGGGCATCGAGGCACGGCGCACGCGCAATGAGGGTCGCGTCGCCCGTTTGACGCGCCTGCGCGAGGAGCGCGCCGCGTCGCGCGAGCGCCTCGGCGCCGTGAAGCTCGCCATCGGTGCCGGGAGCCGCTCGGGGAAGCTGGTGGCCGAGCTGGCCGGCGTGACAAAGAGCTACCCGGGCCGCCCCGCAGACAACCCGGTGGTTAAAGACCTCGATCTGATCATCAGCCGCGGCGACCGCATTGGCCTGATCGGCGCGAACGGCGCGGGCAAGACCACGCTCATCCGGCTGATCCTCGGCACGCTCGCGCCCGACTCAGGCAGCGTGCGCCTGGGCGCCAACGTCCAGCCTGCCTACTTCGACCAGATGCGGGAAGCGCTCGACTCGGACAAGACCGTTGCCGAGATGATCAGCCCGGGGTCGGAATGGGTCGAGGTGAACGGCGTGAAGAAACATGTCATGAGCTACCTCAGCGATTTCCTGTTCCCGCCGCGCCGCGCGAACTCACCGGTGCGTATGCTCTCGGGAGGTGAGCGCAACCGCCTGCTGCTGGCGCGACTGTTCGCGCGGCCCGCGAACGTGCTCGTGCTGGACGAACCGACCAACGACCTCGACATCGAGTCCCTGGAACTGCTGGAAGCGGCACTGCAGGACTACGACGGCACGCTGCTGCTCGTGAGCCACGACCGCGCCTTCCTCGACAATGTCGTCACCGAGACCCTCGCGGCGGAAGGCGGCGGCCGCTGGCACGAATACGCCGGCGGCTATGCCGATTGGGTCCGCCAGCGCCCCGCGCCCGCGGGAGACGCATCTTCCGTCACCCGTCAGCCGTCACCGAGCGCAACGAGCCGGCGTAGCGAGCGAGTGAAGCTCAGCAACAAGGAATCCCGCGAGCTGGAAGCGCTCCCGCGCGAAATTGAATCGCTCGAGGCCGAGCAACGCGCGCTTGCCGTGCAGACGAGCGCGCCAGACTACTACCGGCAATCACCCGACATCCTGCGCGCCGATCAGGGCCGCAGTGCGGAAATCGAGGTGCAGCTTATTGAGAAACTGGAACGGTGGGAGGCGCTAGAAAATAAATCGAGACAGATTCCACCAGCCTGAAGGCAGAAGGCGGTGTACCTGAACTGGTGATGGGAAGTGGTGATGAAGATACTGGTGATGTGTACTGGTGATGAGGCTGGCAACGCGCTTTTCCATCACCATCATTCATCACTATTTTTCATCACCATTATTCGTCACCCCTTGGCAAGGAAACGTGGGATGACGACCCGTCCTCGTTCTTGTTACTTTTTTGGATTCGCTGGCAGCAGTCCCAGGCTCTCGAAACGCAGGAACAATTCGCGGCAAGCCCATGCGTCCGTGGCGGCGTAGGTTATCTGCGCCGGGGAGAGGTGCGGCGCGGCCCAGTTCGATGTGCGGTTGCCTTTGGGAATCCGGAACCCGAGGAACATTCCGGCGAGATTGCGCACGCCGGTCTGGCCGAGGCCGCGGCGGCGCGCGACAACACCCAGATCGACCACATTTTCCACCGTGAATGGGAATACCAGTTTGAGCTGGCGCAGATCGTACGCCAGCGCGACGCCGGCCTTGGCGAGGTCTGGCTTCGCCAGCAGTTCCACGAGAGCGGGGAAAACATCCAGGCGGCTTAACTGAAACAGGTACACCGCGCGGGCCGTAGCTGCCTGGACCAGGCAAGGCAGATGGCTCTCGCCCTTCCTGAACGAGGGCCGTGTCTCCGTATCGAGGCCGACGACGCGTTCGTCCCGGATGTCCTCCCGCGCTTCCTGCAAGTCGTGCAGCGTTGTCACCAGGGACACCTTGCCCTCGTAGCGGCGGATAGGCAGGTTGGCTATTGCTTCTTTCGAGATGCTTTGCATTGTTAATGAACAACAAATGAAGACAGACCCCATTTAAAAGAATCAGTGTAACTTGGTTGGGGCCGGCGCGCTGACGAGGAGAGGGCTATAATCTATCAGCCGAAGTCGAAGTCCCAATTTCCGCGCCGCATAATGTGGGAGCCGTGGCACGCAAAGCCTGGATTGTCGAAACATCGACCAATGCAGGGGGCTCATCTAGGCACCCATATTTCGAGAGGTATGATCAATGAAAGCAGAAACGGAAGTGAAGTTAACGTATGGATTTTGGGGGATTGTTGGTGGGGCAGGCATGGCAATGATCATCGGCTTTAATTGGGGTGGTTGGTCAACCTCCAGCACTACCGAGAAGATGAGCGAAGAAGCGGTCCTGGCGAGCCATGCGGCGATCTGCGTCGCCCGGTTTATGAACGGCCCGAACCATACGGCGCAACTCAAAAAATTTAAGGGAACCGATAACTACAATAGATCTGAGCTCATTGAAAAAGGGGGCTGGGATAAAATGCCCGGGCAAGAAAAAGCGGCTTGGGGTGTATCTGGCCCATGTGTCACGGGGATTGAAGCCGTTGTCAGGGCCGAGACTTAGAACTTAGGAGACGGTAAGAAGGGCCAGGCTCGATTTAGCATAATGTGAGCCTGGCTCTTTTTTTATTTCAGTCCGCTGACCGCGCGCCTGCCCGCGAGACGTAGTCGCAGTACTCGCATTCGTCCCCCGGCGCAGGAGGTTCGGGTGCCATGAGCGTGTCGCGGATGGCGGTGAGCGTGTCCTCGACCCACCCGTCGTCGCCGTCATAGGGAATCAGGCTGATCTTGAATTCCAGGTGCGCGTCGAACGCGGGAAGGTCTTTCCGCCCGTTGCAATAAACGAACCACCCTTGCCGCGAAATCTTCAGGCCTTGGCGGCGCAGCAACCACTGGTAGAACTCCATCTGCCGCTTGTAGGAGATTTGCCAGCTGGCATCAATGTTCACTTCGCCGGCCTTGGAAGTGCTCTTGTAATCCACGACGATCAGCTCGCCGGTCTTGAGGTCGCGCCAAAGGTCATCGATCGCGCCGAAGAGCGTGAAGCTCGTGGGCTCGTGAACGGTGCGCACGCCCTTGAAGTTGGCCCGCCACGTCCCGAGCTGCGAATGTGCGTGCGGGACCGCGTTGAGCCCGGCCTCCTTCATTAGCGGGTGCGGCGTGCCTGCGGCACGGTGCTGGTCGAACTCGCGCTTGAGCAGCTCATCGACTGCTGAGTTGAGGTTGAACGGGAATCCTGCCGGGCGCCCGACCCCGAGCCGCCGGTCGAGGTAGAAGCAGCGGGGGCAGTTGACGAACAGTTCTACCTTGGTGCGGCTTAAGGGGAAGGGTTCGCTCGACGTTGGATCGAATCGTTTTCTCGCGGCCATGGCGCATAGCTTACCGCTTCGCGCGCAAAATAAAGTAAAAAGGAGCCAGACTCGATTTATCGTGATTTGAGCCTGCCCCGTGTATTCGTTCTATACCGGCGGTTGCTTTCGGCGCATAATGCGGGTATCGAATTCGTCTCTGGGTCGGTCCGCGGTCACTCTCGGGCCGGCACTTCCGATTTTTCCCCACAGGTAATTTGATGCTTCGCGCACTGTTGCGCGCGGCCACGCCACATCTGGAGGCATTATGTCTACCGGTACCGTTAAATTCTTCAGCAGCATTAAAGGCTTTGGCTTCATTCAACCCGACGACGCATCGAAGGACGTGTTCGTCCACATTTCCGCGGTGGAGCGCGCCGGCCTCGGCACGCTGAGCGAGAACCAGAAAGTCTCGTTCGACCTGGAGCGGGGTCAGAACGGCAAGACCTCGGCGGCGAACCTCAAAGCTCTCTGAGATCCAATGTCGAGGCGGCGGACGCCGTCCCGATTCCGGCTTTAAACACAGAGGGGGAGACGGATTTGGCCAAGGAAGAACTGATCGAAATGGAGGGCGTCGTCAACGAGGTGCTGCCTGACATGCGCTTTCGCGTCGGGCTGACCAACGGCCACAACGTGACCGCCTATATGTCCGGCAGAATGCGCAAGCACCGGATTCGCATACTTGCCGGAGACAAAGTCAGCATCGAGCTGACGCCCTACGACCTCACGAAGGGGCGCATTACTTTCAGGCACAAGGACGAGCATGTCGTCGTTGCCCCGGTGAGTCGCCGTCCGGCCTATCACGGGAGGCGCTGAGCCCTTAGGGGACAGACCCCTAAGGAGGGCTCTGCTCCAACGGATTCCTGGCGGCCTTTCTTCTAAGCCCGCTCCTTACGCGCAACCCGCTGCCATGGCCGGGCCGGGGTCCGGCATGCGGCCGGTCAGTAGGTAATCGATGAGATCGGCAACGGAAGGGATCGTGTTGCCGAACGGCAGGCTTTCACTGCCCCTGAAAAACAGCCCTTTTTTCACGTCCCCCTTGAGCGCGAACGCGAGCCGCGTATCGATGCAGAACTGCCCGATGCTCGCGATGCCATCACGCAAGCCGCAAACCGACAGGCAGTTGAGCCCGGGAACGCAACGATCAGGATCGGCTTTCGCGTGTGACTGTAATGCTTTTTCACGTCGCAGATAGTTTTTCAGCCAAGGGGTCAGCACCGCGCGTGCGGGTAGCCCGGCCACGCTCATGAAAGTAACGATATCCTCGGGTTTGGCGTCAGCCAGCACCTTCTTGAAGTTTGGATGAGCGTCGCTCTCCTGGGTGACCGCGAACGGCGTGCCGATTTGCACGGCGGACGCGCCGAGCGCGAGCAAATCGCGTACTTTTTCATGGCTGTTGATGCCGCCAGCGACGATCAGTGGTATGCGCTCGCGCTCGATCTGCAGTTCGCGCAGCAGGGCGAAGATGCCCGCCAGCACCGGCGCGAACTCGAAACGCGAATCATAGATTTCCTCCGGACGCGTGGCGCCGAGGTGGCCGCCGGCGTAGCGTGGTTGCTCGATCACGATGGCGTCCGGAAGCCGGTTCTTGCGTAACCACTTCTTGACCACGATGCTGACGCCACGCACGTCGGACAGGATAGGCAGTAACGCGACATCTGGAAAATCCTTCACCAGGTCAGGCAGATCGAAGGGCAGGCCGGCGCCCATCACGATTGCATGCGCACCGCTTTCGCAGCTTTGGCGCACGTAGGCGGCATACTCGGAAACCGCCTTCATTACGTTCACCGCGAGCGCGCCACGGTCGCCCGAAATGTCGAGCGCCATGCGGATTTCCCGATCGAGCGCGACCAAGTTGAGTTTGTCGAGTTCGCCTTTGTCGGTACAGTCCTTGGCGCGTTCGAGCAGGTCGGCGTGGTGATGGCGCAAATCGACGCTCGAGATCGTGCCGAGCGCACCGTGGCGCGCCACGGTGCCGGCGAGCCCGTGCGCCGAAACGCCTACGCCCATACCGCCCTGTACTATCGGCAGCAGCGTGCGCGTTCGCAGGCGCCAGCGCGGCAACGGGCTGTCGATGGTGTTAGCAGTTTGGGGCAGGATTGCCAATTTGTTGAGGCAACAATGCAAAAAACCCATTCTCTCCGGTTGCGCATGCGCAATCATTGATATAGGTCAAACGCGCATCACCACGATAATGCGAGCGGCGCGGCAGGACGCGGTAAAAGAGGCCAGGCTCGATTTGGGATGATTTTAAGCTTGGCCCGTTTGTTCCACAGGGTGGGACATATTGCCGGAGGCTGCGGTCAGGAAATTGCGATTTATGCGGGTTCTTCGATCACTTTCCGATGTTCAGGAGATAGAGAGCACTGACCGCGATCGAAATTCGGAGTCACCTGCTCGTGAACGATCTTACTTAACTGTTCGGCGCCACCGATGTACTGACCTTCGATCCAAATCTGAGGAACAGTGATTGGCGTCTTGGGCCCGACGATGGGTTTGACTCGTGCCAACATCTCATAGAGATCATGAGGGTTTCTGACTACATCATGATACGTGTATCTGATACTGGCCTTCTCTAGACATTCCTTTGCTCGTTTACAGTGAGGACAGCTTTCCTTGCCAAAAAGATGATTGCCTGTGACAAGGGCTTTACGCGAATAGGCTTCAATGACGGCTTGGGCGAGAACCCCCCGATTGAGGGCATGGCCTTGAGCGATTACCTTACCCTCGACCATAACGATGGGTGCATGCCATCCTCCTTTGAACAGGGGTTTCCACCACTCACTTAGCCACTCCCGGATATCCAGATCGACTGGAATGCCAGCCAGCTCTGTTGACAGTGTGTCCAGAATGACGTCTTTCGATAATGAACATTCGCCACACGGGATGCTGACCTTAAACGGTCCCCAGGCACCCGCCCAGCGAAATAGTGTGACCACGATCCGATCGGTCTCCATGTTCTTGCCTCCTAGCGTAAGACAGGCCAGGCTCGATTTGTCATACGTAGCGCAACCCCAAACAGTTTCGGGGAAGCGAGAGAATAGGTTTTCAACTACGTTCCAACCTGACTCGCCAAAGATCACGGTTCGCTATTCATCCTTTAGCCGGCGCGCATCCGCGGCACACCACAAAACAAAAACCCCGCCTCAGCGGGGTTTTTGCGCTTACGACTCGACTTCAGTTGGTTAAATACCTTCCGTCTTAGACGCCCACCCGGATCCCGTAGTCGGTTGAGTTCGACTGATCGGGGAAGGGGCTGTTGCTGTCCGCCGCGGCGACCTGAATCCCGTAGTCGAGTGAGTCCGACTGATCGGGGAACGGGTTGCTGGCGACACGGATCCCGTAGTCAACGACATCCGACTGATCGGGGAAGGGGCTGCTGGCGATACGCACACCGTAGTCGATTGAGTCCGACTGATCCGGGAAGGGGCTGTTCGCAGAGGCGCCGAACGAGGCGAGCAACAATCCACTCACAAGCATGGCATAAGTCATTTTCTTCAACATCATCGTCTCCATTTGGTTAAGTTAATGTGGTCAAAATTACGACTCCACCCTGATATACGGCGTCAGTGCTCGTACGGATTCAGGCCGGTCCGGGCGTCTTGGTAGAGCGTTCTTTGGCCGCACTGCGCGGGCAACGCGGCCTCGGGCGTTGCAAAGCAGGTTCGCGATCCCTCACATTTGTCCGGGACGCCGCGGGCATTAGAATACCGATACATTCAAACACCCGAGGAGAGGCTCATGCGTATCGCCATCGCCGCGTTCGCGGCGCTCGTCAACCTGTGGATCGGCGCCGCGGCCGTGGCGGCGGAAGACGTTTCGTCGATGCAAGTCATGAGCGGAATGCCGAACATGGGAAAGGGTCAGTGGACGATCAACGTCCTGGAAGGCGGAGGCGGGATGCCCAGGACCGCCTCGGTCTGCTTCGACAGCCTCGCGCAAATGGCGCGCGGCCCCGAGATGCCCGGGCGCAATCCGGGGGCGCAGGGGCAGCAGCAGCCCGAGTGCACGAGCAAAGTGATCGAGAACTCGGCCACCCGCGGGGTCGTCGAATCGACGTGTCCGGACGCCGCAATGCGCACCACGATCACGCGTGACGGCGCCAAGGCGTACCTGATGCACGCCGAGCGCATCGGCAAGGGCGAGCCCTACTCGATGAAGGCGCGCTATTCGTACGATGGCCCGTGCAAGGCCGGCGGCGCGGCCGTCACTATGGACAAGGACAGCGAGCAATGCAGGAAGATGCGCGCAATGGCGGGCGTCGATCCGGCCCAGATGTGCGCCAACGCCGGCGCGCATCGCCAGATGTGCGAGGAGCAGATGCGCCGGTCGCTCGCGCAGGCGCAGGCGATGTGCCAGTAGCACGACCGGGAAGGCGCCGCACCCTAGAACGGGTGATGAGAACTGGTGACGGGAACTGGTGATGGGAGCTGGTGATGAGGCTGGCAACGCGCTTTTCCATCACCCTCATTCATCACTATTTTTCATCACCATTATTCGTCACCCTTTGGCACGGAAACGAAACGGCGAATGGGCACAGACTCCATTAATTTCGTTAGTCGCGCACCAGACGGAAGCCGATCAGGATGTGTTTGATCGTCGCGGGCCGGGCGTGGCGCGCGGCGGGGCGGCACACGCCACAGCCCTTGTCGTCCCAAGATCCGCCTTTGACGACGGCGCGGCCCGCGCCGGAGGCGGTGGAGGACCACTCGAAAACCTGCCCCGCAGCGTCGAGTACGCCGAAGGGGCTTGCGCCAGCTGGATAGCCGCCCACCGACGTAGTGTCGAACGGCCCCGCGTCATGGCTGTTCAACTTCGCCGGATCAAACGCGTCGCCCCAGGGGAAGGTGTGGCCGTCGGTGCCGCGGGCGGCCTTTTCCCACTCGGTTTCGCTTGGCAATCGCCAGGTGCGGCCGGTGCGGCGTGACAGCCACGCTGCGTAGGCAAGCGCATCGGCCTGGCTCACCAGCACCACCGGATGGACTTCGCGGCCTGCCGGCGGCCGGCCACCCACCCACGCATGGCGGCGAGTGCGCGCATAGGGATGGATCAGTCCGTACGATTTCCAGGTCGTGCGATCGACGTTGGGAGCTGGGTGTCCAGTGGCGTTAACGAATGCAGCGTACTGCCGATTGGTGATAGGGGTCACCGTAATCGCGTAAGCGCCGGTGTCGACCGGGCCGCGCGGACGTTCATTCTCGTACCATCGCTGCTCGCGAGTGACCGTGTGACCGTAGGCGGCAGCATCAATGCGATAGGCATGCTCGCGCTCCATTGCGTCCGAGCCGGAGAGGAATGCGCCAGCGGCGATCGACACCACGGCCGGTATCACTTCGGCTGCGCGGACTGCACCGGCGCTCACGGCCACCAAGACCGCGCACGCGGTCAGCCAGGTTCGCCATTGGCGATCAATAAGGCGTGGTGATACCGGGCACATCTGAGGACGCTCGTCGGCGCAACGAGCTGCTGCACCGGAACCTGGCGTCGATCGCTACAGATTGACCACGCGCTTGGGCCGGTCTTCGGCCACCAGCGCTTCGTCGGGCAGTTGGGTCAGGTCGGCGGCGGCGCTCTTTATCTCTTCGTGCTCGACGGCTCGCGAGATGACTTCGGCATTCGTCGCCCCCGTCTTCTTGCCCAGGAAGGGCTTGGCGATGAGATAGATCACGTCTCGCAGCGGCATGTAGCGCATGAAGCGGCGTATCAGGCGCAGCGCCTGCATCGGGTAGTGCGTGAACTTGTAGAGGATGAGCTTTCGCAGTCCCTCGTTGCGAATCCGGTGGATTTCCTCGCCGGGGAGTACGGTCGGATCGATCGACGAGCACTTGAAGTACTTGAACCAGTCCTTGTTGTCGTCAACGAGACCGCGCTGGATGTATTCATTCCACAGCGGCGTTCCACGGTAGACGCACAGGCGATTGAAACCGAAGCTGTCGATGCGGATGCGCGAAGCGAAGTCGAAGGTCTGGCGCATGTCCTCTTCGGTCTCGTCCGGGGAGCCTACGACGAAGAAGCCGTGGACAATCTCGATCCCTGCCTTCTTGGCGTTGCTCACCGCGGTGTCGATTTCCTGAAGGGTCTGGCCCTTCTTCAGGCGGTCAAGGATCTTCTGGCTCCCGCTCTCGATACCGAACATCAACGTGCGCAGGTTGGCCTTGGCCATGGTCGGGAACAGCTCGATACACTTGGAATCGACGCGACCTTCGCATCCCCACTGGATCGTTATGTTGTTGTCCCGGATTCCCTTGCACATCTCCTCGATCCGTTTCGGGCGGAGCAGGAAATGGTCGTCGACGAAGAACACGGCGCCGTAGCCTTGCTCCTGGAGATGTTTGAACTCTCCGATCACGTGCGCGGCGCTTCGGCAGCGCCACTTGCCCTCGTTGAATGTCGGGATGTCGCAGAACACGCAGGGCCAGGGACAGCCGCGGGAGGTCTGCATCGTCGTGTAGCGATCCAGCGACAGGACCGCCGGCACGTCGAGGGGCATCGATTCGATGAATTCCAGCGGCAGGCTTTCCCGGTCGGGGTACGGCCACTGATCGAGGTCGCGGAGCAGCGGACGGTTGGTGTTAGTGTGCACCTGACCCAAGTGGTCGGCCCAGGTCACGCCGAGAACGCTGCCCGGGTCGTCGAGATGCTCGACCAGATCCAGGATCAGCTCCTCGCCGTCCCCGCGGCAGACGAAATCGACCTCGGGGCACTGGCGCTTTACCCGAGGTGCGTTAAGTGAGGCGAAGACTCCGCCGAAGGCGATTTTTACTTTGGAATCCGCTGCGCGGAGCTGGCGAGCGAGGATCTTGGCGTAGGGGTAGCTGGTGGTGGAGAGGAAGCTGAGGCCGATCAGGTCCGGCTTCTGCCGGCGCATCTCCTCGATGATCACCTCGTTAGGCGTGTCGGGGTTGGCCTGATCGAACATCACGCACTCGTGCCCGGCGCGCTTGAGCACCGCGGAGAGGGTCATGATGCCCAGCGGCGGGAATCCCATCACCCGCACCTGGCCGCTCTTTGCCCGTTTTCGATCGGGGATCGCATAGAACTGCGGGTCGCGGATGTAGACGAGAAACACGCGCATGCTGACTCCAGGGCGGGAAAACCGGCCCATTTTAACTTAGTTGCGGTCGACACGCTGATGAGGCGCAGAAAAGTTACACTGGTCCCATTAACCCATTTACCCTCCCATTTACCCTCCCATTTACCCCTACTGAGAAAAAGGAATCCCTATGCAACAGGAAACTTTGGCCGGAAGCTGCCTGTGTGGGGCGGTCCGCTTCGAACTCAAGCCGCCTTTATCGCTTTTCAGGTATTGCCATTGCAGCCGCTGCCGCAAGGCCACCGGAGCCGCGCACGCCGCAAACATCTTCCTCCCCCAGAGCCAGTTGACCTGGCTGTCCGGTGAATCGCTGATCCGGCGATTCGATCTGCCGGGCGCCAAGCGTTTTGCCGTGTGCTTCTGCACCCAGTGCGGCACGCGCATGCCGCACAAGACCGCGGGCACGGAAAATTATCTTGTGCCAGCCGGAACCCTGGACTCGAGCCCGGACCTGCACCCGGGCGGCAGTATTTTCTGGGGATCGAGAGCGCCGTGGTACATTGAAACCCAGGAGCTTCCGAAGTCCGACACGTACGACAAATAAGGCCGACGGAGCTTCGCTTACTCTGGGAATTGCGTCTTGCACCCGGTCGAAATCATCAGCTCCAAGTCGTGCCCCTTCGCGCAGCGCTCAAGAATGGTGCTGCTGGAGAAGGGCATCGACTTCGTATTCACGGAAATCGATCTCGAGAACAAGCCGGACTGGTTCCTGAAGGTATCGCCGTACAGCAAGGTGCCGGTCATCCGGCACGGCGAGGCGGTCATCTGGGAATCGGTTGTCATCAACGAGTATCTCGATGAAGTGTTTCCCGAGCCGCCGCTGCTGCCGCGCGATCCGGTGGGTCGCGCGGCAGCGCGAGTCTGGATCGACTTCGCGAACAACCGCATGGTGCCGCACGTCTACAAGATGATGCTGCGCCAGGACGCGGAGGGGCAGGCGCTGCACCGGCGCCGGCTCACCGAGGCGGCCCTCTTCATGGAGCACGAGGGTTTGCGCAAGCTCTCCCCCGGCCCGTTCTGGCTGGGCGGAAAACCCAGCCTCGTCGATTTCACGTTCTATCCCCACGTGCAGCGTTTCGCTGCGCTCGAGCACTATCGCGGGTTCGTCATTCCGGATGAGTGCGGGCGGCTTCGCGACTGGCTAGAGGCGATGGCGGCGCTGCCGTCGGTCCAGGCCACGCGTCGGACTACCGCACAGTTGATCGACGCGTGGAAAAAGTATGCGGACAACTCCGGCAAGGGAGTCACGGCGCAGGAAATGCGGGAAATGTGAATCATTAGCCTCAGATGAATGCCGGTCAAATCCGTGACTAGCGACTGGCGCTGAAGAAGTGACGACTGACGACTGACGGGACGTAAAGGATGAAGGATGAAGGATGAAGGATGAAGGATGAAGGCGGAAGGATGACCCAGAGCTTTCCCGGTATGCCACCCTTGGCGTTACCTTCGCGTTCTCGGGGTTCGATGCTGATTATGGGTTCCTTGGCGTCCTTGGCGACCTCCGCGGTAAAGCTTTTCTGTTCCTTCGCGTCCTTAGCGACCTTTGCGGTGAAGCTTTAATCATTGTCCATTCACTCATCACCCGCTTTGATCGGCGGCTTCATTCCGGGTTCTCGAGACAGCGTCTAGCAACTGAAAGGCGAGCACCATGATCGATATTCAAACCGTGGATCACATCGGCATTCGGGTTGCCGATCTCGATCGCGCCATGGCTTTCTACAGCCTGTTTGGCTTCGTCGCCGAGCACCGGGCCCAGAATGACGCCGTGGTGGTGATCAAGAACCGCAACCATGTTGAAATCAACCTGATCTTCAACGCCAACAACAACAGCGGCGGCAATAATATCCTGATGGATGTCCCCGACAAGTATCCCGGCTACACCCATGTGGCTTTCCGCGTGGGCTCGATCGCCGATGCGATCAAGATGCTGCGCGAGAACAACATCAAGATCACGCAAGGGCCGGTGTCGTTCGGCCGCGACGGCCACATCTCCGTGTTTCTGCGCGACCCCGACCGCAATGTCATCGAGCTGCGCGGCCGCGAGGAAGATTTGTCCGCGCTGGGCGGCGTGGAAGTCTACGAACCGCGAAACTAGTGCTGAAGAAGTGACGATTGACGGGTGACGACTGACGGCTTCAACCCCCGTGACTGGAAGCTGTCTCAAAAACGTAAAATCAGCCGCCGATGAACGCCGATAGACGCCGATAAGAAAGAAGTGTGTTGATCTGTGTCGGTTTTCTGTCCGCGTTCATCCTCGTTTATCTGCAGTTAATGATGTTTTTCGATTTTTAAGACATGCTCTGGTCACAAGCCACGCTTTTTAGCTCTTAACAGGGGCCCATGACAAAATCCTTCGCCCAACGCATCGCCGCCATGAACGCGATGTACAAGCTTCCCGCCAACGACCAGCCGACGCTGCCCGCGGATGTCGTGGATCGACTGGTGAAATTCAAGGCAACGTTGCTCGACGAGGTGCACGAAATCGACGAGATCGTCGCGCTTTCGAAGAACGGCAGCGCTACGATAGACATCGCGGTTGCAGTGGCGGACTTACTAGGCGATATCATGGTCTATTGCCGGTCCGAGGCATTGAAGTACGGCCTGCCGCTGGAGGAAGTGTTGGACATCATCATGGACAGCAATGAGAGCAAGCTCGACGCGAGTGGCAACCCGATCTACGACGCGAATGGCAAGTTTCTCAAAGGGCCGAATTATTGGAAGCCGGAGGCGAAGATCAAGGCGCTTCTCGGGGCGCGCCTCAACGCCGTGACGGGTGACGGGTGATGAGTGACGGGTGATGAGTGACGGGACGTAAAGGATGAAGGATAAAGGATGACCCAGAGCTTTCCCTGTATGCCACCCTTGGCGTTACCTTCGCGTCCTCGGGGTTCGTTCTGATTATGAGTTCCTTGGCGTCCTTGGCGATCTCTGCGGTAAAGCTTTTCTGTTCCTTCGCGTCCTTAGCGACCTTTGCGGTGAAGCTTTAATCATTGTCGATTCACCGTTCACTATTCATGCTTTATGTTGTTCCGGGAGCAGGTGAAATTGTTCAGAGGAGAAGCGGGTGATGGGTGAATTGAACGGGAAAGCGGCGCTCATCACAGGCGCGTCGCGTGGAATCGGCAAAGCGGTGGCACTGCGGCTTGCCGCGGAGGGCGCCGCCATTTACGTCGGGGCGGACGGCACCGAGGCGGAGCTCGAGGAAGTCGAACGGGCGTGTCGAAAGGCGGGCGCTCCGGACGCCGCGTGGGGTGTGCATGACCTCGCGCGCGCGGGAGAGGCCGAGGCCATGGTCGCCTCAGCCCAGAGACGAATGGGGCGTATCGACATCCTGGTGAACAACGCCGGCATCCGGGTCCGGAAGGCTTTCGGGGAGTTTTCGCACGAGGAATACGATCGGGTGATGGCGGTGAACCTGCGCGCTCCCTTCTTCGCGAGCCAGGCGGTGGTACCCATCATGCGCGCGCAGGGCGGAGGGCACGTCGTTCACGTCGCAAGCAACCTGGGCCTCGTGGCTTCGCGCTACGGGGCAGTCTACGGCATCACCAAGGCAGCTCTGATCCAGCTCGCCCGGAATATGACCCTCGAGCTGTCCGCAGAAGGCATCTCGGTCAACGCTGTCTGCCCTGGGCCCGTCTCGACCGCGGGGTTCCTCGCGGGCCGGAATCCCGGCGAGCTGGAGCAGCGCGCCCGCGATGTTCCGACCGGCCGTTTCGGAACGGTCGAAGAGGTTGCCGGCGTGGTGGCTTTTCTGGTTTCCAAGGACGCCGCCTACGTGCGCGGCCACGCGCTCGTAATGGACGGTGGATACGTTATTCATTAAGCGTGACGGGTGATGAGCCGTAAAGGATGAAGAATGAAGGCGGAAGGATGACTCAGAGCTTTCCCGGTATGCCACGCTTGGCGTTACCTTCGCGTCCTCGGGGTTCGATGCTGATTATGGGTTCCTTGGCATCCATCCTCACCCCCGTCCCTCTCCCAAGCGGAGAGGGGAGGCTCGAGCCTTCCCTTCTCCATTCGGGAGAAGGGGAAGGGATGAAGGAATGGCGACCTCCGCGGTAAGGCTTTTCTGTTACTTCGCGTCCTTCGCGACCTTGGCGGTGAAGCTTTAATCACTGTCCATTCAACATTCAACATTCACGAAGTGAAAACGCTCCCGGACTATCTGCGCAATGGGCTCGACATTATTTCGATCGGGCTCAATCCCTCGGTGTACTCGGCCGGACAGGGATTCTACTTTGCGCGCGGCCAAAACCGCTTCTGGCGGGCGCTAAACGCGTCGAAACTGGTGCGCCGGACGCTCACGCCGGGCAATGCGGCCATCCAGGAGCTGTTCCGCGAGCACGGCATCGGCTTCACCGACCTCGTGAAGCGGCCAAGCGCCGGCGCCGGGGACCTTGCCGCAGCCGACTTCAAGCACTGGGCGCCGGTGCTGCACGAGAAGCTGCTGCGCTACGCGCCCCGCATCGCCTGGTTTCATGGCAAGGTCGCCTACCAGAACTACCTGCGCCATGCGGAGGCCGTGCAGGAGGAGGTCGAGTGGGGCGAGCAGCCGCGAGCCATCGGCAAGAGCTGCGTCTTCGTTACGCCGAATCCAAGCGGTGCAAACGCCGCCTTCGCGCTGGCCAACCTGATCGCCGCGTACGACGAGCTCGCGCGCTTGCGCGACCGGCTTACCGCGGGAAAGAAAGGTCGGCGTTGAGCAGAAAAGGTGTCAGGAACCTTTTCTTGCGAAATTGCGGCCCGGTCAGATCGTGTGCTACGTTTTGCCTCCGCCCCAGTCATACGGCGTGAACAGTGAATAGTGAATGGACAATGATTAAAGCTTCACCGCAAAGGTCGCTCAGGACACGAAGGACCAGAAAAGCTTTACCGCGGAGGTCGCCAAGGACGCCAAGGAACCCATAATCAGAATCGAACCCCGAGGACGCGAAGGTAACGCCAAGAGTGGTATATAGGGAAAGCTCTAGGTCATCCTTTATCCTTCATCCTTTACGTCCCATCACCCATCACCCATCACCCATCACTCGTCACCCGTCACTCGTCACGCATTACTCATAACAAGGAGGCACCTTGATTCCCCCGACCGACAAGACCGGCAGCCTGCGTTCCGAGCGGCGTCGCGATAACCAGCAGTGGTTGCTTGACTGGATGGTCAAGACGACCGGCCGGACTCACAATTTCGCCTACGATCACCGGGAGATTCCGGCCGAGGTCAAGACCTACCGGCAGATCCCGCGCGTGATGGAGAAGGTGGGTCGCCACCAGCAGGCCATTGCCCGCGCCGCTGAGGCTGCCGGGCACCGGCAAACGGCGTGCGAGCTCTATTACAAGGCGTGCGAACAATACCGCATTGCCCAGCACGCGATCTTCGTCGACGATCACCCCGACAAGATTTTCCTCCACGGGAAGTTGATCGAGTCTTTCGAAGGCTGCGCGCGCACCGCGGACTATCCCATCGAGCGGGTCGAGATCGACTGGGAGGGCGTGAAGATCCAGTGCAACTTCCACAAGGTCCCCGGGGCGAAGAAGCTGCCGACGATCCTCTCGATCCCCGGGATGGACCAGACCAAGGAAGCGGTGCCCGATCCGAGCAACAATTTGTTCATCAAGCGCGGCATGAACGTGCTGTGCGTGGACGGCCCCGGCCAGGGCATGAGCAACCTGAGGAAAATCCGCGTCACCGCCGATAACCACGAGCGCGCCACGAGCGCCTGCGTCGACTGGCTCACCAAACAGCCCGAGGTGGATCCCGAGCGCATCGGCGTCATGGGGATCTCGATGGGCTCCTACTGGAGCAACCGCCTTGCCGCCCACGATAGCCGCGTCAAGGCGATCGCCAGCTCGGCCGCCAACTACGGCACCAAGAAGGCGATCTTCGAGGAGGCCTCACCGCGCTTCAAGCAGATCTTCATGTACATGGCCGGCATTCACGACGAGACCGAGTTCGACAAGATGGCCGAGAAAATGCACCTCTTTGAGTACGGTTCCAAGGTCAAGTGCTACTCACTGATGGTCCTGGGCGAGTACGACCCCTTGTGCCACCTCGAGGAAGGCCTGGCGTACTTCGAGGGTGTCGCGGGCCCGAAGGAGATCTGGATACTCGAGAACGAGAACCACGTGCCGCGGCCCAGCCGCAACTTCGGCGGAATGCTCGCCGATCCGCTCGTGGCCGACTGGCTCAAGGATGCGTTGCTGGACAAGAAGCCGCGCGACCTCAACAAGGCCGTGTTCGTCCACGACCGCACTGGCGAGGGGCCCTACAGCCCACAACTGCGCGGCGTGGAGGATGTGTATCTGGGGAGGCGCCTTGAGGTCTGATTTCTAGAGGCGTCACTTCTTCAGTAAAAGTCACGGAGATAGAAAGTGAAAGCTGTCCGGATGCAGAGGACCGGTGGGCCGGAGGTGCTCGAGTTCGTTGAAGTGCCGACACCGGTGCCGGGGCCGTCACAGGCGCTGGTCAAGGCGCACACCATCGGCGTCAATATGCCGGAAGTGCTGGTTCGCAAAGGCCGTTATAGCTGGATGCCTCCCTTGCCCACGATTCCCGGCATCGAGATGAGCGGCACGATCGCGGCGCTGGGGTCCGGGGTTCGCGATTTCCGCGTTGGGCAGCCGGTCTATGTCTCGGCCCGCGAGCTGCCACACCGCTGCGGCTGCTACGCTGAATATATCGCCGTCGATACCCATGCGTTGGTCAACGTGCCGCCGGAGGTCGACCTCGAAGCGGCTGCCACGCTCGCGAGCTCTCAGGTCGCGTGGCATCTGCTGAACAGCGCGACGCGAGGCTTCGAGTATGAATCGGTGCTGGTGACCGCGGCGGCCGGCGGCATCGGCTCGGCCGCAGTGCAGCTTGCGGCGGCAACTGGGATAAGGGTCATTGCGCTCACGAGCTCGACGGAAAAGGCCGCATTCGCCAAACGCCTTGGCGCAAGCGCGGCGGTCGCGCAGACTGAAGAGGGCTGGACCGACAGGATCAGGGAAGCGACGGAAAACCGTGGCGCGGACCTGATCCTCGATGCAATCGGCGGCGCGAGATTCCCCCTGCTTTTTGATCACCTCGCACCGCTTGGTCTCGTGATCCAGTACGGGCAACTGGCGGGCTTACCGGAATCGGCGGCGGTTTACGATGCCATGCGCCGGCAACTGGGTCACAGCCCCGCGCTGCGCCTCTTCTCGATGCACACGTTTGACGACGATCCCGCCCGGCGCCGCGCCTGCACGGAAACGTTGCTGGGGCTGCTTGCCCGAGGTGCGATCGGCCCCGTTATCCAGCAGCGCCTGCCGCTCGCCGAGGCAGCCCGTGCGCATGAGCTCCTCGAAGGGGGCAAGGTGCTCGGGAAGCTCGTGCTCACGCCGTAGCCGGTTTTGATAAGGCGTGACGCGTGACTAGTGTTTAAGAAGTGACGACTGACGGCTGACGAGGTTGAGAGGCGTGACGACTGACGAGGGACGGTTCAGTCCATTTACCATTCCTGCCGTTCGACAGGGTGACGAGTGATGGGCTAAAGCCTTACCGCAAAGGCCGCGAAGGCCGCCAAGGAGAACAACAGCCTCAACGCGAAGACCGCAAAGGACGCGAAGGAAACAATAATTAATTTCAAACCACAAGAACGCCAAGGCAACGCCAAGGGTGGCATACAGGGGAGCCAGTGGTCCGGATGTCTCGGACAGACTTACCGCGTTCTCGAATTCTTATTTGAAATACTTTGCGTCCTCCGCGTCCTCTGCGCCCTCCGCGGTGAAGCTTTAGCCTGTGACTCATCACGCATTACGTTGCCGCTTGTGGGAACCAAGCGCTGTACTTACCATTCATAACGAGATGTCGAGAAAGCAGCGCCGATCTGGCAAGCGTGGATCCGGGGACAAGACCTCGGGGGCAGGGCATCGCGCCGAGGCGCGAGTAGCGGAGAGTCGGTCCGGGGTCACCCGAGGGCGCGGTCCGCATCCGCTCGACAACTGGCTGCTCGGGCTTATTCTGGCCGGAATTGCGCTGACGTCCTACCTGACGTTCGTCGCGTGGTTTGGGGAACATCCGGCGTACTGCGGGGCGGACTCCGAGTGCGGCCTGGTGCAGCAAAGCCGCTGGTCCACCTTGCTGGGCGTGCCGGTTGCGTTCTGGGGTCTGTTGACTTACGCGCTGCTCGCGCGGCTGGTGTGGCGCCTGCGCACCCGCCCGGGCTCTTGGCGGCTGGCGTTGACCGTCGCCAGCGTCGGCGCCGCCGTGAGCTGGTATCTCACCGCTGTCTCGGTGTTCGTTATCGAAGCAACCTGCGCCTACTGCCTCACCTCTTTCGGAATTATGAATGCGCTGCTGGTGCTGTTGCTGGTGCGCAGGCCCGCGCACATGCCGGAGCACGCGTGGGCCAAATCGCTGCCGGTTCCGGTTGGCTCAGCCGTCGTGATCGTGTTCGCATTGTTCCTGCATTTCAGCGGCCTCTTCGACCCTGCCGCGGGGCCCGAGAAGCCGTACCTGAAAGCGCTTGCCGTCCACCTGCATGATTCTGGCGCGCGCTTTTATGGCGCGTACTGGTGCCCGGCCTGCAAGCAGCAAAAAGCGTTGTTCGAAGCCTCCGCAGAGCGTTTGCCCTACGTCGAATGCACGCCGAACGGGCGCAACGGCGCGCACAACTTCGCCTGCGTCGCGAACGACATCAAGGACTTTCCGACCTGGATCATCGACGGCCGCCGCCACACCGGCGTGGTCCCTGTAGTCGAGCTGGCGGCCCTGTCGCGCTTCGAGTGGTCAGCCGATGGAGCCCGGAAAAAATGAATGGGGACGAGCTCGTTTTTCAGGCGTGAATGGCAAGCGGTAAGCGGTAAGCCGTAAGCGGTGAGTGGACTAAACCATGCGTTGTCAGTCGTCACTCGTCACAAGTCACGCCTCACACCATTGTCCACCAAAGCTTGCAAAAGATAGACCAAACGGCGCATTCTGGTCAGACCGAGAAGACAAGCAAACAACAACAGGAGCGCGCTATGGACGAGGACGAGCTAAGAGACCTGGCGGACGCGGACGTTCACGCAAAGATGTCAGGAGTGGGCGATCGCTCGCCGGAGCACTACCGTATGGCGCAGGAGCTTGACCGGCGGTTGATAGAACGAGTCTCGCGGGAGTACCTGCGCTGGATTAAGTTCGCGGTTATTGCCGCAATAGTGGCCGCGGCATTTGCGGTGACGACGCTAATTGTTACGTTGTTGACGGCGGACTGGTGGTAGCTTTTGCTTCAAATTCGTGACGAGTGACGAGTGACGGGGGACGGGTAATTGCTCTTGATTCGTGTTTCTCTCGGCGTCTTGGCGGTTCAGTTTTGGTGTTACTCGGGGTCCGATTCACGATTTACGGCCTTGTGATCGGCGTTCATCGGCGGCTTAGTATTCGGTTTTTGACGTTTCGATTCACGATTCACGATTCACGATTTACGGAAATTTCAGTCCATTCACCACTTACCATTCACTGTTGGTTGCTCGCGGCGCGCTAGAGTGGGAAGCTGAGGGCTATCAGCAAGCGGGGAGGACGGGATATGCGCAGGCACCATGACATGGGCGGAATACCCGACGGGCCGGTGGACACCAGCGCGCACGACGCGGAGCTATGGGAGAAGCGGGTAGATGCCGTGCGCAATCTGCTCGGGCAGAAGAATCTGCTCCGCACCGACGAGCATCGCCGTCACATCGAGAATCTCCCGCCCGGGGACTACGACGGCCTCAGTTACTACGAGCGCTGGATTCTCTCGATCTCCAACCACCTGCTCGAAAAGGGCGTCTTCACTGCCGACGACCTCGGCCGCAAGATGGCCGAGGTCGAAGCGCGCGAGGTGAAGGACCGGGAGCACTACAAATGAAGTCGCGCTTCCGAGCTGGTGACACCGTGAACGTGCGCGCGGCCTACCCGCCGGGCCACATCCGCACGCCGTACTACATTCGCGGCAAGCGGGGCGTCATCGAGCGCATCTGCGGCGAATTCGCCAACCCCGAGGAGCTGGCCTTCGGCCGCGACGGGCTGCCGAAGCGCCCGCTCTACCGCGTTCGCTTCGGGCAGCAGCACGTCTGGTCCGACTACGGCGGCGCGCCGGAAGACACGGTGGACATCGAAATCTTCGAGCACTGGCTCGAGCCCGCAGTGAAGGAGGCCGCGACATGAGCGAGCACGCCCACGGACACCAGCACGACCGCGACCACGCGCGAACGTTTCAGCGCGATCACGACGACGGCAGTCCGCTTCCCTACCTGCAGGTGATGGAGATCGCCATGCGAGAGTTGCTGATCGAGACGGGCGTCATCACTTCCGACGAGGTGCGGCGCCAGATCGAGCGGATGGATGCGCGAGGGCATTCGCGCGGCGCCCGCGTCGTTGCCCGCGCCTGGACCGACCCGGAATTCAAGGCGCGGCTGCTCGCGAACGGGCGGGCAGGGTGCGACGAGCTGGGAATCACCGATCTAGAGGCACTGCACCTCGTGGTGGTCGAGAACACCGAGAAGGTGCACAACGTCATCGTCTGCACGCTCTGCTCGTGCTACCCCAAGCCGCTGCTGGGGCTGCCGCCCGCATGGTACAAGTCGCTTCCCTATCGCAAGCGCATGGTGCGCGAGCCGCGTGCCGTCCTGAAGGAATTCGGCCTGGAGCTTCCCGAGGACGTCATCGTGCGCATCCACGACAGCACCGCCGACATGCGCTACATGGTGCTCCCGCGCCGACCCGAGGGCACGAAGGGGTGGGGCGAGGAGAAGCTTGCCGCTATCGTGAGCCGCGATTGCCTGATCGGCGTCGCTTTGCCACACGCTGTAAAAGCGTGACGAGTGACTTGTGACTAGAGTTTAAGAAGTGACGACTGACGACTGACGAGTGACGAGTGACGAGTGACGAGTTGGTGCATTCGCCTTTCCCGTTCACCGTTCACCATTCATCAGTCACGGATGTCGCGATGCGAGGGGTATGACCTGACCCCTGCAAATCAGCCCTGCTTGCGGTGGTTCACGCGGTTGACGGGCCCGGGTTGCTGTGCCAGCATGCTGAAAAAAAAGAATATCCGAGCAGAGGAGCTAACTGCGGAAAAGAAGGCAATCTCTGCTTCTGTTAGCGAAATGCTCTCAGCGCCGGGTCGACTTAGTGAGGTGACCTTGGCCGCTTCTCCGGTCCCGGCAACGGAGTAAAATGCGTTCGCGGCGCAAGCCGAAGAAACCGACGTTTTGACTTTTCCGGCCCAGGTGCGTGAGTCTCGCGCATGGGCGGGTCCGGCAGGCGACGATCGGTTCAGGTTTTGCATCGAGCGAGGAGGGAACGGAATGTCCACTGTTGGCTGCTATCCCGAAGTTCTTACCTATCGCGCCCCTCTCATCGGTCCGATTGCAGCGGCCGCTGTTAGGCGAATAGCAGGACGTGGGGAAAGCGGACGATGGGCGTAGCCCCATGGACGCGCGAGACGGATAGTTTTTCAAAATCGGTTTGCCTCGCAGGCCTACGGGTCTGTCGAGTAGCTGGCCTCTAGTGGGAGAGATTGGGAATGGCAACGAAGATCCAGATTAGAAACCTCAGAAAGGTCTACAGCACGCCTGGACGCAGAGTGCATGCGCTCGAGGGCATCAACCTCGATATCCAAGATGGCGAGTTTCTTTGTTTCGTCGGGCTGTCCGGGTGCGGAAAGACCACACTGCTCAATATCCTCGCTGGCTTCGTCGAGATTACCGCGGGCGACATCCTGATGGATGGCAAGCCCATCGATCACGACTACGACAAGGGCGTCGTGTTCCAGGAATACGCGCTTTTCCCTTGGCTCACGGCGATCAAGAACATTGAGTACGGCCTCAAGATCCGCAATGTTGGTGAGAAGGAGCGCGAGGAGATTGCGCGAAACTACCTCAAGCTCGTTCGGCTCGAGGAGTTCGCCG
>JAQBFV010000343.1:0-3249 GCA_032123035.1 Betaproteobacteria bacterium | reverse complement strand
CGCGTTCCCTCCGGCGAAGTGGGAGTCGGGTTTCGTGATGGCCTATACGCCCGATCCGAAGCTGGGGCGGCTGGTCGAGAAGTACCGGCTCGGCGGGAATGATCTGTATCTGCTTTGTCGTGGCGCCGCCTGCGACGCGGGCGCGAAGTGAACAGTGAACAGAAAGGGCTTGTGGTGACTGTTTATTCAAGTTTCCGCCGTTTACCGTTTACCGTTTACCGTTTACCGTTTACCGTTTACCGTTTACCGTTTACCGTTTACCGGGCGATGAGCGCGAAACAGTTCAGTCACGTTGGCAACTTCACCGGTTACATGAGAGTCGTGGCCGATTACTTTTCTGCACAGCCGAAGGGCCTCAAGATCCTGGACGTGCCGGCCGGCAACGGGCTGCTCGCTGATGCACTGCGCGCAATGGGACACACCGTCGTCTGCGGCGACATCAACCGGGAGCGGGCCGAGTATCGCTACGTGGACATGGCGGGGCCGTTGCCGTTCGCTGATGGCGAATTCGACGCCGTCGTCTGCCTCGAAGGGCTCGAGCACCTCGTTAACCCGGTCCAACTCATCGCCGAGCTCTCGCGCGTGACGCGCGCACCGGGCGAGATCGTGGTGTCCACTCCGAACGTGATGAGCCTTTATTCCCGTCTGCACCAGCTTTTCACAGGCGTGCCCTACCAGTTCAACCCCACAGCGGCGCCGGAAGTCGCGCCGCGTGAAGCGGTCGACCGGGGCCACATATTCCCGCTCTCGTACTACCAGCTGAGCTATCTCTTCGGGCAGCATGGCGCGCAGGTGAAGGCAGCGCTGGGCGACCGTTACAAGAAGAAGGTGTGGATGCCGATCTATCTCGTTTTGCTGCCGTTTGCCTGGATCGCATCGTGGTGGTTATTCGTGCGCGGAGGCGACCGGCGCTATGCTGAGCGCAACCGGGGTCTCTTGAGGCAGGGGTTTACCGCGCCGCTCTTGTTCAGCCGCTCGCTGGTGCTCGTGCTGGAAAAAACCTAGCGCCGAGTTCCCCGCGCCCCCGCACGGCGTGTCCGGGGCGGCGGCGGGCCGGAGTGGTCGCCCTCGGGAGCGCCTCCGACGCGGGAAATCAGGCCCGGTGGCGGGAAATCAGTTTTCAGGGTCGTTGCGCCGTGCTAACGTGAAGCGCGTGGTGGCGCGCCCGCTGACGGCGGGAGCACAAAGGAGGCGACAGGGCCTCAAACTCATCCTGACCGGAATCGATGAACAGAAGGCCCCTGCGCGGCGCGCGAGCGCTGCTGCAAAGAATGCTGCTGCGGCGCGCGGTGGTCGCGCGATCCCGCGGCGCCGACCAGGCGTTCCCCAAGCTGCTCTATACGAAACCGGCCGTCAGCGCGGAGCGGACGCTTGCCGTCCGGGCCGCGGTCGTCATCGGGTTGCTGCTGTTCGTCATGCTGGTGTTCTGGCTGGACCGCGAAAATCTCCGCGATTCGGCCGACGGGAACGTGAGCTTCACGGACATCGTCTACTTTACGTTCGTAACCGTCACGACGGTCGGCTATGGAGACATCGTGCCGGTCGGCGACCGGGCGCGGCTCATCGACGCCCTGCTCGTCACGCCGATCCGGATATTCGTGCTGTTCATCTTTATCGGCACGGCATACCAGTTCGTTTTCCAACGTATCATCGAGGACATGCATATGGACGCGCTTCAGGATTCGCTGAAGGACCATGTCGTCATCTGCGGTTTCGGCTACGCGGGACGGACGGCGGCGCGCGAGATGGTCGCAAAGGGATATCAGAAAAACCAGATCGTGGTCGTGGATGTGCGCTCGGAGCCGCTGGAGGAGGCGGCGCAAGCTGGCTACATCGGCCTGCGCGGCGACGCAACGCGCGACATCGTGATGCGGGAGGCCCGGGTTGCCGCCGCACGGGCGGTGCTCGTGTGCGTGTCGCGCGACGACACCGCGGTGCTTGTCACGTTGACCGCGCGAAGCACCAACGGCAAGGCCCGGATCATCGCGTCGATCCGGGACGAGGAGAACCTGTCTCTGGCCCGGAAAGCGGGCGCAGACGAGGTGATCTCACCAGGAAAGCTGGCCGGATTCCTGATCGCTGATGCTGTGGAGTCCCGCTATACGACGCGTTTCATTACCGACATTCTGACCACGCGCGGCGGCAAGATACAGATCGTGGAGCGAAAAGCGCTTCCGGAGGAAGTGGGGAAGACCATCTCGGGCGTGAAAGGAAAGCTCCTCGTCGCGATCGAGCGCGACGGGAGCATGCGGGGTTTCTGGGACCACCCGGACGAAGTGATCCAGAGCGGAGACCTCATCTTCGCCATCGAACCGCATGAAAAGCAGTGAACGGTAAACGGTAAACGGTGAACGGTAAACGGAAGACTTGAACGACTGCTTGATTCGCGCGTCTGCTGTTAACCGCTTACCGCTTACCGCTTACCGCTTACCGCTTACCGCTTACCGCTTACCGCTTACCGCTTACCGCTTACCGCTTACGGCTTACCGCTCACCAATTTCTAGAATGTCGCGGAGCGCGGCGATGACTCGGGCGGCGGGAAGCTGCATCAGGCAATCGCTGAAGCTGTCCACATGGCGCTCGCAGCCTTCTTTGAGACAGGGCACACAGGCGCCATGGCCCTGCACCAGCCGCACCTGTCCGGCCGCCTGGCTGCCGAGACGCCGCCACGGGTTGTCTTCTGATGCATGGCCCTTCGGCCACGGTCCCCATTTGACGGGGTCGGTCGGTCCATAGACGGCTATCGTCGGCACGCCGAGCGCTGCGGCGACGTGCGTGAGCGCCGTATCCGGGCCAACGTAGACGCGCGCGCGGCTGACGAGGCAGGCCGAGGCGGCGAGCGAAAGCCGCCCAGCGGCGTTGATCGTTCCCGGCGGCATGTCGCGCGCCATCTCCGCGACGTAAGCGATTTCTTTGGGATCGGACCCGCCCGTGAGCACGACGCGATAGCCGCGCTCGTTGAGCCAGCGGGCGACCTCGCCCCATCCGCCGCGGTGCCACATCTTGTAGTTGAAGTTCGGGTAGGTATGGAGAACGGCCACCAGGTCAGCCGCTTCGCCGTGCAGAAGGGCATGAACTTGTTCGGCGTGCTCGGCACCCCATGAAACTGTGACCTCCGGCCGGGGTTCGATGCCGAGAATTCCGGCGAGCGCCAGGTTCATGCGCACCGTGTGTGTATTGCGGTCGTCGAACGGCACCCAGCGGTGCAAAAGCAGCCGCTTCCATTTTTCCTTGCGCGTCGCGTTGAGC
>JAQBFV010000342.1:0-3996 GCA_032123035.1 Betaproteobacteria bacterium | reverse complement strand
ACCGCGCCCGCAAGCAGCGCTGGCGCGAGCAGGCTGAAGGCGTCGAACCGGAGGGCGCGTGAGCGGCTTGGCTGACATCGTTCGGGTCGATGACCTCGTCAAGGACGTGCGCCCGGGCTTCGGGTTGCGCAAGAAGCGCCTTCTCGACGGCATTTCCTTTCGGGTCCGAGAGCGCGAGATCTTCGGTTTCATCGGGCCCAATGGCGCGGGCAAGACCACGTGTTTTTACATGATGGTCGGCCTGATTCCGATGGACGGGGGCGAGTTGCATCTCGACGGGGTCCGGTTGACGCATATGCCGATGCACCGCCGCGCCCGACTCGGGGTGAGCTACCTGCCCCAGGAAGCCTCCATCTTTCGGCGGCTTTCGGTGGCCGAGAACGTGCAAGCGGTGCTGGAGCTGTACAACCAGGATCCCGATGCAATCAGCAACAAGCTCGACGCCTTGTTGCACGACCTGAACATCGGGCATCTGCGCAACAACACCGCGGTAAGCCTGTCGGGGGGCGAGCGGCGCCGCACCGAAATCGCGCGGGCACTGGCTACCGAGCCGCGTTTCATCCTGCTTGACGAACCCTTTGCGGGGGTCGACCCGATTGCTGTCCTGGACATCCAGAAAATCATAGGCTTCCTCAAGAAGCGAGGCATCGGGATCCTGATTACTGACCATAATGTGCGAGAAACCCTGGGCATTTGCGACCGGGCCTATATCATTAACGATGGAACGGTTCTCGCCTACGGTAAGCCGGATGAAATCGTTTATAATGAAGAGGTAAGGCAAGTTTATCTGGGAGAGCATTTTAAGCTCTAAGTCGCTCGCGCAGCCCTTTTCGGCGCGGAACGAATCTCGCGGGGAAACCCGTCGTTCACCCCGTACCCAGGCATGAAGCATTCTCTACAGCTCCGACTCTCCCAGCACCTCACCCTGACGCCACAGCTGCAGCAGTCGATACGACTGCTGCAACTCTCGACGATCGAGTTAAACCAGGAGCTCGAGCGCATCCTCCAGGAAAACCCGCTGCTCGAGCGGGAAGACGGGGCGAGCGACCCATCCGCGCCGCCGCCCGCCGACACGGCGACCGTCACCCGCGACGAAACGCCCGCAACCGAAGGGGCAGAGAGTGACGGCGAATCGCACGAACCCGAGAACGCGGAACTGGGTGCGCTCGACGATCGTCCCGGGCCTGGTTCCCGGGACGATGCGGAAGACAGCGACTATCACCAACAGCGAGCCGATGCCCCGACACTGCGTGCGCACCTGCACGCGCAGCTGTCACTGACCAAGTTGTCCGAGCGTGACGGCAGGCTCGTCTCGCTGCTGATCGACTCTCTCGACGATGGCGGTTACCTAACGCAGAGCCTCGATGAACTGCTGCAGATGCTTCCGCCGGAGACCGAGGCCGAGGAACTCCAGATTGCGCTCAAGCATCTGCAAAATCTCGAGCCTGTCGGGGTCGGCGCGCGCAGCCTGAGCGAGTGTCTCACCCTGCAGATCGCCGCGCTGCCACCCGATATCCCCTACCGGGCCGAGGCGATGGAGATCGCCAAGCACCATCTCGAGGCGCTGGGAGCACGGGATTTCAGCAAGCTGAAGAAACTGCTTCGTTGCGACGACGTTATGCTGAGGGGCGTGCAAAAGCTCATCACCAGTCTCAATCCTCGGCCCGGTCGAGATTTTTTCTCGGACGAGACACGCTACATTGTGCCGGACGTGATGGTGAGAAAAGTGAAGGGGGTCTGGGTGGTGTCGCTCAACCCGGATGCGATGCCGCGGCTGCGAATCAACAGCCTCTACGCCGATATTCTGAAGCGTAACCGCGGTGCCGGATCGCAACAGCTGGCAACCCAGCTGCAGGAGGCAAAATGGCTGATCAAAAATGTCCAGCAGCGGTTCGAGACCATTCTGCGCGTGTCTCAGGCCATCGTTGACCGTCAGCGCAATTTCTTCGAACATGGGGCAGTCGCCATGCGGCCGCTGGTCCTGCGGGAAATCGCCGAGGGGCTCGAGCTGCACGAATCGACGGTGTCACGGGTCACGACCCAGAAGTTCATGCATACGGCGCGCGGTATTTTCGAGCTCAAGTACTTCTTCGGCAGCCATGTCACGACCGAGGCGGGCGGTTCGGCATCGAGCACTGCGATCCGGGCTCTGATCAAGCAGCTGGTGGCGGCCGAAAACGGCCACAAGCCCCTGAGCGATGGCCAGATTTCGGAGATCCTGGCCCAGCAGGGGCTCGTCGTGGCACGCCGCACGGTGGCAAAATACCGGGAAACCCTGCAGATCCTGCCTGTGAATCTGCGTAAGACGATCTAGGAGCGGTTGATGAACCTGCATCTAACGGGACACCATGTCGAAGTGACACCGGCCATACGCGATTACGTCTCGAGCAAGCTCGAACGCATCACGCACCACTTCGATCACGTGATCGACGTCAACATTATTCTTTCGGTGGAAAAGCTCCAGCGCAGAATAGAAGCCAACGTGCACGTGCGCGGCCGGGACATTTTCTGCGAGAGCGCGGATCACGACATGTATGCGGCGATCGACAGCCTGGTGGACAAGCTCGACCGAACGATCCTCAAACACAAGGAAAAATCGCTCGAGCGCCGCCACAGCGGTGCGGCGTTCAAGCGTGGGACCGAGAAATAGCTTTGCACCGCCCCATCAGCATCGGGGAGCCACCCGAGACTAAGCCAAGGTACGATCCATGAACTTGATTTCCAAACTGCTGCCGCCCACGAATGTCATCCTGGACCTCGACGTGAGCAGCAAGAAGCGGGTCTTCGAGCAGGCCGGCCTGCTGTTCGAGAACCATCACCAGATCGCCCGCAGCCAGGTGTTCGACAGCCTCTTCGCGCGCGAGAAACTTGGCTCGACAGGTCTGGGCCAGGGCATCGCGATTCCGCACGGTCGGATCAAGGGCTTAAAGGAGGCTGTCGGCGCACTGGTGCGGATGAAGCAGCCGATCCCCTTCGACGCGCCGGACGGGCAGTCGGTAGGCCTGATCTTCGTGCTGCTGGTCCCTGACCGCGCGACAGATGCGCACCTGCAGATCCTGTCGGAGCTCGCGCAGATGTTCGGCGACAAGCCGTTCCGCGAACGCCTGCTCTCCGGTGCAAGCACCGCCGAGCTACATCAACTTATTGCCGAATGGCAGCCGCATGCCGCAGGTCAGCATAGCTCGGTTGTTTGAGGACAACCGCGAGAAGCTGCGGCTGGAGTGGATCGCCGGGCACAGCGGCGGCGTTAAGGCGCTCAACAGCGATCTCACCAAGGATTCCTCCAAGGGCCTGATCGGCCACCTCAACTTCATCCATCCCAACTTGATCCAGGTGCTCGGCGCGTCCGAGGTCGAGTACCTCGAAGGGCTCGAGGCCGCCAGCTGCCGCTCGGTCCTCGCGCAGGTCTGCACCAAGGAACTGGCGTGTTTCATTATCGCGGGTGGCGATCGCGTTCCGCCGTCGCTGATCGACGTGGCCGAGACTGCAGCAACCGCTTTGCTGCGCTCACCCTTGCCGAGCGTAGAGCTGATGTGGATGCTGCGGCCCTATCTTGCGCGTGCGCTCGCCGAAAGCACGACGGCGCACGGCGTCCTCCTCGACGTGCTCGGGATGGGCGTGCTCATCAAGGGCGACTCCGGCGTAGGCAAGAGCGAGCTCGCACTGGAACTCATCAGCCGCGGCAGCGGCCTCATCGCCGATGACGTCGTCGAGCTCTACCGCGTCGGGCCGGAGACAATCGAAGGGCGCTGCCCGGAGCTGCTCCGGAACTTTCTGGAAGTGCGCGGCCTCGGGGTACTCAATATCCGGAGCATTTACGGAGAAGCGGCATTGCGGCCCCGCAAAAACGTCAAGCTGATCGTCCAGTTGGAGCGAATTTCACGGACTGACCCAAGTTCCGCCGAACGCCTCCCGCTGCAGGCGAGCACCGAGCTCATCCTCGGCATCGACATCCGAAAAGTAACCGTGCCGGTTGCTGCGGGCCGCAACCTGGCT
>JAQBFV010000341.1:0-13477 GCA_032123035.1 Betaproteobacteria bacterium | reverse complement strand
CCGCCCCTCTCCCTGGGATGGAGAGGGGAGTTTCGAGCCGCCTTCTGCGTGGCGAGAAGGCGGAAGAAACGGATGGCGCCACCACTCCTCGGGCAGGAGGGGAGGTCATTTTGTTACCCACCCTTAATAAACTGGCACCGTTCATTGCGTTCTCTCTCTGTGTCCTCTGTGATCTCTGTGGCTAATTGCTTTCGATCAAAAGCCGTAGGTTACGCCCTTCGGCGTGAAGGTGGCGCGGGCACGCCGCGCGGAGTGGCATTGCATGTTGACCGCGACCGGGTTCATGGTGATATGCGTCGCCGCGGTTTCGACGTGCACCGCGAACGAGGTCGAATCGCCGCCCAGTCCCTGCGGACCGACTCCCAACTGATTCACCGCGCCCGAGAGTTCCTCCTCGAGCTTGGCGCCTTCAGGATCCTCGCACCGGCTGCCGAGCGGACGCGTCGCCGCAACCTTGGAAAGATGCACGCACAGATCGGCCGTGCCCCCTACTCCCACTCCGACGATCGTCGGCGGACAGGTCTTGCCGCCGGCGTCCAGCACGCAGTCGATGACGAAGGTCTTGATCGCGTCCACGCCTTCGGCCGGGATCGCCATCTTGAGCCAGGAGTTGTTCTCCGAGCCGCTGCCCTTGGGAATCATTTCGATAGACAGCGTCTCGGCGTTCGCGGTGAAGTCGATGTTGATTACCGGCACCAAGCGGCCGCAGGACGTCTGCTGATTGACCCGGGTGACGGGATGCACGACGGATGAGCGCAACGGGTGCTCGCGCGTGGCGCGTTCGCATCCCCGTACGATCGCCTGCTTGAGCTCGTGCCCGTCTACCTCGACCTTGCCGCCGATCGTCACGTTGTAGATGGGAATGCCCGTATCCTGGCATAACAGGTTACGGGTGTCCTCGGCAACCTGGATATTGCGGATCATGGTCCCGAGCACGGCCTTCGCTGTATTGTCGGTTTCATTCCGATCGAGCCGTGCGAACCCCTGCTTGATGTCCGGCGGCAGAATTTTCAGCGCGCGTACGTAGAGCTCCCTGCACGTCTCCTCGATCTGTTTGATATCGACCTTCATCTGCACTCCATGAGGCAAACCGCGGGCGGTAACGGATAGCGGTTGAACAACGCTGCTGCCTGCGGCGTTCGTCGCGTGCGCGTGCGCGAGCCCGATTCCGATAGACGATTGCCGCGAGGAAATTCCCGATCAACCATACCTTATAGGCCCTCCACCGGCAAGGCGGCGCGCCAACCCAAAGACGGAAGGATGAAGGTGGAAGGGTTTTAGCTTTTTCGTCGATCCATCCGCGTTTATCTGCGTTTATCTGCGGCTAAAAAAACGTTTTACGTTTCACGTTTCACGGCCGTTGCATTTCGAGTTCTTGAGATAGCTAGAGGCCCATCGCCTCAAGGCAGAGACGGCCTAGTTCGCGTCGCAATCGCTCGCGTGCCGCACGGTGCGCCGCACGCCGCGCCAGGTTGGTGAGCTCGTACGGATCGCGCTCGAGATCGTAGAGCTCGTCCAGCTCGCCGTTGAGACCGCGATTGATCCAGCGGATGTATTTATAGCGGTCCGTGCGCACCGCCTTGTAGGTCATGCCGATGAGCCAGGGCATGGCGTTTTCGGCCCAGTATTCCATAAGAATCGATTTGCGCCACCCGGCGCGCTTGCCAGCGAACAGCGGGAGCAATGAGTGCCCCTGTACCTGCGGTTCCGGCTTCCCTCCCGCCAAACGCACGAGGGTCGGCGCGATGTCCTGACAGATCACCAGATCGCGCATCCGGGAGCCGGCCTTTATCCGCTTCGGATAACGCGCGATGAACGGCGCGCGAATGCCCTCCTCGTAGGCAAAGCGCCGTTCCGGGCCGAGGCCGTGCTCGCCAAAGAAGTAACCGTTGTCGCCGAGGAAGACGATCAGCGTGTCGTCGAGCTGACCCGTGCGCTCCAGCGCGTCGAAGAGCATGCCAACGCCCTCTTCGACCGAAGCCATCATCGCCGCCCGCAACCGAATCTCCTCCTGCTCACCGGAATGAATGGGTTTAAGCAGCCGTTGCGAGCGCTCGGTCCGTTTGATCTCGAACGCCTCGGCCCAAGCGGGTTTTTGCCTGACCACCTCCGCCGGCGAGAGCATGTTTGGCTTCCTCGGGAAAACACATCCCTCGTAGAGACGCTGGTGGCGCGTGGCGGGCACATACCCGGTCACAGCCAGCGTGCCGTCCGCAGCCTGCTCGGCATCCGGATGCACCGCCTTATGCGCCAGAAAAAGCGACCAGGGTTTTTCGTGCTTGCGGCCCACGAAATCCGTCCCCATCGCGTTTAGGATGTCGGTGATGTAACCGGCGTGCTGCACGTAGCGGCCGTGCTCGTTGAGCTTCGGATCGGTGAGTTGGCCGTGGCCGTCGAAGCTTATCCAGTGGTCGTAGCCGGGCCGCGGCTTGCCGTCGTTGCCCATGTGCCACTTGCCGATGTGGGCCGTCTCGTAGCCTAGCCGTTGTAGCTGGAGGTGATAGTTGGGCAGCCGGTGGCTGGCAGCGTCGCGCGCGACATTGTCGATGATGCCGTGTCGGCTCGCGTACTGGCCGGTCAGAATCGAAGCGCGGTTGGGCGAGCAGATCGGCGTCGTGTGAAAGGCACGCTCGAACAACGCGCCTTCGTAAGCAATGCGGTCGATGTTCGGCGTTTTCATGTACGGATGTCCGCCCGCGCCGAACTCGTCGAAGCGCAGGTCGTCGACCAGGATAATCAGGAAATTGGGCCGCTGCGCCACCGGTCGTCTCCTTCCCGAAAGTCGTAGATCGCCCACGCTAACCCGCGGCAGGGAGGCGCGTCCAGCCTCAGGCAACCTGCAGCAGGAACATCATGGCGGCGACCAGCGTCACACCAGCCGCAGCCGCAAGCAGGCTCTTCTGCCAATCGCGCCACGCGAAGAATTCCAGCATCAACAGCCGCAAGCCGCCCGTAAGATGAGCGGCCAGCAGCAGCACCAGCAGCGTCTCGCCGAACTTGACCAGCGGTTGCTCGGTCCAGCGCAACAAGGCGTCCAGCCGGGCTGCCCCCTGCAACGCCTGGCTCAGCGCCCAGAAATGCAGCGGCAGGAACAGCGAGAGCAAAACGCCCGATGCGCGGTGCACGACGAACGCCCAGTAGGCAGGATGATTGCGCGCGCGGAAATCAGTCCTCATGTCGCCGCCGTCACAGAAAAACCGCCCATACGGCGCGGAAACCGAGAAAGGCCAGCGCGATGCCGATCACGAACACCGTCCACTCCAACCCGCGTCCCCGCCAGTCGAAGATCTCCGCGAGCACGCTGCGCAGACCGATCGGCGCATGAATCGAGACCGCCAGCACGAACGCTGCGTAAAACGCGAACCATCCGGGGTTGCCGCGCGTGCGCCCGAGGATCTCGGCGGCGGACAACCCGTTGCGGACGGCGTAGATCATGGTGATGAGGTGGGCGACCACGCACAGCGCCAGCACTGCCGCACTGATTCTTTGCGCCGCCCACAACAGAACCTGCGCACGGATGTTCACGAACATCGTCCGCAGGTTCTGCGTGATGCGTGATGAGTGATGAGTGATGAGCGTAAGCGCGCAGCGCGAACGACGCGTTCTCCGTCACTTTCCACTCTGCACTCTGCATTCATCATTGCTTAGAGCTCGCCGCGAAGAGCAGCGAGCGCGGTGGCGCGCTTGAGCCCGGCGATCGAAGCGGTCGGCGAGAGTTTCTTGGGGCAGCGCTCCGTGCAGCTCATGTGCGTGTGACAGGCGTGGCAGCCAGCATCACCCGCGACCGCGGCGAGCCGGGCGCGACCATCCGTATCACGCACGTCGTTGATGAGGGTCCACGCGCGGTTGAGCGCAGCCGGACCAAGGTAATCGGTGTTCCACGCGACAACATCGCAAGAGCTGTAGCACACGCCGCAGCCGATGCATTCGATTGCCGCGTCCGCCAGACGCCGCTCGGGTGTCTCCGGCGATACGCGCGCAAAATCGTCCCGCCGCGTCTGGGTGCTCTGAAAACGACCACGCGCCCGCGCCCACTTGTCGAAGAACGGCGCCATGTCGGTGACGAGATCTTTGATCATTGGAAGGTTCAAAAGCGGCCCGATCTCGAGCCTGTCGCCCGTCGTGACCTTGGACACGTGAGTGCGGCAGGTCCAGCGCGCGCGCCCGTTCACGGTCATGGCGCAAGAGCCGCACATGCCGACCCGGCAGGCGAATCGATACGACAGGGTCGGGTCCAGCGAGTTCTGGATGTGAGTCACGACATCGAGCACAGTCTGGCTCTCGAGCCGCGGCACGTCGAAGGTCTGAAAATGCCCCGACTCCTGCCCGCGCCAAACGGAGACACGCAAAGTGGACACAGCCACTCAGCGAAGGATGAAGGATGAAGGATGAAGGATGAAGAACAGACCGCGATGCCCAAACTGCGCAATGCGGTGTTTCTTCCGCCTTCCGCCTTCCGCCTTCATCCTTGCCCTTCAGGCGCTCTCGTAGAGCCGGGTCATCACGAACTCGCGATGGCCGAGCGCTTCCGCGGCAGTGAGCCGGCCGTTGCAGGTGCGCAGCATGACTTCGAGCAGCTCGTCCCCGCACTGATCCAGGTTCTTCTGGCGCTGGAGCAGGCCCGAGACGTCGAGGTCGACGTGCTCGCTCATGGTGCGCGCCGTGCGCGGGTTGGCGGTAAGTTTGATCACCGGCAGGATCGGGTTGCCGATCACGTTGCCCTGTCCGGTGGGAAAGAAATGCACCGCGTAACCGGAAGCAGCGCAGAGCGTCACCATCTCGGCGGCCGCTGACGACGAATCCATGAACCACAGCCCGGGCCGTGTCGGCATCTCGGCCTTGTCGAGCACGCCGATCACCTTGCACTTCTTGCCGATCTTCTGAATGTTGCCGAGCGCCTTTTCCTCGATCGTGGTCAGCCCGCCGGCGATGTTGCCCTTCGTCGGCTGTGACTCGGAAAGGTCGTCTGTCTTATGGCGCTCGATCACGTCCTGGTAGCGATCGAACATGCCCATGAAGGCGTCACGAACTTCCTTCGTCGCGCAGCGGTCCGCGACGATCTGTTCCCCGCCAGTGATCTCAGTGGTCTCGCCGAAGCACATCGTCACCCCGAGTGGCTCGAGCTTGTCGAAGGCGTTGCCGACCGTGGGATTCGAGCCGCAGCCCGAGGTCGTGTCGGATTCGCCGCACTTCGTCGAGGCCCAGAGCTCGCTGATGGGGCAGTCTTCGCGCCGCAACTCCGAGGCCCATTGCATGTATTCCTTCGCCACCTTGGACGCACGGTGCACCGTATCGTGATCGCCATGGCCCTCGATGCCGAAAAAGGAGACCGGCTTCCCGGTCTTGGCGATACCGTCGGCAATGCGCTTCGCCCAGCCGTCCTCGATTCCGATGACGACGACCGCCGCGACATTCGGGTTGCTCCCCGCGCCGATCAGGGTACGGAAATGGAGGTCGAGGTCGGCTCCGAACTGCAGCCGGCCGTACGGATGCGCGATCGCGAGGGTGCCCTTGATGTTGTGGGTAACGGCCTCGCAGGCGGAATTGGACAAGTCATCGACCGGCAGGATGATCACGTGATTACGAATGCCAACGCGCCCATTCTCGCGGCGATAGCCCCGGAAAGTCGTCTTACTGCTGATCATTACCAACCCCTTGTGACAAGTGAACGTTCATTGTTGAAACGCGCGGCAGCGCGTTTCACCAGCGCTTGGTTTTCAGGTTTTGCACGTGGGCATGCTCGCCCACCTTGATCTCGGATACGGCTTTGCCGATGTCGAACCCGTACTTGATGACCGTGTCCCCTTTTTTTATCGCCTGGGTGGCAAGCTTGTGGCCAATCGGGATGTCACTCAAAGCCTTGACCTTGAGGGTGGAATCGTCTTCCATCAGCCACCCGGTAAGCTCCTGGCCGCTTTCGACACCCTCGACCACGATGACTCCTACGGTGTCCTTCTTGTCGTGCACCAGAAAATGAATCATGCCCTCTCCTCGCAAGCGTAAATGGCAGGCGGTCGGGCCGCCGTCAGATTCGGGAAAAATCGGGACGCGCTATTGTTCGAATTATGGCCGTATTATAGCTTCGCCAGCCCCTGCCGTGCGGCTTGGAGCTCGGCGGGATTGCGCGAATGGCGGAGTACCCACTCGAACTGCGCCCGAGCGTCCTCGCTGTAGCCTGCGCGCGAAAGGTTGAGCGCCGCGGCCAGCCGCGCCTTTGGCGCAGTGGCATCCTGTTTGAGGCCCTCTGGGGCCAGCGCCGCTTGCAGGAAATAGGCGCCCGCCCGCGCAAACAAGCCTCTCGCTTCGGCCGTGCGCCCGAGCGCCATCAGGAGCTCGCGCTGATATCCCGTTCCAGCAAGCAGCAACAGGGCCGGGAGCGATGCGTCGGCCGTCTCGGGCTCCCCTGCGACAACCATTTCCTGGCCCAGCAAGATCGCGCCCGGGATCGCATTGGCAGGGAGCGATTTTCTCTCGCTGGTCGCGGCCGCAAGCGCCTTCATCGCCCCCTCGGCATTGCCGGCCCGCCAGTACACCAACGCGCCCCGCACCCCCCACTCTGCCATCGTCATGCCTGCCGGGATGGCAAGCCCTTCCCAGAACCGCGCCGCAAGCGCGGCCTCATCCCTCGCTTCAGCGATCGAGCCAAGATGGTAGCGGGCCTGGCTGTCGATCGCGGTGACATCGATTGTTCCCTGATCAAACAGGCGCAGAGCCACCGCGTCGAGCTTGCCCTGCTGCAACGACCTCACGAGTTGCAGCTGCGCGGCCTGGCGCGCCTCCAGCGAGCGGGCGCGCTGAGCCAAGTAGGCGAAGAAGGCGCGTGCAATGAACGGATCCGCCCGCAGCCGTTTCGAGGCGTACGTCGCCCAGGCCGCATCGTCCCCCACCAGCAGATGATTCAGGTTGGCCGATTCCTGGGCCAACGCGTGATAGGTCTGCCACAGATTTGCAGCCGCGGCGCCGGCTTCCTCGCGTCCGCCCGCATTTTGCACCAGCTGCTCGAGCGCCTCGATGCGGACCGAGCGCTTCCCGCCGCGGGCTGCCGCCTCGGCAATGACTTGCCAATGCCCGCGGCCGCCGCCTTTGGAGAGCCGCGCGCGCGACTGCGCAATGGCCGCATCCGGTTTGATCAGGCCCGCCTTGAGCCGCAGCATCTGCTTCGCGGGGCTGCCCTCGTCGAGGCGCGCGAGCCAATTGGCCGCCTCACGCGCCATGTCGAGCACGAGCAGCCCCTCCACGAAGCGTGCCGCAATCGCGGGCTCGAGCGGATGAAAGTCCTGCGCGAACCGAAGCATCGCGCGAAAGGCCGCGTGACCATTACCTTCGGCGAGATAGCTGTCGACGACGAGCAAGCGCAGCTCGCGCCCTCCATCCGGCACAGCGCCAGATTGCCACAGCGCGCGCGCGACCAAATCGCGTGCCTGTGCGGGCTGTCCCGCTTCGAGCGCGGACCGCGCCGCCAGCGCGAGCGCCTGGCGCCGCTCGCGCTCGGGCAGGTGGGCCGGGAGCGCGCCGGTGCGCGCAAGTACGTCCTGATAGCGCTTGAGTGCGAACAGCGCTCGTAATCGGAGCGTCTCCCACTCGCCCCATCGCGAATCTGTGGTCTCACGCGGCTGCCGTTGCTCGACGCGATCGAGCGCGAGCCGCGGCGCGCTGCTCTCCAACAGTTGGCGCGTGGTCTCCAGCGCCCTCGCCGGGTCCACGGCAGCCAGCATCAGTAGGGCTATGACGATCGCGCGCATCGGTTAATTCTATCCCGTTCGGTTGCTGCCTCGTCCTCTGCGTGATATCGCGTCAGAAACAAAAAAGGCGGCACGAGGCCGCCTTCCCTGAGTCCTTATGCCGGCTACTCCTGCGTGATTGCCTGCTCCACTTCTTCGTTGCGCACCGTGAGTTTCTCGCGAATGCGTGCTGCCTTGCCGGTGCGCTCCCGCAGGTAATAGAGCTTGGCGCGCTGCACGTCGCCGCGGCGCTTGACGTCGATGCCGGCGATGAGCGGCGAGTAGGTCTGGAACGTGCGTTCCACCCCCTCGCCCCGAAGAAATCTTGCGCACGATGAATGAGGAGTTGAGTCCGCGGTTGCGCTTGGCGATCACGACGCCTTCGTACGCTTGCAACCGCTTGCGGTCGCCCTCGACCACGTTCACGTTCACGACGACGGTGTCGCCCGGTGAGAACGACGGGATCTGCTTGCCGAGCCGCTTCATTTCTTCGGCCTCGAGTTGCCTAATGATGTCCATGTTCGAGCTCCTTACAATTCTTTCTTGTATTCGTCCAACAACGCGCGCTCCTCAGTGCTGAGCACTCGCTGTTCCAGCAAATCCGGGCGCCGCTGCCAAGTTCTGCCCAGCGCCTGCTTGAACCTCCAGCGGGCGATCTCGCCGTGATTGCCCGAAAGCAGCACCGGCGGCACCACCGCCTCGTTGTACACCTCCGGCCGCGTGTAATGCGGACAATCCAGCAAGCCGGCCGCAAAGGAGTCTTGAATCGCCGACTCCGCATCGCCCAGCGTCCCCGGAAGCTGACGCACGATGCAATCCATCATTACCATCGCCGCAAGCTCGCCGCCCGAAAGCACGTAGTCGCCAATCGAGATCTCCTCGTCGACCGCTCGGCTGACGATTCGCTCATCCACGCCCTCGTATCGCCCCGCCAGCAGCACCAGCCCTGGCAGTGCCGCGAACTCCATCACGCGGCGGTGTTTCAGCAGCTGCCCCTGCGGCGACAGGTGCACTGCGCGTGTCTCCTTCACCCCCGCGCTCCTCTGCCGCTGCCGCGCTGCCGTGAGCGCCTTTTCCAGCGGCTCGACCATCATCACCATGCCCGGCCCCCCGCCGTAGGGGCGGTCGTCCACGGTGCGGTAGCTGTTGGTCGCAAAATCCCGCGGATTCCACAGCACCAGCTCGAACAGCTTTCGCTCACGCGCCCGGCCCGTGACGCCGCACTCGGTCACGGCCTCGAACATCTCGGGAAACAGCGTGACCACGTCAAACTGATACATCAGTAGTCCGCGCCCCAATCCACCCGGATCACGCCTACCCCGGGGTCCACTTCCCGGATCACCTGCGCGATGAAGGGGATCAACCTCTCGCGCCCGTCTTCCACGACCAGCACGTCGTTCGCGCCGGTTTGCACGACCGCCGTCACGCGGCCAAGATCCTGCTCCACTGCGTTCACGACTCTCAGGCCGATCAAGTCGGCCCAGTAGTATTCTTCGGCTTGTGCCGCCGGTAGCGCCGCACGCGGTACCGCCACCGTCTTGCCCTTCAGCGACGCCGCAGCCTCGCGATCATCGCAGCGCTCGAGCTTGGCGAGCAGCGCTTGGCCGTGGACCGTGCCGCCAACAATTGAATGCTCCTGCCAGCCGTCCTCCCCGCCAATCCACCAGTTCCGGAAATCGAGGAGGCTCCGCGCTTCCGCAGTGAGCGGCTGAACCTTGATCCAGCCTTTGACACCATGCGGGGCGGCGATGCGCCCCATCATCACCAGTTTCTCAGGCGGCCTTTTGTTCACCGTGCTGCTTGACGAGCCGCGATACGGTGTCGGACAGCTGCGCGCCCTTGCCCTTCCAGTACGTGAGCCGATCGCGATCGAGCCGCAGGCGCTCGCGCCCTGCAGGCGCCATAGGGTCGTAGAAGCCGATGCGCTCGATGAAGCGCCCGTCGCGCGCGCGGCGCGAATCCGCAACGACCAGGTTATAAAATGGGCGCTTCTTGGCGCCCCCGCGGGCAAGTCGTATTACCACCATGTTCGTACCAGTCCAAAAAGCGGGAAGGGCGTGATTTTACGCTAGTTTTTTGCCTGCAGGCAAGGCGCACGGCGCCTCGGGCAAACGCCGGTATCCCTGCCCCACCAGAGCTTAATTACCTGATTGCGCGGGAATTCATCTGATAGCGCCCGCACGGCGAGGCCGACGCGTTAACATCCTCGCCGTCCATCCTAGGAGCTGCCATGAGCACAAACACCAACCCCGAGGCCCTGCGCATCGAGCACGCCGCAGAGGAACGCTTCGGCACGTCGTTGAGCATCGGCCCCGATTGGCCGGGTCTCGAGGAGATCGCGCGCAACCTCGAACACCGCTCACACCGCCGGTACAGCGAGCGTCCCGTGCAACCGGAACTGCTGGACGTGTTGTTCGCGTGTGCTTTTTCCGCGCCGTCCAAGTCCGATCTGCAGCAAGCCGACGTCATTCATGTGACCGACGCCGCCAGGCGCAAGGTGATCGTCGAGACGATGCCCGACATGCCGTGGATCATGAACGCGCCCGTCTTCCTCGTCTTCTGCGCCAATAATCGGCGGATCCGGCAAATCGGTGAATGGCGCGGCAAGCCCTTCGTGAACGAGCATCTCGACCACTTCATGAACGCGGCAGTAGACGCGGGCCTCGTCATGATGAATTTCATCCGCGCCGCGGAGGCGGTGGGCTTGGGGACCTGTCCCATCAGCGCCGTGCGAAACCGTGCCGACACGGTAAGCGACGTGCTCGAACTTCCCGAAGGCGTGTTTCCGGTGGCCGGTCTGTGCGTCGGTTACCCGGCCGAAGCGGGCCGCATCACGCCGCGACTCGCGCTGAACGTGACCGTGCACCAGGATCGTTACAACGAGTTGGGCCTCCGCGAAAAAATAGACGACGACGACCGCAGGCGCCACGCCGTGCTGCCTTACCGCAAACAGCGGCGCGTTGAGCGATTCGGGCCGGTGCCGTTCTACGGTTGGTCGGAAGACAAAGCGCGCCAATACGCGGTACCCGAGCGCGCTGATTTCGGTGCCTTCGTCCGTAAGCAGGGCTTCAGCCTGAAATAGGCGGGAACCTCACCCGCCTATTTCAATGGAAGTACTCCTTTGCGATTCTTAGGACAACTCTCGTTAAATTCGCTTGGTCGACGACGCGTCACGAAGGATGCTGCCACAAAGTTGGCGCCTGACGAAATCACGAATACTCCAAGGCATGTTGACAGTTCTTATCGGCGTTCATCGGCGGCTAAAAGTGATCTCTTTTAGGAATGCACTGAAGCCTGTCAGCGCATTCCCGGAAACTTCCCTTTCATCGAGCGCATCATCTTCGCCATTCCGCCCTTCGACATCATTTTCATCATCTTCTGCGTCTGCTCGAACTGGTTGAGCAGCCGGTTTACTTCCTGCACGCTGACGCTGGCCCCCGCCGCGATGCGCCGCTTGCGCGAAGCCTTGATGAGTTCAGGCTTGGCGCGCTCCTGCGCGGTCATCGAGTTGATGATTCCCTCGAGACGACGGATCGCGCGATCGTCCATTTGTGGTGCACCCTGCGTCATGCGCGCAAGATCGCCGGGCAACTTGTCGAGTAAGCCCGCCACGCCGCCCATCTTTTTCATTTGCGCAATCTGTTGCTTGAAGTCCTCGAGGTCGAAGCCTTTTCCAGACTTCACCTTGCGGGCAAGTTTCTCGGCTTCGGCGTGGTCGACGCTCCTGCGCACATCCTCGATCAGCGAGAGCACGTCCCCCATCCCGAGAATGCGTGAGGCCATGCGGTCCGGATAGAAGGGCTCGAGCGCGTCGAGCTTCTCTCCCACCCCCGCGAACTTGATCGGCTTGCCGGTCACTTGCCGCACCGATAGCGCCGCCCCACCCCGGGCGTCGCCGTCGAGCTTCGTCAAGATGACTCCCGTCAGCGGCAGCGCCTCTCCGAATGCCTTCGCCGTATTGACGGCGTCCTGCCCCTGCATCGCGTCCACAACGAACAGCGTTTCGACGGGCTTCAGCGCCGCATGCAGTCCAGTGATCTCGCGCATCATCGCCTCGTCGATCGCGAGCCGCCCGGCGCTGTCGACGATCAGTACGTCGACATAGTGCTTGCGCGCGTAATCGAGCGCCCGCTCCGCGATATCGATGGGTTGTTCGCCGACCGCCGAAGGGAAAAATTCGGCCTCGACCTGCCCGGCCAGTGTGTGCAACTGCTCGATCGCCGCCGGCCGGTACACGTCACAGCTAACCAGCAGCACCTTCTTCCTGAGCTCGCGCCGTAACCAGCCCGCGAGCTTGCCCGAGGTCGTCGTCTTGCCGGAGCCCTGAAGGCCGGCGAGCAGTATGACCGCCGGCGGTTGGATGGCGAGGTCGAGCGCATCGTTCTTCTCACCCATCAGCGTGACGAGTTCCCGATGCACCACCGCGACCGCCGCCTGACCCGGCGTTAGGCTGCCGATCACCTCCTGCCCGAGTGCTTTCTCGCGCACCCGCGCAACGAAATCCCGCACGACCGGCAGCGCAACGTCGGCCTCGAGCAGCGCGACGCGCACTTCGCGCAATGCGTCCTGGATGTTGGCTTCGGTCAGGCGCGCCTCGCCGCGCAGCGTCTTGATGACCCGCGAGAGACGGTTGGTCAGGTTATCGAACATCGGTGTGGGCTTGGTGTAGACTCAGAACGTGCCGGAAATTCTACCGTATCTAGCCAACGCGCTGCTCTATGCAGTGCTCGCATTCTACTTCTGGCGCACGCGCTGGCCGCACGCAACCGAGGCGGAAGTGGCCGGCCCATCCTTCAGCGCGATCGAGCATTACGCGGTGCTGGTGCCGCTTGGGATCCATACCGTGCTGCTGGCGCGCTCAGCGTTTGCGCCGGACGGGCTGCATCTTGGCATCGGCAATGCCGTATCGGCCATCCTGTGGTTGACCGTGCTGATCTACTGGTTCGGGAATTTCTTCTACCGCCTTGACGGCCTGCAGGCGCTGGTGCTGCCGATCGCGGCCGCCGCCGTGCTGCTGCCGGGCCTGCTGCCGTCGCTGAACCCTTTGCCCAACACCGAGTTCATCGTATTCAAGGTGCACTTGGTCATCGCCATGCTGGCGTACAGCCTGTTCACCATCGCCTCGCTCCACGTCCTCCTGATGGCGTTGCTCGAGCGCCGGCTGCACGACGGAACCCTGCCACGCGCGCTCAACCAGCTGCCGCCGCTGCTGACAATGGAAACGCTGCTGTTCCGCATCATCTGGGCCGGGTTCATTCTGCTCACGGCAACCCTCGTGACCGGTGTCGTGTTCTCGGAAGAATTGTTCGGAAAGGCGGCGAAGTTCAATCACAAGACAGTTTTTGGGGTCGTTTCGTGGATCATCTTCGCGGCGCTGCTGTGCGGCCGCCATGTCTACGGCTGGCGCGGCCGCGTCGCCGTGCGCTGGACGCTCTCTGGCTTCCTTGCCCTCGTGCTGGCCTACGTGGGCAGCAAGTTCGTGCTCGAGGTGATACTTGGCCGGACCTAGAATTCGAAATCAAGGGACCGCCGCCGCTGGTGATTGCGCTGGCGAACCCTGAATCGCGACTGAGCGCTTTGGACTTCCGTATCTGTAATTCCGCGGCTTGACAGGCCTTGTCGCGCCGCTAAATACTGAATTTTTCCTTTCATCGAGCGACTCCACCTTGGAAACGATCCCCGAGTCCACGCTGTTCATCGCGCTGATCATACTGCTCGCGATTTCCGGTTCTTCTCCATTTCGGAGACCAGTATGG
>JAQBFV010000340.1:0-7484 GCA_032123035.1 Betaproteobacteria bacterium | reverse complement strand
CGCAGCTCCCGACGCATCTGAACGCGCAGGTTCGCATCCAGATTGGAGAGTGGCTCGTCGAGCAGCAGCACACGCGGCTCGACAACGAGTGTTCTGGCCAGCGCGATGCGCTGCTGCTGGCCGCCGGAGAGCTGGGCCGGCCGGCGCTCAGCCAGATCGAGCAGGCCCACCATCTCCAGGACCGCGTCGACGCGCGTGGCAATTTCCCGGTTAGGCAACTTCCGCTCCTCGAGACCGAAGGCGACGTTCCTGCGCACCGTCATGTGCGGCCACAGCGCGTAGCTTTGAAAGACCATTCCCACGTTACGCTTCCACGGCGGCAGATTCGCGACTTCTTCACCGCCGATGAGGATGCGCCCGCTCGGCGTCGGTCCGAATCCGGCAATTGCCCGCAGCAGTGTTGACTTCCCGGAACCCGACGGGCCGAGAAAGGCGAAGAATTCGCCGGGCTTGATGGACAGGTTGGCGCCCTTGAGGACGTGCGTGTCACCAAAGGACACGTTCAAGTCCTCGATCTCAACCCCGGCAGCAGTCGTATTAATGCTGGTCATGCGGCGGCTCCTGCAGCTACGATGGTGGTGGACTCAAGTGTCACTCGACCACGCTCGATAATACGGTGGGAAATGTAAGTGCCGAGACCCACGAACACGACACCGATGACGCCGAGTGCCGCTCCGGGTCCGCGTCCGGCGGCCGATTGCATGAACTCGTAAATGCCGTAGGCCAGGGGTGCGTCGGAATCCACGGCCACCAGCATGAGGGTGGCGGAAAGTTCCACCGAGGCGGTGGCGAAGCTGGTGACGAAACCCGCGAGGATACCGCCGGACATCAGCGGCACGACAATGCGCCACACGGTGCGACCCTTCGTCGCCCCGAGGTTTTCCGCCGCTTCCTCCAGCATGACACTCACTTGCTGCAAAGCGGCGACACAGGCCCGCAGTGCGTAGGGCAGGCGCCGTATGGTAAGCGCCACGACGATGATTACCCACCATGAAGCGAGCGGCTGGTCGACAATGGGCACGTTGAAACCGTGAAAAGTACGCAAATATCCGATGCCTATTACGACACCGGGAACGGCAATCGCGGCCGTGGCTCCATAGTCCAGCCATTTGCGGCCGGGCAGTCCCGTACGCCAGACAACGTAGGCGATGCCGGTTCCGATGATGACGTCGAACAGTGCCGCGAGGCCGGCGTACAGCAGTGTGTTCGTGATGTATCCCGAGGCTTCACTGAACACGGTGACGTAGTGGTTAATGGTATAGGCATCCGGCAACACGCTGAACGACCAGATGGTGCCGAAGGACAAAAGCAGCAGGCCAAGATGAGGCGACAGCACCAGCAGCAGTATCAGGATAACGACGGCGTAACATCCGATCTTTTCCCAGTTGCGGAGGTCGCGGCGCATAAGACCACCGCCGCCCTTCTGCACGGTGGCATAGTCCTTGCCGCGCAGCGCCAGCAGTGAGACCCACAGCGACAGGAGTGAAAACGCGACCAGGATCACCGAGATCACGTAGCCCATGGGGTCCGAAATACCGATGGAGGTGATGCGCAGAAATGCCTGGGGCGCCAGCATATTTTTGATATTGAGCAACAGCGGCGTACCGAGATCATCGAATACTTTGATGAATACGAGCGCGGCGCCCGCCACGTAACCCGGCATGGCGAGCGGGAACACTATGCGCCGGAAAAGCCGTGTACCGCTGGCACCCAGATTCTGGGCCGATTCCTCCATGGCGCGGTCGATGTTATTGAGCGCTGCCGACAAGTTGATGAGGATGAAGGGGAAGTAGTGGATGCTTTCGACGAGAATGACCCCGTTCAGACCCTCCATGAAGGGAATGGTGAAGCCAAACCATTTGTCGAACAGCAAATTCACCGAGCCGTTGGCGCCGAACAACAATGCCATCGCCACGGCGCCAACGAACGGCGGCATGATCAGAGGGATAATTCCCAGCGTCTGGATCAACAGGGCGCCGCGGAAGTTGAAGCGGGTCGTGAAGTAGGCAAGCGGCAATGCGAAGAGCGAGGAGAGCACGACCGACATCGCGGCGACATAGAAGGAGTTGATGAACGACTCCTGGAACAACGACGTCTTGAAGAAGTCGACGAAGTTGATCAGCGTCGGCGCGCCGGTGTTGGGGTCCTGAAAGGCCACAACAACGACTTGCACCAGCGGCACCACCAGGAACAAGATCAGAAACAACGCGATCAATCCGCCCGCGAGTGCGGGTCCCCGTTGTCCTGGTGCTAATACAGATCCGATCATCTCCCCCTCGAGGCGCGAACAAAAGGCCCGGCATGCATCGCAGCCGGGCCCGTGTCGAATTGCTCAGCCGTCAGAGCATGGATTTCGCTTTTTCCGCCAGCGATTTGGCTTTAGCGTAGTTCGCTTTCACCATCGTGTCCCACTCCTGCTCGATCTCCGCCTGGCGGCCCTTGACCTTTGTGGTTGCCTTTTTGCGCTTCTTCTTGAAAATCGCGTTGAACTCCTTCTTGCTCGCGGTCGCCTCATTCACGGGAACCTGGTTGACCAGCGCTTTCGCCTGGGCGATCAGGTCGGCTGCCGCCGCGTTCGACTTGCCCGCCATGGCGGCCTCGGCTTCCTGGATGGCCTTGGTGGCTTCACGCAGGTCGTCGAGACGATAGGTGATCATCACGTCGAACAAGGAGTTGATGACATTGTAGCGACTCTTGGAAAGGGCGAGATCGAACTTGACCGCCGATCCGATGGAGCTGTCCTTGAACGGGTTCGGAAAACCTGCGGGAGCCTTGGCGTAGGTCGCCGGGTTGACCGGCAGGCGGCGGATTTTCGGATCCAGTAACAGCTCCTGGCCTTCCGTAGAGAGCAGGTACTCGATGAACGCGCCGGCAGCCTCGGGGTTGGGTCCGTTCTTCACCAGCGCGATGTTGGCCGGAACGAGTGTCGTCACGGTGGGATAACGATACTCAACCGGGAATCCGGAAGCTTTCGAGGAAAGCCCGAAAAAGTCGATGACGATCCCGATTCCGAACTGGCCGCTATTGACGCCATCCGGGACACCGAAGCTGCGTTCGGTCACGGTCTTGAAGTTGCCGGCGATGGCCTTCCATTCCGCCCAGCCTTTTTTCCAGCCTTCGCCTTGCAACAGGGTCTCAACCGTGAGATGCGTGGTGCCCGAGCGAGATGGCGAGCTCATGCCCACATGGTCGTGATACACGGGCTTTTTGAGGTCTGACCACTCAGCCGGCGCAGGCAGCTTTTTCGCCTTGAGGTAACGCGTATTCCACATGATGCCGTAGCCCGAGGCCGCGAAGCCCTTGTAGTAGCCATCCGGATCGTTGATCGGAAAGGCACCCACCTTTTCTGGAATGCCCTTGACCTTGACCTGGTACTTGACCAGCAGGTTATTGCCCTTGAGGACCTCGAAAGCATCTGGAGCCGAAGCCCAGAACATGTCGGACTTGTTGTTGCCCGCCGTTTCCTGGAGGTACTTGATGCCGGCGGTGGTATTCTTCTTGAGCATCTCGACTTTGACGTTCGGATACTTCTTCTCGAACGCTTTCTTGAAAGTGCCCGTTGTGTCTTTTGGATACGAGGTGACGATGGTGAGCGTTCCTTCCACCGCCTGAACCTGGAATGGCGCCGCTGCGAGAGCGATGGCCATAACCGTGCCGAAGAGAACATGTTTCATGATATTTCCTCCTGGTTGATAGCCGGCGCCGTTCATTCGCGCCGGCAACGTCATTGCTCAAGTGTTGACCGATGGATTCCTGGATAATCCTTTCAGGCCTAAGAGTAAATCATTGTAATCGCCGTCTCCCAAAATGTTCTCTATTGGGCCGCCATTTGCAGGCAGATTGCCAGATAACTGTGCATTGGGCTGCATTCTCCCCGCCCGACTAGATGGAGACGTGCCAACATGCATGTTATAACACGGGAAATACGCTAAACCTATACCCCCCGCTGACCGTTTTTGACCTATGTCAAAGTCGCAAGCAGACCTCCGCAAACGTCCGCTTTCGGCCCAGACTGTGTCAAAACGTATCAGGGCTTCTGCAGCGCGCGTAAGGCGGCGGACCGCCCGATGAAAGCTTCTATGCGGCCTGCAGGAGCGCGGCGAGGAATACGAGTCGGCGGGATAGCTTTTCGACGCCCGTGTTCGGAACGGTTGTGACGGGCCTACACCGGGCGCGAATTGAGCGCAAAAAGCTCCTGCAGGCCTTGATGGCCCGGATCAAGGCACCGATCCCCAGGAGTTTCATCACGCGCTTTACGTTGTAGGCGAGCACGTGAAGACTCATCTCGGTGTTGACTCGATCGAGGGTCTTGGTCAGGAAGTGCGTTGCCCCCATCCAGGACTTGATCGTCCCGAACGGATGCTCGACGGTTTGGCGACGGATGCGCATCATCTCAGGCGCGTGATCCAGCCGAACTTGCATCGCTTCTAATACCGCCTCGTGCTCCCAGCGTTTGATGCGCCGCTCCTGGCCCGTGGTGCATTGGGCCTTGAGCGGGCAACCTGGGCACGCTGAGCTCCAATACACTTGCAGGGCCATCCCGTTCTCGACGGTGGCAAAGCGCTTGGTTAAGCGCTGCCCCGCCGGGCAACGGTACTCATCATCGTCTGCCACGTAGATGAAATCCTGCTTGCCGAAGCGCCCCTCAGCCTTACTGCCAGAGGTCAGCGGCTTGGGAACGATCACGGTAATCCCCGCCTGCTCACAGGCCAGAATCTCTTCGCCTTTGAAGTAACCCCGGTCGGCCACCGCGGTGAGTTCTGTGCTGCCCATTGCGCTACGCGCTTGCTGGGCCATGGAGCTGAGTTGACTGCGATCGACCCCATCATTGGTCACCTCATTGGCAACGATCAAATGGTGTTTCGCTTCGACGGCGGTCTGCACGTTGTAGCCGACTATCCCGGTGCCGCGCGTCTTCATCGAGCGGGCATCCGGATCGGTCAGGGAAATCTGCTGGTCCGGTGTTGCATTGAGCCGAACCTCGAGGGCTTTGAGTTCCTGCATCCGCGCCTTCAGGGCCGCGATCTTATCTTGTAGACGCTCGGTCTTGACCTGCGCCACCGAGGGCTCTTGTCGGTCGGCCGTGTCCAGTGCCGAGAGATAGCGACTGATACTGGCCTCGATCTCTTGCATGCGCCGTTGGAGCTTGGCACGGGTGAAGTTCCGATCCCGATTGTTCACCGCCTTGAACTTCGCGCCGTCGATAGCCACCAGCGCCTCCGAGAGCAGGCCCAGTTGTCGGCACAGCACCACGAATTGCCGGCAGACGCTGCAGATGGCTTTGCCGTTGTCCTTACGGAAGTTCGCGATGGTCTTGAAGTCGGGCCTCAGGCGACCCGTCAGCCACATCAATTCAATATTGCGTTGGGCTTCTCGCTCCAGGCGCCGGCTGGATTGAATCCGGTTGAGGTAACCGTAGAGGTAGAGCTTCAGGAGCACGGACGGGTGATATGCCGGCCTGCCAGTGGGGGCTGGATCAACGCCCTCAAATCCCAGTGCGCCCAGATCCAGCTCATCCACATAGACATCGACCACTCGAACCGGATTCGTATCGGCAACGTAGTCCTCGAGAATCTCGGGTAGCAACGTGCTTTGCGTTCTGCTTTCACCCTGGATGAAGCGTTTCATCCTGACCCCCTCGATCATTAATGCCTATCGCATAGATCGAGGGAACCCCTACAAGTTCACGTTTTTACACACTCTGGGCCAGGAGCGGACGTTCGCTACCGCGCGCCGCGAACGGCGCGTCCCGCCCCATTATTGAGCGTTATCATGTTGCGGGTCCGGGTGAATTGACATCAGAAAATTCGTTGCCTTAACCGAATCGAATACAACACAATAGTGCGCAGGGCAAAGTCGGGGCAACCTGGTTATTGGACGTTGGTCCGATTGCGTGTCGCTACGGATCAGCCGCAGCATTCAGACGGGGTGCGTTTCGCGCACGGGATCGAATATCAAAGGAAAGGACGTGAGTATGCGACAAGCCATTCGTTTCAAATTAATCGGTATTGCGGCTACAACGGCGCTGCTCGCCGGGTGCGCCGCCCAAGAGCCGGCGCCCAGGGAGTTTTCGGGCTATCTCGGCAGCTACTCGAACATGCAAGAGATTCCTACAGGGGACAGTTCCGAGAAAACTTTTCGGTATGTCAGCCCCAAGCTGACGCCCGACAACTATCATGCGGCCATAGTTACGGACGTGGTGTTTTATCCGGAGCCTCAGCCCACCGCGAAGGTGACCCAGCAGACGCTCGACGAGATCGAGAAATACGCGACGACCGCCTTACGTCGAGAAGTTGCCGAGAAGGTCCGGGTGGTCAACCGGCCCGGCAAAGGTGTGGTCACGATCAAGGTGGCCATTACCGCGGTAGCGGCTAAAGAAGCGGGGCTCGCGGCCTACCAATACGTACCCGTTGCGTTCGTTGTGACGATGGCCGCGCGAGGCGCTGAGGGCACGCCGGAAGACGCTAAACTCGTAGTCGAGGGCCAGATAATCGACAGCGCCTCCGGCCAAGTGCTCGGTAAAGTCGTCCGCACGGGCACCGGCAAGAAGCTCGCGAAAGCCGCAGGCGGCGAGCGCGTGGTTACATTGGCGGACGTAAAACCGCTCATCGATAAATGGGCCAGTGATTTCAGCAAGAATCTGAACCAATTTGTGAGGGCGCGATAGCGCGGGCCAAGAGGTTACAGGGGATGCCGAAAACAGCAATGATTGGTAGCTCCAGGCCGAGCCAGGCGCGTAACCTTTGCCTGACGGCGATATAGCCGCCGTTGCCGGAAATCTCTTTGACGAATGTCCGCTTTCGGCCAATAGCGGACATTCGATGCGCGCCGTCGTACTCAACGGCACGGCGGTCAGTTACCTACCACCGCCAGGACGCCGCGATCGCCGGCCCGCTGAATTCGAGGTCCTTTACCGGCGCTCCCGCCTTGAACTTGTAATCGAGGTGGCGGTAAACAGCGGTCACCTCACCCCAGCCGAAGCGGTAGCCGATGCCGGCGAGCGCCTGCCAGGTGCGATCGCTGTCGCCGGTGCCGACGTCAGCGTAGTAGGGCACGTACCACTTGCTGCCTTCGATATCCGCGCGGCCGCGCACGCCGATGATGAAGTCCCAGAAGTCCGGCTTCGCCGACCCGCTGCCCGAACGCACCACGGGCGGCAAGGGGCCGACATTGCCGGTTGCCTGCCAGTTGATACTGGTGTCGATCTCCAAATAGCGAACGCCGCCGAGGGCGAGCAATTCGTAATTCGGCTTTTGGACTGCAGTGTAGGTGCCAGCGAGCGTCCACACCTTGCCCTTGAGACTCATATTGGCGTTCATGCTCACGTCGGCCGGTATGTTGATGTTGCCACCTGGTCCGGTAAAGCTCAACGCCCGCGTCCCGGACTTGCTATCGCTGAGATCGAGATAGATGAAGTCGGCCAAGCCGCCCCAACGGCCCTTGCGCGCCTCGAGCGTGCCCATGAAGGCAAACTCGAGTGCATC
>JAQBFV010000339.1:0-3388 GCA_032123035.1 Betaproteobacteria bacterium | reverse complement strand
GTCGCGCACCGGAGGGCCGCCGAAGATCTTGTAGGTCAACGCGAGGGCGCCATACACGGCGGCCACGTTCACCCTCGCGGAGCCTGTGTAGGCAAAGGGTGGAGGCACGTCGAGCGAAACGCACCTCCTGCTATCCTTCATCGCCGTCCTTGCCCAGGCCGCCTGCAGCTTGCCCCTGCGGTCAGCGGTCATGCTGGCGTCGAAAGTCATCGGCGCGACGAGCTTTGATTTCTGGAAGTCCTGCAGGCAGCGCTCGCTCTCATTGAGCTGCGCCTTGTTGACCGTCTCGCCACTTTTGCTCATCTCGTTGACGCACGGTTGCTGGGCATTGGTGAGTGGAACGGGGGTTGGCGACTTGGGGGGCGCGGCATTTGCGAGAGAATGCCCGCTCCTCACAGAGATGTCGGTCGCGGTCCCCGAAACCCCGTTGACGGCGTCGGGGGGCGCTATCAGGAGGACCCAGCAGCAAGCGTCTTCGTCACCCGCTGGAAACTGTCCGTCATCGACACGAGGCGCGCGTTCATGCGCTCGTATACCTGCGCGAGCTTGGCGTTGAGCGAGGCGATCTCGCCGGCGTAATCCGACGGGTCGCTGAGCCCGGCTTCGGTCTTGGCGAGGATCGAATGGTACTCCTGCCAGACGTCGACGTAGTGAGCGAGGTGCGCCTGGCCGCCCCACTGCAGTCGGTCGAAGTCGGGATCGTGGCGGGCGAGTTCGGCTGTGTACGTCGCGTAGGCGAAGTGGCGCCCCGCATTCGTGAGGCCCGTGCGCCGCACGAAGTCCAGCCCTGCAGAGGGATCTCCCGCCGCCAGCGCACCGATCGCCAGTTGCATGCGCGTGGCGTCCCGCTGTACCTGCTGGTGGGGCATGATGTACTGGTCGAACACGTCGAGCGCCACGAGTTCCTGCAACAAGATGCTTTCGGCCCTGCGCATGCGTTTGGCCACCCGATCCGGATCTTCCGGACCGGCCGCAATCGTCGCCTCCAGCGCTTCTGCCGCGTCGCGGAACGCGTCCACCGCAGCTTCGAGTGCCGCCTGCGCGGCCTGGTCCGTGCCCGGTAGATCCTCGATGCTGAGACCATCGACCACGAAGGCGATGCGCGACTCGGCCTCGCTGGCCTTCGCGACGAGATCGATCAGCGGCAGCCGGTTGTCGTCGAAAGTGACCCAGATGTCGTTGATCACTTCGAGATTGTTCTTCAGGTAATCGAAGTTCACGTTGCTGACGATGTCGAAGTTGGTGTGGTAGTTCATCGTCAGATAGTTGAGCCCGAGCGTGTTGAAGTACATGCCCGGAATGCCGGCCGCGGTCAGCGTGAAGTGGTCGGCATTGGCCCACACGGTGTTCTGGATCAAGGTGCCAAACGGCGTGCGCGCCGGATCGGCATTGAGCTTTTCGTTGGCGAGATCGAACAGCTCGGAGTGGGTGCGAATCAGCAGCCGCTCGCCCGGGTCGCCCGTGCCAAGCAGCTCGAAGTCGAGCGTGAGCACCCCTCGGTTGCGCCAATTGGTGCGCTGTTTGGTGATCGCGTACCAGGCCCCCGCAAGCCACTCGTAGTAGGCGTCGGTATAGCCGTACTCCTCGCTCGTGCTGGCCAAGAAGACCAGCGTCCGGCGCGGTTGATACCCGGTGTCGCGCACCGCCTTCGCGATCGCGAGCATGGACGCAATGGCGGTGGCGTCATCTGCCGCGCCGCGGAACCAGGCATCGTGATGGCCCGTGAACAGGATGATCTCGCTCCCGAGATCACCGCCGGGAATCATGCCCACCACGTTGTGTCCGACGCCACCATCTTCAGCGCGCGTGAGTTCGATGTTCGAAGTCAGCGTCACGAACGTCGGGCCCTGGGCAATGCGCGCCAGCAGATCGTTCGCGGCATTGCGGGTGATGAAGACGAACGGCACCCAGTCGTCGTCGTAGGTGCCATCGAAGGAGAGCAGTCCATCGTCGCGCTTGTTGTAGAAAGCACCGCTCGCCGTGGTGCCGGTGTAGAAGATCACCGCGGCGGCGCCCTCGAGCGTCGCCTGGTGGCCGTGCCGGTTCACCCACCAATCCCCAAAGCCCCAGTTCACCAACACGATCTTGCCGGTGACATCGATGCCGAGATTGTCGTACTCGACCTGGCGTCCGAGGCCGAGGTCGACGACCTCGGCGTGGATCCCGGCCGGCCCGGTGCCCGGCACGCCGCCCCAGGAGCTGATCTCATAACTCGGCCCGGCGTCCACTGCGACGCTGCCACCGTTGAAGACCCAGCGATCGATCGGGACGGGCAGCTTCTTCACCGAACCGATTCCGACCGCTTTCATTTCGGCCGCAATCCAGTCGACGGCGGCCTGGTTCGCCGGCGATCCGCCGGGGCGCCAACCCGCATCCGTGTCGCCAAACCCGCTGACCGTCTCGGTCACCTGCTGCAGATACGCGACGTCGATCGCGGCGCTGAGTGCTGCGCCATGGGGCTCGCCAACATTCGTGAGCTGCGCGGTGACGATGCTGCCAGCCGAAGCAGCTGCTGCGGGTTGCTTGCGCGCGGCGCTGCGCGCGTCGCTGCGTGCGACCAATTGCGCGTGGAGCCCGGCGGGTTCCGGATCGTCCGTGGGATCTGGCGCGTCAGCCATCAGGCCGCGAGCGAGCGAGCGATCGGTGCTCGCTTGATTCCCGACGGGTGCCGACCCCGACACCGTAATGCTGCAGAGTGTGAACGCAAGTGCGGCGATTCCAACATTCGCAGGTCTCATGTCACCCTCCTTTTCAACCTCGCTGTCAAATAGGAGCGCATTCTCTCACGACGCCGTCGAGAAACACAAGCTGAAAGTTTCCTCACGGGTGTATCTATCGAGCGCAGAGCGCGCTTGGTGCGGCTGCATTCGAGCGATGGGGTGGTTTTACACACGATCGCGTTTTGCCTGTCTGCATGAAACTTGACGCGTTCACGCGTGAACGGACCATCCACCTCGTTCTTGCCTGTGAAGCGTGAGCCGTCAGCCGAGTTTGGACAGATTGGTCTCGCACGCAACTGGTCAACGCAACGTCATCGCCGGCTGCGAGCGAGCCCCCTCGCCAGTTCGGCAAAACTCTTCGAGTCTGACAACACCGACCTCACTTCAGCCGGGGCGATGTAGCGACGCGCCCGATCCAATACGTCGGTGCAGAACGATCGAGCCAACTCGAAGTGGAACGCCCCCCGGACGTCAGGATCGACACGTCTGGCGCCGGCGAGATCCGTCAGCAGAAGGGCACCCGAACGTTCGAGCGTAAAACGAGCCAGATTGACGTCGGGGAGCTGAACACCGACCGCGGCAAGCGCATTCAAAAGGCCCACGGCCTCGTGACAGACGCGCAGGGCCGGGGAAAGTTCAAGTCCCGCATTTTCAGTGAGTGCTCGCCC
>JAQBFV010000338.1:0-3192 GCA_032123035.1 Betaproteobacteria bacterium | reverse complement strand
GCGACGCTCGTCGTCTGGAGCGGGATCGGGGCGGCCTTCGTGTGGCGCAGCGTCTACCTGGGCCAGCTCTTCCCGTACCTCCGCAACAAGATCACGCGCTTCGGCTTCCTCACGCCGAACGAGGTGATCGTCGGGGCGCGCGAGGTCTGGTGGGGCGACACGCTCGGATGGATCGCGAGCGTCCTGCTCGCGCTCGGTGCGGCCATCTTCGTGGCACGCTGGCTGCGCGGACGCGAGCCGCGCGACGCCGATCTCGCATACCCGCCGGACCCGGAGCCGGTGCGGGCTGTCGTCGTGCGCTTCGCGGGCCTCCTTCTCGCACTGCAGCTCGCGTATGGGTTCGCGACCTTCGGCATCCTCTTCGATCGTCATCTGATTGCGTTGCTTCCGGCCGCGCTCGTCGTGCTCGTCGGATCCCAGGCTCCCGGCGTCCACGTAAGGCTCGTGCCGTACGCCCTCTGCCTCGTGCCGTACGCCCTCTACGCGGTCGCCGGGACGCACGACGTGCACGCGTTCTCGCGCGCTGCTGCCGCGGCGGGCGACCGCCTGATTGCGCGCGGCGTCGATCCGCAGCGCATCGACGCCGGTCTCGCGTTCAACGGATGGCACATGTACGAGCGATCGTGGGAGATGGGTCCGGACGGTCCACCGAGACACTACGCGCGCGAGGGCCGCGCCGGCGCACAGGACGCCTACTACCTCTCCGGTCTCACTCCAGCCATCTTGACGCAGTACGTGGTGTCACTCTCGCCGACGATGCAGCCGGAGCACTGGCAACACGCCCTGCCGTACTGGGCGCGAATGCTCAAGCAGCCGACGCTCGACAACTATCACGTGATCGACGAGCTGCCCTACCGACGCTACTGGCCCTGGGGCGAGGGGCACGTCTACACCTTGCTCGACCCAACCGTCGAGCCGGCCCCCGTGCAGCGCTGAATCAGGGCGTGTGGGCCCTTCGGCTCAACCGGTCAACGCAACATTGTCGTTTAGTACTTCTGCTGGACAATGAAAGGCCAACGTCTTTCGCGGCCTCTGGTTGAGTTCAAGAGCGGTCCGGTTTAGTTCTGCTTGTGAGTAACCGGAGAGGTTGGTTCCTTTCGGGAAATACTGGCGCAAGAGGCGGTTGGTGTTCTCGTTTGTCCCACGTTGCCATGGGCTGCTCGGATCGCAGAAATAGACCTGAACGTCAGTGGCGATCGTGAACTCCTTGTGCGCTGCCATCTCGAACCCGCGGTCCCAGGTCAGCGATTTTCGCAACTCGGCAGGTAGGCGCTGAACCTGTTTGGTGAGGGCCTTCACAACGCTCTGGGTGTCTTTCCCTTTGACCTTCACCAGCATCGTGAATCGAGATTGACGTTCGACTAGGGTTGCGATGTGCGTGTTGTTTGAACCTGCAATCAGATCGCCTTCCCAGTGGCCAGGAACGGCACGGTCCTCGACTTCAGCCGGGCGTTCACGGATGGAAGCCGCATCGACGATCTGCCCGCGCCCCTGATGACGAGTGCTGATCTTCTTGGCTCGACGCATTACGCGCCGCGTCCGCAGGTGAGAAATGAGCTCTTTCTTGAGCACACCTCGTGCCTGAATAAAGAGACTTCGGTAAATCGTTTCGTGAGAAATCTGCATCTCCATGTCGCCTGGATGATGCCACTTCAGCCATCCGGAAATCTGCTCCGGTGACCAGTTCAGGCTTAGTTTCTCGGCCACAATTTTCTGCAATCGTTGGTGAATTGCCAACCTACAGCGTTTCGGGCGAAGCGCGTTGCCCCAAGCTCTCCGGTTGGCTGCGGCAGCTCGATATCTCACACGGCCCTGATGGCGCCTGACCTCTCGGCTCACCGTCGAAGGAGCACGCTGAATCGAAGATGCAATCGCCCGCATCGACTGTCCCTCCGCGAGACCACGTGAGATCTCCTCACGTTCGGAAAGGCTCAACGCCAAACGAGAACGACGACGGGTTGAAGGTTTGAATCCGCCGGTGGACCTCAGCACGCTGTGGATTGAGCCACGCTCCTTCCCAAATGCTCGAGCGATTTCGCCCATCGATTGCCCGCGCTTCCATCGCTCCCAAAGTTCCTGCTTCTGCGGGGCCGAGAGCCCCGGTCTTCTCCTGATTGCCATCTGCACCACCTCCTCGGGTTTGAGCTAAAACAGAAGATGTTGCATCGACCGAATGAACCTACCCAGGATTCTGTCAAGCAGAGCCAGCCCGAGGGCGGCCCGAAGGGGGACGATTTCAAGGTGCCGGGCGCTGCGGTTTGTCGGATTGGGCTGGTTGGGGGCGGTTCGCGGGTAAGGGAAGGCGCTGGGGACGTGGTGACGGCTGCCGATCGATCGGGGGAAATGGACACTGGGCTGTGTGGCTGGCCTCACGACAGATGCGAGTATTCTTGGGCTGGGCGACGCTGGTCGAATTCCCAGTCTGCGTCCCGGTTGGGCGCGGCGGGTTCTGGCGGGATCGCCACCCACGACGCAGGCTCGACCGGTGGCGACCTCGCGGGGAGCTTCAGGCATTCGAGGATCCTGCGGGCGACGGCGGGATCTTCGACGGCGGCGATCAAGCGCAGGATCGAGTCGCAGCGGGGGCAACGCAGGGCGTCTATTTCGAAGACGCGCTGGAGTAATTCGGCCCAACGGTAACGGCGGCGAGTCGCGCGATCCGGCGGGCGGCCGTGCAGGCCGACTTCGGGCACCGCGCCGGCAGGAGCCGTGGGGTGTCGTTCGGTTCGAGCGTCTGCGTTTTCGACCCCGATGGTGGCCCCGCCGAGTGTCGCCTGGGTACCTCCGGGGCCAGCACTCGCTGAAGGTTCGATCGAAGGCACTGGCGCGGTAACCGGCCCGCGCCCGGCGACCGCGAAGGCGCCCGCGGGAACGACCCGGTCGCGCCGGCTCGCGCAGGGCGCGAGAATGCCGTGGTAGCGCACTTGATGGGCCCGTGGCGGGGGGATCAGGGGCACGAGTCGGTCGATGAGTTCACTCCGCTCCATCAGGATGTGGCTCGTGCCGTCGCGCCAGCGGGTCTTCAAGCGCAGGGCGAGCCTGCCACCGGGATGTTCTTCGAGGCGTTCGTTCGCGAGCGGTGGCCGCGCGACGTAGCGGCACAGGCGCTCGAGGCGGCGGCGATCGCGCGCAGGTACAGCCACCGCGGCGTGGAGGCTTAGGCCGCCGTGTTGCGGTATGCGGGGCGAAGCC
>JAQBFV010000337.1:0-6879 GCA_032123035.1 Betaproteobacteria bacterium | reverse complement strand
GCATCGACCACCATCTTGCGGATGCCGACGTTGGAGGAGGGAAGCTTCACGACACGCATATTGCCGGTCTTCGGGTCGAGGCGGACCACGGTGTCCGTGTCGATCTCGTTTGCCCATACCATTCCGCTACCGTCCACGGTCACGGCGTACGGCCCCGCGTCACCGCCCGGCATCTGATATTCCTTGACGACCTTCATGGCTAGAGGATCCACCTGCACGAGCTTGCCATTGCCGAAGAGGGTGACCCACAGCGAGCCATCGGGCGCGGTGGCAACGCGCCGCGGGCGTGATCCCGAGCCCATGTCGAGCTCGCTCATTTTCCCGTTCTTCGGATCGAGCCGGCCCAGCTTGTCATCCCCCATCCGGCACCACCAGATGTTGCCGGCTTTGTCGATAGCGATGCCATAGGGTCCGCCGGAAGACTGGTACTCGACGATCTTCCCGGTTTTCACGTCGAGCTGCCCGATCTTGTCGCCCCGCTGCAGGGTGAACCAGATCGTGCTTCCATCGTCCGTAATGACCAGCGTGTGCGGGCCGTTCCCGTCGGTCGGTGTCTTGTATTCCCGGATCGCGCCGGTCTTGGGATCGAGCCGCCCGATCGTGCTGTTGCCGTTGCCAGTCGTCCATACGATGCCTTGGCGATCCACGAGCACGCCGTGCGGATGATGTCCGGGCGGCAGGTCCCACTCCTTGAACGTCTGCGTTTTCGGATCGAAACGCGCCACCTTGTTGCCGGACATGACGGCGATGTAGACGCTGCCGTCCGGCGCGATCGCCGGATCGCGCGCAAAGCGCGGCGTGGGAACCGGCCATTCGCTCACCTTGCCGGCGAGCTGCGGGTGAGCGCCGGGCTTGATCCCGTAGTTCGACCCTCCAGCTGACACCGTGAGTGGAAGCATCGCGAGAAGCAGGACTGGAACTCTCATGCGCCACCCCTTGTCCGTAAATCGTGAATCGTGCCGCGGTTAAACACCTAATTTAGCCGCAGATAAACGCAGATAAACGCAGACTCAACGCAAAACATTTCTGCCTTCTGACTTCGGGTGGGCCTATCACCAGTTCTCATCACCAGTTCCCATCACCAGTTCTCATCACTTGTTCTTCCAAATGGGCCGGCGCTTTTGCGCAAAGGCGTCGATGCCCTCGGCTGCGTCCTCGGTCATCATGTTCTCGACCATCGCTTCGGTTGCGAGCCGGTAGGCTTCTTCCAGGTCCGCCTCGACCTGCCGGTAGAACAGGCGCTTGCCGGCGCTGACCGCGACGGGTGTCTTGTCGAGGATGGACTTCGTCAGGGTTGCGATCTCTTCGTCGAGGCGTTCCGGCGGAGCAACGCGGTTGATCAGGCCATAGTTGAGCGCGGTGTCCGCGTCGATGGCCTCGCCGGTGAGCAGCATTTCCAGCGCCCGCTTGCGCGGGACATTGCGCGCAAGAGAGACGCCCGGTGTGTTGCAGAAAAGTCCGTAATTAATTCCCGAGGTGGCAAAGGTCGCGGCAGTGGAGGCGACTGCCAGGTCGCATTGCGCGACGAGCTGGCAGCCCGCGGCAAACGCAGGCCCGTGGACGCGCGCGATGACGGGTTGAGGCAGGCGCGTAAGGCTCACCATTACGCGGCTGAAGCGCTCGAACACGTCCTGCACGAAGCGGCGGTCCCGGTGGGCGCGCAGCTCCTTCAGATCATGACCGGCGCAGAAAGCCTTGCCGGCGCTGGCGATGACCACCACCCGCACGGACTTATCGCTGGCGAGCTCGTCGACCGCGGCCTGCATTTCGATGAGCAGGGCGGCGGAAAGCGAGTTGAACTGTGCCGGCCGGTTCAAGGTGAGCGTAGCGATGCCGTTCGCATCCGCCCGCAGGAGGAGGCCGCTCCCCGTGCCCGCTGATGCCGGTTCAATGATTGTCATGGAATTCTCCTTGCCGGGCTGACCGATATTATAGAGCCGGCACTACCGAAGGCCGCCCGCCGCCACGTTCGTAGTTCTGCGCTTGGCCGCATGCTAAAATTTACCTGAAATTCAAAGCCATTCCGGGGATCCAGTGAAACTCTATACCAACGCGCGCTCCGGCAATTCATACAAGCCGCGCCTCCTGCTCTCGATGCTCGGTGTTCCGTACGAGACGGTTGCCGTCGATCTCGCCAAGCGGGAGCAGAAGCAGCCCGATTTCCTGAAACTCAACCCGCGCGGCCAGGTGCCCACGCTCGAGGACGCCGGCACGGTCATCTGGGATTCGACGGCGATACTGGCGTACCTCGCGCGCAAGTATGGCGGCGACGCGTGGCTTCCGGTCGAGCCGGAGCCGATGGCGAAGGTGATGCAGTGGCTTTCTTTTGCCCAGAACGAGATCCACTACGGGCTGCAATTCGCTCGCGCGATCCAGCACTTCGGCCGGCGCGGTGATCTGGAGGAATGTCGCGCGTACGGCAGAACGGCGCTGGCCGTGCTCCAAGGCCATCTGGCGGATCATTCGTGGCTCGCCCTGGAGCGAATGACGATCGCTGACATTGCCTGCTTTCCCTATGTGGCGATGGCGCCCGACGCGGACGTTGCTCTCGATGAATATCCGGCGATCGTGGCATGGATCGATCGCATCAAGGCGCAGCCCGGCTTCATCCCGGTCGCGGCGATCAAGAAAGAGGGTTCCTAGACCATGGCGGATTTCCGCTGCGGGCATGCGAGCGCCGCCGATTGGCGCGAGGCCGCCGAGTCGTGCCTCGCGCAGCTTGGCCAGGGACCCGCCAGCCTCGGTTTTCTCTACGTGACCGACATGCTCGCCGATCACGTCGGCGATATCCTTGCCTTTCTCAAAAGTCGTACCGGCATACCGCACTGGGTGGGCACGGTTGGCATCGGGATCTGCGCCACGGCCAAGGAGTATCTCGATGAGCCGGCGATGGCCGTTCTGGTGGGCGATTTCGAGCCGGATTCGTTCCGTGTCTTCTCCGGCGTGGCGGGCGCGGCCGATGCCGACAATGTCGCGCTAAAGTGCGGCGATGTTGTCCCCAATTTCGCAATCGTGCACGCCGATCCCCTCAATCGGCGCCTGGGCGAGCTGGTGCAACGCCTCGCGGGCAGGGTCGAGAGCGGATTTCTGGTCGGCGGGTTGACGAGCTCGAGGCGGCAGAACGTGCAGATCGCCGATGGCGTGGTTGAAGGAGGGCTGTCGGGCGTTTCGTTTTCCGAAGGCATCACGATCGCCACCCGTCTCACTCAGGGCTGCTCGCCGATTAGCGGGAAGCACGTCGTGACGACGAGCCAGCAGAACGTCATCATCAGCCTGGACGGCCGGCCCGCGCTGGATGTCTTTCGTGAAGATATCGGCGAGACCCTGGGACGCGATCTCAGCCGCATCAGCAGCCACGTATTCGCGGCGCTGCCGATCCCCGGAAGTGACACGGGCGACTACCTGGTTCGCAACCTCGTGGGTATCGATCCCGCGAACCGGCTGATTGCCATCGGCGAGATGGTGCAGCCGGGCACGAGCGTGATGTTCTGCAAGCGCGACGCCAAGACCGCGCAAGAGGACATGGAGCGCATGCTGGAGAGCATGCGCAAAGGGCTCTACACGCGTCCGCGCGGCGGCGTCTACTATTCGTGCCTCGGGCGCGGCGCGAGCCTGTTCGGCCCGGATTCCGAGGAGCTCAAGCTGGTGCGCGAGGGCCTCGGCGACTTCCCGTTGGTCGGGTTTTTCTGCAACGGGGAGATTTCGCATAACCGGCTCTATGGCTATACCGGCGTGCTGACGCTGTTCTTATGACGCTGTTCGCTGAGAGAAATCTCGGCGCCTTGGCGGTTCAATAAATTCCGTGAACGGTAAGCGGTGAGTGGTAAGCGGTAAGCGGTGAGTGGTAAGCGGTAAACCGTGAAACGTGTTTTGTTTCTCTCCGTATCTCCGTGGTTCAATAAATTCCGTGAACGGTAAACGGTAAGCGGTAAGCGGTGAGCGGTAAGCGGTAAGCGGTAAGCGGTAAACCGTGAAACGTGTTTTGTTTCTCTCCGTATCTCCGTGGTTCAATAAATTCCGTGAACGGTAAACGGTAAACGGTAAGCGGTAAACCGTGAATGGTTTCCCTTGGCGTGCTTGGCGCCTTGGTGGTTCATTAGGAGCCGTGAATCGTGAATCGTGAATCGTGAATCGGGTTTTTTCTTGGTGTTCTCGGCGCCTCGGCGGTTCAACGCTGGTTTTTATCGGCGTGTATCGGCGTCCATCGGCGGCTAATAAATCTGGTTCCGGGTTCTGAGTTCGGGGTTCCGTGTTTCTTGTATGTGTAGATCTGTGTTTATCTGCGGCTAAATTCTGTCTTGGATGTATCAGGCCGCGCGGCGGTGCTGCCCGGCAGCACGCGCCTTGGCGGGCAGCCCGGTTGCCTCGAGGTCGGCGCGCATCTGCTCCTTGGCTTGTTCGGTCATTTCGGCGCAGGGCGCGCGCACCGGCCCCCCCGCCATGCCAATGCATTCCATCCAGAACTTCTGCTCCGCGATGGCCATGCGCCCGTCGGCGCCGCCGTAACCGGGGATCCATTTTGCCAGCGCTGAGCGCAGGGGATTGAGACTGCGGCAAATTTCCGTGGCCGTGTTCATGTCGCCCGCCAGCGCGGCACGAGTGTAGTCGTTGACGGGCAGGTAACCGGACACCTGGTAGAGGTGGGGGCAGTAATTGAGGAGCCAGCGGTCGCCCGCGATGGCGATGTTGTAGAGCCACGGCGCCTCGTCCGCCACGCTGACCTCGATGTCCTTACCGACCGTGTCGCGCAGGGTGGTGGTCCCCTGCATCTTGCCCACGCCCTGCTTGTAGCCGCAGATGTTCGGGAGCGTCGCCAGCCGTTTTGCGAGCCGCGCCGATATGGGGAAGGTAACCCCCGTGTTGAAGAGGATGATCCCGATATCCACCCGTTCCGACACGTACTGGAAGTATTCGTAGATCGCGTCGTCGCTGCGCGCGGCGACGTAGGGGGTCAGGATGATGACGCAGTCGATCCCGATCGCCTGCGAGTGCTGCGCGAGCTTTACCGCCTCGGCAGGGTTCTGGTGATGGCAGCCCGCGATCAATGGAATGCGCCCCTTGGTGACGTCGACGTTGATCTCGGCGACGCGCATGCGCTCTTCGTTCGTCATGGACCAGAACTCGCCGACATTGCCGACGCAGTAATGACCCTCCATCTTGAGGTTGGATATGCAGTGCTCCAGATTGGCCGCAATGCCGGTCTCATCGAGCCCGCCCTCCGCGGTGAAGTTGGTCGGCAGCGCCGTCCACACGCCCTTTAGGACGGTCCTGGCGTATTCTTTGGCTTCGTGCTTGCGGTATTTCATCGGGTGCTCCGGGTCGGAAATGCCACTTGCGAATCAGGATAACACGCTTTTGCTCGACCGCTCTTATAGAGCGTTGACAACTAGCTTGACGCGGTCGAACCCTATCCGACCCCCACCCCCACCCCTTCCCCCTCCCCCTGAGAGGGAGGGGAAATGGAGTGTGCGGAAATGGGTTGTCGACCATTTCCGCAAACATCAGAACGAGGATCCGGGCTGCTCGAGGAATGCAGCCTCGTCCGGCGTAGAGGGGCGCCCGAGCACGGCATTGCGGTGCGGGAAGCGCCCGAAGCGTTCTATCACCGCTTGATGCCGCCGTGCGTAGTCGAGGAAACTCTCGTAGTCCTTGCGCCAGGGCTCAGCCACGGCCGTCGCGAGGCGCTCGTAGCACTGGACCGAGCGCGCCTGCAGCCCGCGGTCTTCCGCATGCTCGAGGGGCAGATAGAAGAACGTTCGTTGCGCGGGCGTGAGCAGCAGATCACTGCCCTCGTCGATTCCGGCGGTCGTGAGCTGCTGCGCGGCAGGATCCTGGGCAAAAGCCCGTGCTGTCCCGCGATGGATATGGCGCGAGAACTGGTCGAGCAGAACGATCAGCGCGAGCCGTCCGCGCGCCGTCATGCTCCAGCTCGTATGGAGCTCGCTGCGACACGCGCGCTCGTACAGCGCGCCGAACCGCTCGCTAATTTCCGCGTCGTGCCTGGCGCCGCTTCCGAACCACATCTTGTGCTTCGCGGGATCGATTGCGCCGTCCGGCCCGGATGCACCGAGCCAGAATTCGAGCAGGCCTTCGATTTTGTCAGAATCCCCCAGAGATTATCCAATGCGTCAGTTCTTCAGCGTCGTGACCTGGTCTTTTTGGAGGAAGAGATTTACCTTATCACCGATCGCGAATACAGGCGCACCTCGCCAATGCTGGTCGTCGACGAGCGTCGTATCTGCACCGACACTGACCCCATAACGGATGATGCTCCCCAGGAACTCGGTGTGGCAGACTGTGCCAGCGATTCGCACCCGGTCAGAGTCAACGGGGGCATTCGCGGGCGCGATGACGACGTTCTGCGGCCGGAACATGAGGCTTCGTGGCCCTCGCTCCTTCGTGTGTAGAGGGATAGGCACTCCATCGACCGACTTGAACTGCGCACCATCGTCGGCATCCTCCACGACCCCCGTGAGCACGTTGGCGGTGCCGAGAAAGGTTGCGACAAACAGATTGGCGGGATTGTCGTAGAGTTCCACGGGTGTACCGACCTGCTGAATGACGCCGTCGTTCAGCACCGCCATTCGGTCGGAGGTGGTATTGGCCTCTTCCTGATCGTGGGTCACGAAGATGGTGGTGAGCTGAAGCTTCTGCTGCAACTCGCGCAGCTCCCGACGCATCTGAACGCGCAGGTTCGCATCCAGATTGGAGAGTGGCTCGTCGAGCAGCAGCACACGCGGCTCGACAACGAGGGTTCTGGCCAGCGCGATGCGCTGCTGCTGGCCGCCGGAGAGCTGGGCCGGCCGGCGCTCGGCCAGATCGAGCAGGCCCACCATCTCCAGGACCGCGTCGACGCGCGCGGTTATCTCCCGGTCAGGT
>JAQBFV010000336.1:0-4577 GCA_032123035.1 Betaproteobacteria bacterium | reverse complement strand
CAGACCGGCAAGATCCGCGTCCATAAGGTATGGGTCGCCGTGGACGGCGGCACCGTCGTCCAGCCGGAGATGGCGCGACGCAACGTCGAGAGCGGCGTCGTTTACGGACTTTCGAGCGTGTTGAAGGAACGCGCCACCATGAAGGGTGGCAAGGTTGTGCAGTCCAACTTCCATGATTATGAGGTTTTGCGGATGTCGGAAGCGCCGGAAGAAATCCACGTGGAGTTCATGGAGCGCGACACCAAGCCAACGGGCCTGGGCGAAATTGCCAATCCAGTCATCCCCGCGGCGGTCGCCAACGCGTTCTACGCGCTCACCGGAAAACGGCTTTACCACATGCCGTTTACCCCGGTGCGCGTTCTGGAGGTGCTTAAGGCCTGATGGATTTTTCTCTCAACGAAGAGCAGCGCGGCTGGCAGACAGAAGCGCGGCGGTTTGCGGAAGAGGAGATACGGCCGATCTCCTTGCAGCGCGATGGCATCGCCGATCCGCGCGCGACGATCGACTGGGACATCATCAGGAAGGGGTCCGGGCTTGGCTTTCGCACCGCTGCCGTGCCGCGGGAGTGGGGCGGGCACGGCATCGATTTCGTGACGCAGGCGGTGGTCATCGCGGAGCTCGCGCGCGGCGACAGCGCGATCGCCAAGACCTTCAGCCAGTGCTGGAAGTGGTGCCATCTGATCGCGGACCGCTGCACGCCGGAACAGCGCGACCGTTTCCTGAAGCCGTTCCTCGCGGACGACGCTTTTCTCCTGGGCGGAGGCATCACCGAGCCCAATGCGGGTTCCGACAACCGCCTGCCGCCTGCGGACGACCCCAAGTCCGGGCTGAGACTGCGCGCGGAGCGCGATGGCGACGAGTGGATCCTCAATGGCGAGAAATGCTTCATCGCCAATGCCAACGTCGGAAAACTCTTCTTCGCTTATACGCGCACCGACCCCGCGGCCGCAGTCGGGAACGGCACCAGCATCTTTGCAGTGCCCATCGACACCCCGGGCGTGCGGGTGGGCAAGGTGTTCGACAAGAGCGGCTGGCGCTTCTACCAGAACGCGGAGCTCATCTTCGAGAACGCGCGCGTGCCCCACGCCAATCTTCTGGGAGAGGTCAACGGCGGCCTCAAGGCGCGCGGCGGCAAGAATGCAAGATTCGGAGAGCTCGAGTACGCGGCCAATGCCGTAGGCGTGTGCGACGCCGCGCTTGAGATGGGGACTCAGTGCGCCCGGACCGAGCGACGCGGCGGCCGGCCGCTCGCCGGGCAGCAGCTGGTTCAGTTGAAGCTGTCGGAAATGCACATGCACACGGAGGCGCTGCGTTCCTTCGTCATGCGGCTCGCGGCGGAGAGCGACGCCACCACGGCGCGACATGCGCCGCACGGCCATTTCCTGATGAACTTTGCCAGCGACGCCATTCAGCGCGTGTGCTATGCCAATCTGGCGATACACGGGTACGCCGGCGGCGCGGCCATGCACGCCGGCGCCGACAAGCTTGTTCGCGACGCCATCATCTGGACGCACATCGCGGGCGACTCGGTGCAGCGGATGAAATCCGTGCAGGGACTGCTAAAGTAGACCGCGGATAACCACGGATCAAATCCGTGACGCGTGTCTGGTGCTGAAGAAGTGACGACTGACGGCCCCAAGGCCGGCGATGAGTGATGAGTAACTGCTCTTAATCATGGTGAATGCAAGCTTTCTGACCGGCGGCGATGTTGCTCCCATCCGCAAGATCGGCCAGGGAATGTTCGGAGACATCGCTCCGCTATTCCAGCGGGCGGATTTTTCTTTCTTCAATCTGGAGCTCCCGTTATCCGATCGGGGCGAGGCGGTGCGTGGAAAAGCGATATGTCATCGCGGCATGCCGGTGAACATCGACGGCATCGTCGAAGTCGGCGTTTCATGCGTAAACCTTGCAAATAATCACCTGCTCGACTATGGCGTCGATGCCATGTTCGACACCATCGATCTGGTCGACCGAAAAGCGATCGGTCATTTCGGCGCCGGCCGAAATCTCGATGCGGCGCGGAAAGGTTACATACTCGAGAAAAACGGACTGCGAGTCGGTTTCCTCGGCTATACCACCACGTTGCCGACGGGCTTTGCGGCCACTTCTGAATGCCCGGGTGTCAATCCGCTCCCGGTCTATACGGCTTATCAGCCAAAGAGCAGCCTGCTCGAATATCCCGGAACTGCGCCCCATATTGTCAGCTGGACTGATCCCGTTCACCTGCAAGGATTGCGGAACGATGTTGAAACCTTCAGAAAGCAGGTGAACGTCCTGTTTATCTATGTGCATTGGGGTACCAGCATGTCGCCCCACGTTCACGACTTCCAGCGTGAGATCGGAAAAGCGGCGATCGACGCCGGCGCCCACGCCGTGTTTGGCGGGCACCAGCATGTCATATCATCGATCGAGTTCTATCGTGGTTGTCCCGTCGTGTATGGCTCCGGGAATCTGCTGTTCGACACGTGGACTTCGTTTTTTACCGACGAAACGCTGAAGACGTTTCTGTTTGGCGCGACTATCGGACCAGACGGATTGAGGGATTGCTATCTGCTGCCCGCGAAGACCGGGGTCGACGAGCCTCCACGCCTGCTTTCCAGCCGCGACCCGCGGTGGAAGGCCATTTACGAGGATCTGCAAAGGCATAGTCGCGCGCTCGGAACACAACTCACGCCGCGCGAAGACGCGATCGAAGTGCGCTGTAACTCGATTTCCGGAAACGATCCGATGTAAACGACGTCTGCCCCCTAAAGTTACACCGCCGTGCCTGCGGCGTGACCGGACGACCACGCCCACTGAAAATTGTAGCCGCCGAGCCAGCCGGTGACATCGACCACCTCACCGATGAAGTACAGGCCCGGCACGCTGCGCGCTTCCAGAGTCTGTTGCGAGAGCGCGTCGGTATCCACGCCACCCAACGTCACTTCGGCCTTGGCATAGCCCAGCGTGCCCGAGGGCAGGATGCGCCAACCTTTGAGCGTCTGCGCGACCGTCTCGAGAACGGCGTTCGAGAGCTGCGCGAGCGGCTGCGTCCAGCCATGCGCCTGCGCGAAGCTTTGCGCGAAGCGGCGCGGCAGGAACTCCGCGAGCAGCGCGCCGAGCACCTGGTGATCGCGGCGATGCGTCGCCAGCCAAGCGCCTGCGTCGCGACCGGGCAGCAAATCGAGCACCACCGGCCCGCGCCCGCCCGCAAGTTGCCAGTAGGACGACACCTGCAGGATCGCCGGCCCCGACAGGCCGCGGTGCGTGATCAGCGCCGCCTCGTGAAACGGCGGCCACTCCGAGCCGCGCGGCGCTTCAGCACAGGAAGCGATCGCATCGAACGACGCCCCGGACAGATCCCCGAACCGCGCCAACCACTCCGGCGGCGCCGCGAGCGGCACCAGCGCGGGTTTCGGCGTCACCACTGGCAGGCCGAATTGCTCGGCGATGCGGTAGCCGAGGGGCGTCGCTCCGATCTTCGGGATCGACAGGCCGCCCGTCGCCACCACCATCGCGCAGGCGCGGAAGCTCCCTTGCGTCGTCGCGACCTCGAAACCCGGCGCGTCCCCGCCCTCGTGCCGCGCCACGCGTTCCACCTTCACCGGCATCGCCCAGTGCACGCCCGCCACATCGCACTCGCCCCTGAGCATGGCGATGATTTGCACCGCGCTGTCGTCGCAGAACAACTGGCCGAGGGTCTTCTCGTGGTAGCGGATGCCGTGGCGCTCGACCAGGGCCGTGAAGTCGCGCGGGGTGTAGCGCGCCAGCGCCGAGCGGCAGAAATGGGGATTGCGCGAAAGGAAGGCCTCGGGCCGGCTGTGCAGGTTAGTGAAGTTGCAGCGCCCGCCGCCCGAGATGCGGATCTTCTCGCCGAGTGGGGCGGCGTGCTCGACCAGCAGCACGCGCCGTCCGCGCCGGCCGGCAACTGCAGCGCACATCATGCCGGCGGCGCCGGCACCCAGGACAATGACGTCGAAATCCATGCGTGGCCCGTGAGGATAGGCCGCGCATCATACCGCGATATCCGCGCTCACTGCTTCACCGCCAACACCCCATCGCCATTCAACTCCGCGACAAACCCCGCGCGACGCAGTCTTTTCGCCACTTCGTTAGGCACATCGCGTCCGCTGGTGAGCTTGTTCGGCGTGCCGGTGTAATGAAACAGCTTGCCCTTGCGCTTGAGCACCCTGGCCAGGTGGTCGTAAAAGACTTGCGAGTAGAGTTCTCCGGCGATACCGAAACGCGGCGGATCGTGCAAAATCGCATCGACCGACCCGCTCGATAACATGGCGATCTGCTCGGTAATGTCGCCCTGGGTTAGCGTCAATCCACCGCCAATCTCAGGCGACCAGGGATTGAGGCTGCGCAGCCAAAACACGTCGGGATTCTTCTCGTAAGAAAGCACCTGTTTGGCCTGACCCACCAAACACCAGGCGGCGAAATAGCCAAGGCCGCCACAGGTGTCCAAAATCACCTTGCCACGCGGTTGAATCAAGCCGACTTTGCGTTCGGCATCCGCATAGGGCGAGACTTGCGCCGTGGGTAACATCTTGATGCCATCGATTTCGAACGTCGGCGGCCCCCACTCCGTCGGC
>JAQBFV010000335.1:0-5318 GCA_032123035.1 Betaproteobacteria bacterium | reverse complement strand
TCGAGACGCTTGGCAAGCAGCGCGAGTTTCTTGCTGTCGCCGACGCGAAAAGCCTCGCTCGCGGCGAGCACATCGTCATCCCGGCCCGCCCCGCAGGCGAGCGCGGCAAATACAATCAAACCGCAGCCCACGAACGCCCTGGCGGTCAAAGCAAATTCTGTCATTTTGTGTTGATTATTCTAGCCGGTTTCGGTGCAGCACATGGAACTTGGACAAGACAGGCGCGCTGATGTTTCAAGAGGGCCGGGCCATGAATCATCCGCGGCACCTCCTGCAGCGTTTGCCTGTCAGCCAAGGAACAGACGGTACGCCGGATTTTTGCTCTCATTGGTATACGGGTAGCCGACCTCGGCGAGAAAAGCGCCGAATTTTTTCTGGTCCTGCGGCGGCACCTGCATGCCGACCAGCACCCGCCCGTAGTCGGCGCCGTGATTACGGTAATGAAACAGGCTGATGTTCCAGCCGCGACTCATCGCGGCAAGAAAGTTCATGAGCGCGCCGGGGCGCTCCGGGAACTCGAAGCGGTACAGGATCTCATTCTCGACCGCGGGCGCATGCCCGCCCACGGAATGCCGGATGTGCAGCTTGGCGAGCTCGTTATCGCTGAAATCGAGAGTTTTCAGCCCGCGCCGCCGCAGCTTGCGGATCAGCCGCTCCGTCTCGCCGCGGTTCTGGACCTGGATCCCGACAAAAACGTGGGCCCGCTTCGGATCGGCATAACGGTAGTTGAACTCGGTTATATTGCGAGCGCCAACGAGAGCGCAGAACTCACGGAAGCTGCCAGGGTGCTCGGGTATCGTGACCGCGAGTATGGCCTCGCGCTTCTCGCCCAATTCAGCCTCCTCGGCGACGAAGCGCAGGCGGTCGAAGTTCATGTTGGCGCCACAGGCGACCGCAACGAGGGTCGCGCCGCGGACACCAGTACGCTCCACGAACGCTTTCGCGCCAGCCACTGCCAGCCCGCCCGCCGGTTCGAGCACCGCGCGGGTGTCCTCGAACACATCTTTGATTGCCGCACACATTGCGTCGGTGTCGACCAGAATCACGTCATCAACGAATTGGCGGCACAAGCGAAAAGTTTCCCGCCCGACCTGCTTGACCGCCACGCCGTCGGCGAACAGGCCCACGTGCGCGAGTTTCACGCGCCGCCCCGCCTCGAGCGAGCGGTACATGGCATTGGCGTCTTCGGGCTGTACGCCGATTACCTTGATCTCGGGCCGCAAACGCTTCACGTACGCGGCAATTCCCGATATGAGTCCACCGCCCCCGATCGCGACGAAGATCGCGTCTATCGGTTGCGCGTGCTGATGCAGGATTTCCATGGCAATGGTGCCCTGGCCCGCAATCACGTCCGGGTCATCGTAGGGATGCACGAACGTAAGCCGGCGGCGGCGCTCGATCTCTCGCGCGTGGATGTAGGCCTCGTCGTAGGAATCCCCATGCAGAACCACCCGCCCGCCGCGCGCTTTGACCGCGGCGATCTTTATCTGCGGCGTCGTAACCGGCATGACGATCGTCGCTGTGCAACCCAGCTTCTGGGCGGCAAGCGCGACCCCCTGCGCGTGGTTGCCCGCGGAGGCGGTGATGACGCCGCGCTCGAGCGCCGCCGGCGGCAGGTTCACCATCTTGTTGTAGGCGCCGCGCAGTTTGAACGAGAACACCGGCTGCATGTCCTCGCGCTTCAGTAGCAGGCGATTGTGCAACCGTGCGGAGAGCGCCGGGGCTAGCTCCAGCGGTGTCTCGACGGCAACGTCATAGACGCGCGCGTTTAACACGCGCTCGAGATAGTCGTTCTTTTTCATGACCCGGGGCTTAGGTGGTAATTCAAAGCGTAACAGGAAAGGCAAGAACACGTAAGCGGTGAGCGGTGAGCAGTCAGCGATGACCAGCAGACGGCAAGGGCCGGGTGGTTGAGCACCGCGAATCAAACGATGTTTCAAACCGAGTTACCGTTTACCGTTTACCGTTTACCGTTTACCATTTCTGCCATGACGCAAGACGAAATGAAACAGGCTGCGGCCAAGGCCGCAGTCGCGCTCATCCCCGAAGATTGCGTGGTAGGCGTCGGCACCGGCTCGACAGCAAACTACTTCATCGCCGAGCTCGGCCGGATCAAGAACCGGCTGGATGGCGCTGTGGCGAGCTCGGAAGGTACCGCCAAACGCCTCAAGGCGCTCGGCATTCCGGTCTTCGACTTGAACGGCGTGGATGACCTGGCCGTGTATGTAGACGGGGCGGACGAGATCACGAGCCATCTCGCCATGATCAAGGGCGGGGGCGGCGCCTTGACGCGCGAAAAGATCGTGGCCGCTGTTGCGGGGAAATTCGTTTGCATCGCGGATCAGTCCAAGCTCGTCGACGTGCTCGGAAAATTTCCGCTGCCGGTGGAGGTGATTCCGACGGCGCGGTCGTATGTGGCCCGCGAGCTCCTCAAGCTGGGCGGGGCGCCCGTGTGGCGCAAGGACTTTGTGACCGACAACGGCAATGCGATCCTCGACGTCCATAACCTGACCATCACCACTCCCGCCGAACTGGAAGCCAGGCTCAACCAGATTGCGGGCGTGGTCACCAACGGGCTCTTCGCCCATCGGGGTGCCGACGTGCTCCTGCTCGGCACGGCACAGGGTGTGCGAACCCTCACGCGCTGACGCAGCACTGAAACGCAGCGCGGCGCTGGCGATGCACCGCAGGATTACTTATACTGGGCGCCGACCGTCGAAAGGACACGCCAGCTGCTCGCATACAGCACGACCGTGACCGCCCGCCGTGAGCAATACTCGCGCGCGGTAGTAACACCCTTCCGCCCGCCTGCGCCGCGGCATCGGCGAGCCCTTCGCCCGATCCCCGTCTGCTGATGACTGAGTACTCCACGCTCGCCGCAGTCGATCTGGGCTTTTCTGGTTTTGGCTCCGGCATAACCTGCCCCGCGCAGGTTAGCCTCCGCCGAAACAGCTCAAAGCCCAGATCTCTCGACCGAGCGGACCGCGCATGACCGAGTACTCCACGCTCGCCGCGGTCGATCTGGGCTCGAGCAGTTTTCACTGCCAGATCGCGCGAGTCGTCGGAGACCAGATCTATCCCCTCGATTCCCTGCGCGAGCCGGTGCGGCTCGGGGCCGGGCTCACCCTGGACAAGCGCCTCGACGACGAAACCACGGAACGCGCGCTGGCATGCCTGAAGCGCTTCGGCGAGCGCTTGCGTGGCTTCGACCGCCGCACCGTACGGGCGGTCGGCACCAATACCCTGCGCGTGGCAAAGAACGCGGCGGCCTTTCTGAAGAAGGCGGAGTCCGCCCTTGGCTTCCGGATCGAGGTGGTAGCTGGCCGCGAGGAAGCGCGGCTCATCTATATCGGAGTGGCTCACGAGCTGCCGGCGTCGAAAGAAAGGCGGCTCGTCGTCGATATCGGAGGCGGCTCGACCGAGTGCATCATCGGTGCGCACTATCGCCCGTTGCGACTGGAGAGCCTGTTCATGGGCTGCGTAAGCTACAGCCTGCGCTTCTTTCCGGATGGTGAAGTCACGAAAAGCGGCATGAAGCAGGCCGAGCTTGCCGCGCGCGGTGAGCTGCAGCACATGGCAGCCCAGTTTTCCCGCGGCAACTGGCAACAGGCCGTAGGGTCCTCGGGAACGATCCGCGCGATTGAGGAGATCCTCAGGAAGAACTCCTTCGAGGAGGAAGGCATCACGCCGGTGGGGCTCGACCGGTTGCGCTCCCATCTCATCAAGGCAGGCGACATGGGGCGAGTGGAACTCGTGGGGCTGCGGCGGGACCGCGCGCCCGTGCTGCCGGGCGGGATTGCGATTCTCAACGCAGTTTTCTCCGAGCTCGACATCGAGCACATGGTTCTGGCGAACGGCGCGATGCGGCAAGGGGTGCTCTACGACCTGCTCGGGCGCTTCCACCACAAAGATCTGCGCGATATCACCGTCGCCCAGTTCATGCAGCGCTATCACGTCGATTCGCTGCAGGCACAACGGGTGGGGACGTTGGCGCATACATTGCTGCGCAAGCTCAATGCGGACTCGGGCGAGCCTGACGAGGCCTCTACGCGTTGCCTCGCCTGGGCGGCAAAGCTGCATGAGATCGGCATTTCCGTGGCCTATGGCGGCTACCACAAGCATTCGGCCTACATCGTCGGCAATGCCGACATGCCGGGGTTTTCGCGCGACGAGCAGGCGCGTTTGTCGCTGCTCGTGCAGGCGCACCGGCGCTCGCTCGACAAGATCGCCAAGCAAATCGATGCGCAGGACGTGGACTGGGGCATGGTGTTTTCGCTGCGCCTCGGGGCGCTCTTCTGCCGCAGCCGCAGTGACGTCGCGCCGCCGTCGATCCAGGTAAAGCGGCAGGGAAAGAAATTCCGCCTCTCGCTCGGCAAGGAATGGCTGCGCCGCAATCCTCTCACCGCGACTGCGCTCCTCGACGAGGCGCGGGAGTGGGAAAGGATCGGCTACGCGCTGAAGATCCCTGAACTCGCGGAATCCACGGCAGCCACAGAGCTTGCGCTGGCGAGCTAGCACGTCGTTTCACCGCGGAGACACCAAGAGAAACCAGAACAATAGTTGAACCGCGGAGAGGCGGAGAGAAACCAGGACGGGGAAACCGGAGGCGGACTGAACTATTACGGATTTGTTCCTTGCTTCTCTCCCCATCTCCGCGGTTCGAATAGTTTTTCGATCTTGGTCAGTATTGATTTTCTTGGCGTGCTCGGTTCCTTGGCCGTTTATTTATTGTTTCTCCTCTTGCTCCGCGTCCCCGTTCCTTCGCGGTTCAAGCCATTAAAGCAGATCGGGCGACACGACGGCGCGCACGACGACCTCGCCGCGCCCACGGCCGGATAACCACCAGATCGCCCCCTTCTTGAAGGCCCAATCGCGCGCCTCACCGGTCAGCAGGACCGCCACTGTCTGACCCACGACCGGTTGATGCCCCACGATGAGCACCGTACCGCCCCGGTCCGGCCATCCCGCGGCCTTCAGTAGCGCGGCGGGAACCGTTGCGGTGCCCACCTCCGGACGGGTCTCGAAATTCTTAGTCAGCGCTTTCGCCGTCTGCTGCGCACGCTTAGCTGGACTCACCAGCACTACTGTATCGTCGGGCAGGCGCTGCGCCAACCACTTGGCGACACGGCGCGCCTGCTTCTCGCCCTTAGCGGTCAGCTTGCGCCCCTCATCGGGAATACCCTCCTCGGCGTCGGCGTGACGCCACAAAATCAGTTCCATGTTCCGGGTTCAAGGTTCAAGGTTCAAGGTTCAAGGTTCAAGGTTCAAGGTTCAAGGTTCAAGGTTCAAGGTTCAAGGTTCAAGGTTCAAGGTTCAAG
>JAQBFV010000334.1:0-17227 GCA_032123035.1 Betaproteobacteria bacterium | reverse complement strand
ACTGCAAGCGCTACCGCAGCGATACCGGCCGCCAGGTAGCGCAGCTTGCGGCTTCGCGGGCCCGTAGTGGGGACGCTTCCTGACCTGGACGGAGGTTGAGGGGAGCTGTGCTTCTTACGCTTTCTTGCCATGATCAGACCGGAGCAAAATATTCCGCCGGCGGCCTTTCAAATACGCGCTTTGGGTGCTTTCCGAGGCCGGGGGCCCGGGTCCGTAGCGCACGTCCCCGCGGCACGCGCGAGCGCACGGCTTTACGCCCGCCGACTCGCGCCGGCAACAGCGCGGCAACGCGCGGCGGGCGGCTACAGGCGATCAGTGCTTGTCGAGCTTCGTGATCTTGTTGCCCTGAAGGCCGAGACCGGCCATGAGGCCCGACTGGCCGAATATAAATGCGTAGACGTCTTTCGTCAGCGTTGTCGTCGAGCTCTGCTTGGCCATGCCGTCATCCATCACGACGACGCTGGGCCCGGCGCCGACCTCGAAGCCGTCCGACTTGTCGAGATAAGCCAACGCTTCGTCGTTCATGAACAACATGGCATAGCCAAATTTCTGGGCGCCCGCCTGCAGGCCGTAGGAGGCGCCGGCCGTATTGTAGTAGCCAGCCACCTTGCCCTTCTTGAAGAGAACGCCGTCTCCGTATTGACCGCCGATCATCAGCCCGGCCTTCACGACACTCGGGAAGACCAGGATGCCCTTCGCGCGCTTGGCAAGCGATCGGGCGGCCGGGCTATGCCCATTGAGTTTTTCGAGCGCGGAGCGCGCATCGCGCTCGAGCTCACTGGCACTGGCGGCGTGTGACTCACCCGGGAAGAATCCAAGCGTAGCGAGAACCAGCGAAAAAGATAGCGCCCCTACCCATACGAAATGTTTCATGCCTTGCTCCTTGGTCGATTGTGTTTAACTTGCGTGTGAAGGGCGGTGATGGGAATCCTCTCGCCGGAAGCATTCTAACGGTCTTCTGCTCACGCCGCGCCTCACGCGCAGCGGACCCTGCCATGCCGGGTCGACACGTCGTGACGAGGGTGATATGTTCATTCCCGCGTCACAAAGAAAAAGAATACAGAATACCAGCCTGTCTCGGCTTCGCGGCACCCATCGAGGAGGAATCATGAATTATATCAACGTACCGCGGGCTCTGCTCTACCTGGCAGCGGCCCTCGTCACTGTCGCGTCGAATACCGCTCTCGCGCAGAATTATCCCAACAAGCCGGTGCGGATCGTCGTGCCATTCTCGGCGGGCGGGCCCAATGACATTCTGGCGCGGGCCGTCGGCATCAAGCTCGGGGAACGACTCGGACAAAGGATCATCGTCGACAATCGTCCGGGCGGTGGTACGGTCATCGGCACCGACATTGCGGCACACTCGCCGGCGGACGGCTATACCCTGCTCATGGCCTCGACGAGCCATTCGGTCAATCCGACGCTGAAAAAGAAGCTACCGTACAATCAGAGCGAGGATCTCGAACTGCTGATACTCATGGCCAAGGCGCCGAACCTCGCCGTGGTCCACCCCTCGCTGCCGGTCACGTCCGTGAAGCAACTGATCGCGCTCGCGAAATCCCGCCCCGGCGAGATCACTTACGGGTCGGGCGGCGTGGGCGCCTCGACGCATCTGGCGGGCGCATCGTTGGCCTCGATGGCGAAAGTCAAGATGATCCACGTCCCCTTCAAGGGCGGCGCGCCAGCAACGGTCGGCCTCATTAGCGGCGAGATTACCTGGATGTTCGGCACGTTTCTGCCGACCATCCCTCACGTGCGTTCCGGTCGGCTGCGCGTGATCGCAGTTGGCGGCCCGAAGCGCTCGCCGGTCCTGCCGAAGGTACCGACGGTGGCCGAGACGCTGCCTGGTTTCGACTCGGTCGGCTGGTGGGGCGTGATGGTTCCCAAGGGAACGCCGCGTCCGATCGTCAATCGTCTCAATCGCGAAATCAATTTGGTGCTGCGCGACCTGCGCCAGCAGCTCCTGCGGGATGGCACCGAGATCATCGGGGGATCGCCGGCCGATTTCCAGAAATTCTTTGATGGCGAGGTTAAGCGGTGGGCCCAGGTCATGAAGACCATTGGCCTCAAGCCCCGTTAAGTTGCCACAAACGCGTGACTGGTGAGTCGGTAGCGTTGCGACTCAATCGTACGCACGGATCACCAGTCACGAATCATCAGTCACGCCACGTCAGAAATCGTAGCCAAGCCCCAGTAGCATCTGCACATCCGTCTGGTCCCGGTCGGGTCCGGGATCGCCCTCATAGTCGTAATTTACTTGGGCATTGGCGCTAAGATTGGATCCTAGGGGAATGCGCACACCGGTCCTGGTCCGGAACGAAATGTCCCCGGTGCCCGTCAGGCTCGAGAATCCCGTTTGGTTGAAGAACAACTCGAGACGATCGGCCCAGACCCACTGCCTGTAGTCCACCCCCCAGCCGAGCGCCGGAAAGGATTCGCTGAAGCCGTCCTTGCGGTCGACCGCGACATACTCGAGACCCCCCAGTAAGCTGAGGTGCGCCTTGTCGGTATCGAAAAATTTCCAACCCAGACCCGCGCCCACCGCAGTGCGCAGGCGTATGTCTATGAACTCGTCGTTCTGAGCGGACCCTCGCACATACGAGAAACGCCGATCATCGATGACACGATTGTAGCGGCCTCCCAGCCAATAGTTCTGCGCTGTTGTATCGCCGGATTCTTCCTTCTGCTCGGCCTGGAAGCTGATGCCGTAACTATAGGCCTTGGCCCGCGCCCTCAACTCGCCTTCCCCGTAGAGCCGCGCGTCGTCGGTATTACCACTAGAGGCGCTGGCCAGAACGCTGACTCGTCCCGTGTACGTCACCCCGGTGCCGGCGACGTGCGGCGGCGGGTTGATATGCGCCAGGTCGGCCAGAGGCGCATCGCGGGATTTTCCCTCCGACACGAGCGTGGCGCCCCCGGTGCCGGCGCGCTCCAGCCGAACCTTTTCCAGTTTGCCATCCGCCGACATCACGGTGACCGGCTCGTCGGTCGTGATTGAGACTACGTCCTTCCAGCGCACCTTGATCTCCCCGGCATACTCGGTACGGAACTTAAGCGTGTCGTCTTTCTTCGAGACGACCTTTCCTGTCAGCCGGTCGCCATTCTTGAGCACGATCTGGTCGGCGTGCGCCGAATGCAGCGCAAAGACCATCATGAGTAGTAACGAGGCGAACGCGCGGCAGACTGCCATGGTTTGACTCCATTCTGGTTTACGGATTGACCCGAGAAGCGAACGCACGCCGGGGCCGTCCAATTTTGTTGGTCCGATCTCTTGTGTCGAACCAGGTTCGATCTGACTTTTCAGCGCTGAAGCGCCTGGATCGCGTTTCCGATCTCTTTGCTTACCGTGGCGAGCGCGCGGCCGTGCGCAGCGACCAGCGCGTCATAGCTGGCGTCTGATACGCGTTCTTGCACGCGGGTGTGCCCGGTACGGACCTGGCCGGAACGTGCGCGCACCGTCCACAGCGTTTCCACCACCACTGCGTCGCCTCGCCGCGAGTCGAACCGCTGCACGTCGATCACCACGCGGTAGTCCGGTTCTGCGATAGCGAGTTGCGAGGAGGACGCCGTGTTGCCGGTGCCAAGTTGCCGTCCCAGATACGCAGCCACGAGCCTGGGGATTTCCGTCTTGAGCGGCTCCGCCCAGCGGTGGAATTCCTCGATCTGGACGCGATTGCCCGCGGTGCTGATCACCAACTGCGGACGGTCGATGGCGTCTGGCAGCGTGACCGGTCCGACAACGATACTGAGGGACGATGTACCGGCCCTTGCCGGTCCCGCTTCGGCTCCCAGTGTGTAGAAAACCGGTTCCGGGGTCGTGCTGCAGCCGGCGGCGAGCGCCGCCGTGCCGATGAGCACGATCAGAGCTTCGCGCCTTCTCATGGTGTCTGCTCCTTGCCCCGGATCAGGGATTCCGGGTGACGCTCCAGATAGTCCGCAAGCGTACGCAGCGCAGCGGCCGCGCGGCCGATCTCCTGCAACGCCTGGCGCGCTTCGACGGTGAGGGCGGCATCGGGCGCGACGGTGCGCTCAACCGATGAGAGCGTTTTCTCAGCCGCCGAAAGCGTTCGGCGCGCGTCCTCCAGGGACGCTTTTAGCTCGGGCGCCACTTCGGTATTGAGGTTCTCAACCAGCTTATCCACCCCTTTCAACGTCTTGTCGAGGGACTGCAGAGCCGTACGCAGATCATTGGCAATTTGCTCGTACGGCACCTTGTCGAGTTTCGTGGCGATACGGGTCAGCGTTGACTGCAATTCCTCAAGCCCGCCGGGAAGCGTCGGCACTTCCGGTATCGCCTTGTTCCATTCGATCTCGGCTTTCGGCGCCTCGGGGAAAAAGTCGAGCGCAATGTATTTCTGTCCCGTCAGCAGATTGCCGGTGCGCAGCTGGCCGCGAAACCCGCGCGCGACCCAGCGATCCAATAGCAGTCTGGTTTCTTCCGGCGTCGATGCAGCCCGTTTTTCGCGAAAACGGGATGTCAGCCGGTCGGGGAAGATGCGGGTTTCCACGAGCAGGTTGATGCCCTCCCCCGGAACGTAGTCGACATCGATCTTTACGACCTCGCCCACGGTTATGCCCCGGAAATCGATCGGCGCGCCGATTTGCAGCCCCCGGACTGATTCCCGGAACAACAACACCCAACGCAGAACCCGCGCGTCCGTCTTGGTAAACGCGTCAACCCGGTTCGCCGACAGCTTGAACGCGGAATGGGCCGTCGCTGGCTCCGCCGGCAGCGCGTGCGGGGGTGTGCCAAAGGCGACGCCGCCCAGCAGGATGGAAGCCACGGACTGCGTTTGGACCCGGATCCCGCTCGCATCGAGGGACACATCGATACCGCTCGCCTGCCAGAACCGCGTCTCGGTCGTGACGAAACGGTCATAGGGGGCATGCACAAAAATGCTGATGGTGACGCCGGTGCCGTTCTTGTCCAACTCGTAGGCGGTCACCTCTCCCACCTGCAGCCGCCGGAAGTACACCGGCGTCGCGTAGCCAACGGACCCTAAATTATCGGCGCGCAGAACGAACTCCCGTCCCGGGAGCCCTGCCGTGAGGATCGGTGGCACCTCAAGCCCGACGAACTGCTCGCGCCGCTCCGGCGAGGTCCCGACATCGGCGCCGATGTAGGCGCCGGACAACAGCGTTCCCAATCCCGAGACCCCGCCCCCGGAGATGCGTGGCCGCACGACCCAGAAACGCGAATCCGACACGAGGAAATCCTCAGCGCTCTTCGCAAACTCTGCAGTGACGATTACGCCACTGCGGTCGGGCGAAAGCGTGATGTCCTTGACCACGCCGACATCGACATCCTTGAACTTGATCTTGGTTTTGCCGACCTCAAGCCCCTCCGCGGTCCGGAAAGTGATGGTCGCTGTCGGCCCCTTGGCGAGTATCGTCTTCACGGCAAGCCAGCCACCCACGAGCACCGCGACCAGCGGCACGATCCAGACGAGCGGCAGTCTGCGGCGCGGCCTGGACTCGGCGCGCGCCTGGGGAATCTCGTCCAGTCCGGCCCCGGGCGCGATCTCAGCCATGGGCGTTCACCTTCGGCTCTTCCTCGCCAACGGCGTCCCAGAGCAGGCGCGGATCGAACGCCATCGCCGCAAACATCGTGATCACCACGACCGCGCCGAACGCGATGGCAGCCGGGCCTGCCGCGATGGCAGCCAGCGAGGAGAAATCGACCAGCGTCGCCAGGAGCGCGACGACGAAGATATCCAGCATGGACCATTTGCCGATGAACTCGACCATGCGGTAGAGCTTCGCGCGCTGTAGCGGCTCCCAGCGCGAACGCAACTGGACCGACACGGTGAGGAATGACAATGCCAGCAGCTTGGCGAGCGGCACGAAAATGCTGGCAGTGAATATGATGATGGCAAGATCGTAGGAACCGGAGGCCCAGAAATACGCGACGCCACTCATGATGGTATCGCTCTGCACCCCGAAAAGCGAGCGAGTGATCGTAATGGGCAAGACGTTGGCCGGGATGTAAAGAATAATGGCCGCGATCAAAAGCGCCCAGGTGCGGGCAATGCTGTTCGGCTTGCGAAAGTGAATCACCGCATCGCAGCGCGGACAGTGGCCTTCATGCGCGCGGGACGGCAACCGGCTCACCAGACCGCAAGCGTGACAGGAGCAAAGGCCTCGGCCGGCGGCGGTCACCGCGGCGGACGTCATTGCATTGCTCCGGCCGTCGCGTTATCGAGCGAGCCTCCACGCCGAATGCCCTCGACGTGGTCCCAGATTTCCTGTTCGTTATAGGAAGCGGCAGCAGCGACCGACGCGAACATCAGTCCGAAGAACGCCCATAACCCAAGGCCCGGCACGACGCTCGCAAGGTGAGAGAGCTTTACCACGGACACGAAGATGCCGAGCATGAAAACCTCGAACATCTGCCAACTGCGTAGCGTATGCACCAGCCGGAACAGAACGCCAAAGCCAGCCGCAACGCGGCCCGACCGCAGCGGCGCGATCAGGTATAGCAGGGCGCCGAGCTCGAGCGCGGGCGCGATGACGAGCGTCGCGAGCACGAGCGCTGCAACCGCAGTCATCCCCTGTCCGTGGAGCGCGCGCGCGGCGCCGAACAACGTCGCGTCGGTCTGTTGGCCCTGGATCTCAAGGCTGACGACCGGAAACGCATTGGCCACGATCAGCAAGACGGCCGCGGCAAGGGTCCACGCGAAGGTATCGTCCAGCGTGCCCTTGGACCTTCGGTAAAGGACCGCACCGCAGCGCACGCAGCGCGCCCTGCGTCCCGGATCGAGAGAAACGCGGCGCTGCAGCGCATCGCACTCGTGGCACGCAATGAGGCGCGGACTGGACATCGGCGCAATTACACGCGAAAAAGGCGGGCTTGGGCAACCTCTAATATATGGCGCCGTCATCGTGAAAGGTCGCGCGTCGAAACGAAACCGGGGATGGGAAATCGATAACAGGCTGAGGCGTCTCCCATCCCCACTTCCGATTTCCCTCCAACTCGGCGCCTTTTCGCTCGCCCTGTTTCACTTTCCCCCAAACGCCCCACTCGCCGGAATGCACTCTTTCTGCAGGCATTTGTCCTACACAGAGGGAGCCGCGCCTGCCTATAATGTTCTTCAATGCGACGGCCAGAATTGGGAACGATTCTCGATCGTTTCGAGGCGCAGCAAGCGGCCGAATGGCTAAATAATGTGGATGCGTATCAATAGGTTATCTCACATACAGTGGCTCCGCTGGGAGGCTCACGGGACTGACACCGGGCCCCGGCGTGAGGAGCCTGTTTTTGGTCACGGATGGAGACGCCTGAGGATTGCACTGACGCACGTCGGCGCTGCGTCGCTTTTCGTCGCAATTCTGGCAACACCCGCGCAGGCCGATCCGCCAAGCGAGCTGGCGCGGGCCCGTCACGATCTCGCGATCAGCGAGCAGGTGCTGGCGCGCGTGTCCGAGCGCGTCGAGATCGCGCGCGCGGACCCGGCAACCGCGCCGGAGGAGCGCCAGCGCCTCGACGAGTACCTCTCGCGCGTGCGCGATCTCGTGGAGCTCAACCGCGAGCGCGTGCGATCACTGGCGCAGACGGTAGAGGTTCTTCCGGCCGGCGCCCCGACGGGTGGGACAGGCGGTATCGGCGCGTCCACGGCCGCCTCGCACGCCGAGGAAGTCGCTGCGCTGGATGCGAAGCTGGGCGGCTCGCTCGCCGAATTCGACCAACTCCTGCTCGAGGAAGCACGCAAGGCTCGGGCGCGAGCGCCGACGAGAGCGTCGGCAAGCGGATATGGGGCGGGATCGAACGGCGGGGACACGGATGCGAGCAAAGGCACGGGCACCAGCGCACAGAAGTCAGGCGGTAAAGAATCGAGCACGACCGGGGTGACTGCTTCGGTTCAGGACAACACGGATCCCGGGCAGTCGGGGGGTAAAGGGCCGGGCTCACCCGGTGGCCGTATTGAAGGCACCGATCCCGGCGCGGCCGGTCCTACGGCCGCGGTGCCCCCCGATGTGGGCGACGGCAACGACGATGACATCGTGGCGCGCCAGATTCGCAGGGCGGCCGAAACGGAGACCGATCCTGAATTGAGGAAGAAGTTGTGGGACGAGTACCGCAAGTACAAGCAAGGCACCAGCGGATGAGCACTGCGCGGCGATTACTCTGGTTGCTCCTGGTGCTCGGGCTGCTCGGGCTCTTCGGTTGCGCGACGGGTCCTGCCGTGCAGAGCGTGTCGCCCACCGAGGCAATCCGCGCCGACCAGGCGCCGCCCGAAGCGACTCTGCTCGACGTGGGCATTCAGGTTTTACAGACGGTGAAGATCGACGCCGCAGAAGCCGAGGAGCAAGGCACGCATCCCAAGATCCTGGAAGCCGAGGCCCGATACATTCCGTTCCACCTCAAGAAAACGCTGCAGCAAACGGGCCAGTGGGGTGCCGTGCGCGTCGTGCCGGCGCGGGCAGAAGAAGTGGACGTGACCGTCTCCGGCACGCTGCTCGAGTCGAACGGCGAGACGCTGAAGATGGCGGTCAAGGTCGTCGATGCCACGGGCCGGGTCTGGTTTCACAACGAGTACGACGCCGAGGCCACTGAAAAGAGCTACGAGACACTCGACAAGAAGGACCGCGATCCGTACCAGGATCTCTACAACCGCGTGGCGAACGACATGCTCGCCTACCGCGAGCAGTTGAGCACGAGGGATCTCTCCGCCATCCGCCAGGTTGCGCTCCTCAAATTCGCGCGCAGCATCGCACCTCACGCCTTCGACAGCTACCTGACCAAGGACGGCGACGGAATTTTCAAGGTGAGCAGACTGCCCGCCGACAACGACCCCATGTTCGAACGCGTGAACCGGATTCGTGCCCGGGAGTACATGTTCATAGACACAGTGAACCTCTACTATGGCAACCTCTACGACGACATGCGGCAGCCCTACGGGCAGTGGCGCCAGTCCTCGCTGGAGGAACTCAACCAGAAGCGCGCGCTGGAGCGCAAAGCGTGGGAGCGTCGCCTGCTGGGGATCGCAGCGATCATCGGCGGTGTCGTGCTCGGCACCAACAGCGCGTCATCGGGAGGCGCGGCAGGCAGCACTGTCATGGTGCTCGGCGGCTATGAGGTCTTTCGCTCGGGCGGACAGTTCGCGAACGACGCGAAGGTTCACGAAGAGGCGTTGAAGGAGCTGGGTGTTTCATTCGAAGGCGATGTGGCGCCCGTGCTCGACGAGGTCGAGGGCCGCACGGTCAAACTTTCGGGTTCAGTCGACGCGCAGTACGCCGAGTGGCGCAGAACACTGCGGGAGCTGTTCGCCAAGGAGACGGGATTGTCACCGGTGGCGTCGACGCCGCCGGACAAGTCGCCGGAGCCGGACAACAAACAGTAAGGCCAACCGCCCGGCACCATGTCGAGTGTGCAGCCCGCGAAAAACGGGTCCAACCGCGATGCATCCCTGCCCCCCTCCATCCCGATTGGCGTGCGTACCCACGCCGTCGTCTCGGGACGGTGGGTGGCGGTTGCGCTGAGCGCGGCGCTTGGCCTGACGGCGCTGGTGTTCTTCCTGTTGCCGGCATGGTTATCGCCTCCGGACAACACCCAGCTGCCGCCGGTCGTGGTCTCAAAGCCGGCACCACCGGCGGCACCCCGCACGACTGACCCGGCAGAGACGGTCCGTCAGCGCCTCGGAGCAGAAGAGGCTGCGTCACGTTACCGGGAAAAGAGCCAAGCGCTTGCACAGCAAGGCGCGGCGATGTGGGCATCCGAGGATTGGGCGGCGGCCACCGCCCGGGGCGACGAGGCCGCGACGGCAGTCGTGGCGCGCGATTATGCGCGTGCGATCAAGATCTACGATGACGCCAGCCGGCAGCTGACCGCGATCGCCGGACAGGCCGCGGCGGCCTATGCGCGCGCACTCGCGGCCGGCGAGGCCGCCATTCAGGACGGCGCGTCCGCCGAGGCAGCCAAGGCATTTCAATTAGCACTCACGATCCGACCGGAGGATAAGAAAGCCCAGCACGGCCTTGTCCGAGCCGAGCGGCTGGATGAGGTCCTCGAGCGGCTCGCCGCAGGCGAGTCGACGGAAAGCGCCGGCGCGCTGGAGCTGGCACGCGCGGAGTATGCGGCGGCGGTCGCACTCGACCCCGAATTCGCGCCCGCCAAGGCCGCATTGGCGCGCGTCAACGACCGCCTCGCGGCCCGGCGATTCGACCAGCTGATGACGCAAGGCCTCGCGCACCTGGAACGGTCCAATTGGTCGGGTGCCGAGCGCTCTTTCAGTGCTGCGCTCAAAATGCGCCCCGGTCATTCCTCCGCGGCGGACGGCCTCGCCCGCGCGAAGGAGAGCCTGCAGCGCGACAGTCTCGCCCGGCTGCAACGCGAGGCCGGCGAACTGGGAGCAGCGGAGCGCTGGGACGAGGCGCTCACCGCCTATCGGCGCGCCGAGGCAATCGATCCGACGGTCGATTTTGCAAGACAGGGCATCGCGCGCAGCAATCGCATGATCGCGCTCCATGCGCGGATAGACGGTTACCTGGCCGAACCTCAGCGATTGTATTCTGCATTCGTACGCGACGAGGCGCGGCAGTTTCTCGCGTCGCTCGATAACGAAACGGCAGGCGGGGCCCGCTTGGCACAGGGCAAGCAACGTCTGGCCACGGCCCTCAAGCGCGCTACGACCAGGGTCACCGTCCGGCTGACGTCGGACAACGCGACCGAAATCACGGTCTATCGAGTCGGACGGCTCGGGCGGTTTCAGGACCGCGAGGTCACGCTGACGCCCGGAACCTATACGCTGGTCGGCTCGCGTCCCGGCTACAAAGACGTACGCGTCGAGCTGATCGTGGCGCCGGATTCGGCTCCGCCACGAATCTTTATCGCCTGCGAGGAACGCGTGTGAAGGTCCGTTTCGACGGCCCTCGTGGCGCTGACGACGGAGACCTTGGCGCAGGCCCCCTTGTCATCACGACAGCGAGCGCGAATGCCAGCGCCGCGCTCGCGCTCGCGAACGGCGCGCCGTTCCTGCAGCCCCTCGAAGGCGGAGCACCGGTGTTTCTGAACGATCATCGCCTCGCCGCTTCGCAATGGCTGCGCGATGGCGACCGCGTGCGGATTGGCGCAGACGTGCTCACGGTCCACGTCACGGGGAACGGGCTCGGGCTGCAAACCGAAGCCGATGTGGGTCTCGCGTCCCCATCAGGCTCGATCGAGCTGGCTCCGCCGCCCCCCGACCCGGTTCCCCGACGGCGACGCATTGGCGCAACGTATGTGCTGATCGCGTTGGCGGCGCTGGCCATCGCGCTGTGGTTCGTGTTCTCGGCGCGCATGTTGTACGTGGACATACAGCCCGGACCCGATCGCGTAAGCCTGGAGGGCGCAATACCGGCACTCGGGCTCGCCGAGGGCTACCTGGCGCTCCCCGGCGTTTATCGGCTGCAAGCGGAACGCGACGGCTACCGCCGTCTGGTGCGCGAGATCGAGATCACGCGCGCGACCCATCAGCGCATCGCGCTGGCGCTCGAGAAATTACCCGGCTATCTCTCGGTGGACACGCCAGGTATTGCCGGGGCGACCGTGTCAGCCGGCGGCGAGGTCAAGGGCAAGACGCCGCTTGCCGAAATTGAACTGGCTGCGGGCGAATACCCGGTCGCCATACGCGCCGACGGCTATGCGGACTTTTCCACGACGATCCGGATCGAGGGGCTCGGGCGTCGCCAGAGCCTCGTGGCAGCACTTATACGCGCCTCGGCCGCCGTGACGGTCCGGTCAGAAACAACCGGCGCCACGCTGTACGTGGATGGCAAGCGCTTGGGGCCGCTTCCGCTCACCACCGAACTCGCCGCCGGGTCCCGCGACATCGAGATTCGCGCCGCCGGCTACAAGGCGTCGAAGCAGCGCATCCTGGTCGTCGCCGGTCAGCCCCAGACCATCGGACCGGTGACGCTCGCTCCTGCAGACGGCGAACTGCGTGTCGAGAGCGAGCCCGCGGGCGCGAGCGTCGCGATCGACGGCCGCTACGCCGGAACGACCCCGGCTACGCTCATCCTCAGTCCAGGCCGGGAACACCGCGTGACGGTTTCCAAGCGTGGCTTCGGAACCACGAGCCGAGCAATACGCCTGAAGCCCGCGCAGAAGCGCAGCCTGCGCGTCGCGCTGAGCGCCGAGTTGGGCGAGGTCGCGCTCGAGGTCGAGCCGCCGGACGCGGTGTTGAGCATCGAGGGACGGGCAATCGGAGCGGCCAATGGGAAGCACTCGCTCCCCGCGGCGCCGACGCTGCTCGAGATTACGCGCGACGGCTTCGAGCCCGCCCAGCTCTGGGTCACGCCCAAGCCCGGATTCGCGCAGACCCTGACCGTCAAACTGCGTGCCGCCGGCGCACCGGCAACGGCTGCGCTCCCGGAGCAAATCACCGCCCCGGACGGCGCGGTGATGATTCTCGTGCGTCCGCGCACGTTCACGATGGGCGCCTCGCGCCGCGATCCGGGACAACGCGCTAACGAGACATTGCGTGAGGTGCGGCTCTCCCGGTCCTATTATCTCGGGACCACGGAGGTGACCAACGAACAGTTCCGGAAGTATCGCCCGAAGCACAGTTCGGGGAGGTTCGGTTCCGTGACCCTCGAGACACCCTCGCACCCGGTCGTCAAGGTGCGCTGGGAGGATGCGGCCGGTTACTGCAATTGGCTGAATGAGGCTGCACAGCTTCCCGCGGCCTATGCGAGCGGCACAGGCGCATTGGCCCCGGTACTCCCTTTACAGCACGGCTTCCGACTGCCGACGGAAGCGGAGTGGGCCTGGGCGGCGCGCCATGCCGGAGTTGAAAAGGCGAGCCGCTTCCCGTGGGGAGATGCCATGCCGCCGGCGCCGGGTAGCGGGAACTTCGCCGATCGTTCGGTCAGCGGGCAACTGGCGGACGCGTTCAAGAACTACAGCGACGGTTTCGCCGGCACCGCACCGGTCGGACACTTCAGGGCGAGCCCGGCGGGGATTTTCGACCTGGCCGGTAACGTTGCCGAATGGGTTAACGATTACTATGGGATTCGGGCCGCGACAGCGCCGGAACTGGACCCGACCGGGCCCGCGGCCGGGAAGCACCACGTGATCCGCGGTTCCAGCTGGATGCAGGCGAGCGTCAGCGCGCTGCGTTGGACTTATCGGGACTATGGTAGCGAGCCGCGGCCCGACGTGGGTTTTCGTTGCGCCCGCTACGCGACGGAGACGCCATAATGTCCGTGAAGGAATCTCTGCACCAATGAGCGTGCAGAGATTCCTTAACAAGGTTGATGATGGTCGTTCACGAACCTTTGAGTTTGGCTCTCCTTAAAGCCCCGATTCGGGGCGTAGGGGGCGCTTATGAGCCTTCTCGCTGTTCGCCGGACGCACCTTGCCCCCGGTGGCATCAACCGTCGTCGCACAAGATACAGCTTAGCCAGGGCAAACATGGCTTACGCCTTGGCCAGGTTCTTAACCGATCCTCGTTAGCGCACCTTGGTGAAGCCCCACAGGTGCTTGACCAGCAATGCAAACGTCGTCTGTTTCATACCGGCTCCTCCGCTCCAGGTCACTGCTTGCCTAACGTACCGCCCGCGAATTCGTTGACGTATAAAGCACCCTCTGATAAGGATTCTCTGCAAACTCTTGCAGAGAATCCTGAATGGGTGAATCGTGATTCGTGATTTGACATCGGGGTGGATGCTCATCGCGTGCTTGACCGCATGTCTCGCAACTCCGCTTCCGGCGGGAGCGCAGACACAGGACTCCAAGCCGGAAACTGCCTCGGAGAAACCTCGGGACAAGCAGGAAAAGCCCGCTCCGCCGCCCGGTCGCGGGCGGGAGTCGCAGAAGCAAGACTCCAGTAAAGAGCGGCCGCGACTGGATGTTCCGGTCTCCTTCCCTGTGGATATCTGAACCCGAGGCACGAGCCCACAACCGCTAAACTGCCGGCATTCCTTCGCCCGCGAGGACTTTCATGATCAAGCACTTTCCCGTCCAGTTCGTCTATCAGATTTTCGCCCTGATCTTCGCTGCGATTCTCGTGCACGGCACCTACGTCAGCGTCGTGCGGCCCAACGCCGAGGCTCAACTCGCCGAGCAGCGCGCGCTGGTCGCCCAGCAGCCCGACGCCGAGGTCGAGAGCTCGGTCTACGTGATCCTCAAGGATTACGAGCAGGAGGCGTGCTTCGTTCTCATGCTGTGGGCGATGGCGATACTCGGCTACAAATGGGTCGTCGTGCTGCGCGAGCGCGGGCTGCTCGAGGACGATCTGCTGCCATTGACGGAGGGCATCAAGATCCTGCCCGAGGACGCCCGCCGTTATGTGAAACCGCTCACAGCGCTCAAGCCGGCCCTGCGCAACCTCCTGCTCCCCCGCGCGGTGTCCCAGTCGCTCACGCGCTTCGAGACGACGCAAAGCGTGCAGGATGCGGCCTCCGCCAATAGCGCCGTGTGCGCGAACGAGGGTGAGCGCCTCGACTCCGAGCTGGCGCTGATCCGTTATATCGCGTGGGCGATTCCGTCCATCGGCTTTATCGGGACCGTGCGCGGCATCGGCAACGCGCTGGCGCTCGCCCATCGCGCGGTCCAGGGCGACATTACCGGCGTCACGCAGAATCTCGGCACGGCGTTCAACTCGACCTTGGTCGCGTTGCTGCTGAGTATCGTCCTCATGTTCCTGGTCCATCAGCTCCAGCTCGCCCAGGAACGCCTGGTGCTGGATACCGAGACCTATGTCAACGACCGGCTGATCCGGCATCTGCGCACCAGCTAAAACCCGTGATGGGTGATGGGTGATGGGTGATGGGTGATGCGCGAAGCGATACGTCAAAATCTAACCGCAGATAAACGCAGATATAACGAAACACAAAAAAGCCGTGTTAGCCGCCGATGAACGCCGATGAACGCCGATCAGAGTTGTGAAACGTCAATCGTAATCTCAAACATTTGACACCTAAACGGCGGATAAACGTGGAAGCAAACGAACACCCTCGAATCACGATTTACGATTTACGATTTACGATTTACGGACCTGACGCGTCATGAAGCGCCGCCCGATCACGACCGTCAGCCTCTCGTTCATCGATGCCATCCTCTGTGGCTTCGGCGCTATCATCCTGCTGTTCCTCATCCTGAGCCACAACTCCATTGCCCAGCGGCGTGAGGCAACCGAGACGCTCCAACAAGAAGTGGAGGCGTTGGAGCGACAGGTTCTAAATGGCCGCGAGCAGGCCGCTGCGCTGGGCACAGGCCTCGAGCAGGCGGGCCAGCGACGCCAGCGTCTGCTGGCCCAGTCGAAAACCCTGAGCCAGAACATCGCCGGCCGGCGTTACGACCTCGCGCACCTCGAGACCAACAGCATCGCGCGCGAGGCGAACGTCAACCGCCTGAAGGCAGACTTGAAGTCGCGTGATGAGGAGCTAAAGCGGCTGGAAGGCGGTGCGATGCAACGCGCCCAGGAAGGCGAGCACTTGCGCGCCTTTCCGGGCGAAGGCGACCGCCAGTATCTCACCGGGTTGAAAGTCGGCGGACAGCGCATCCTCATCCTGCTCGATGCCTCGGCCAGCATGCTCGCCGAGCGCATCGTCGACGTCGTTCGGCTGCGCAACTTGCCCGCGGACGACCAGCGCCGCGCGCCCAAGTGGCGGCGGGCGCTGTCCACGGTGGACTGGATCTCGACTCAGATCCCTGGCGGCTCGCGTTTCCAGATCTACACCTTCAACGAGCGCGCGGAACCGGTCGTGCGCAACACGCCGGCCGGCTGGCTCGGCGCGGGCGACCCGGCCGCGCTCAACGCCGCGGTCGATGCGACGAAGAAGATCATCCCCCGGGGCGGCACCAGCCTCTATCACGCGCTCAACGTCATCAACCAGCTGGAGCCCAAGCCGGACAATGTCTTTCTCGTGACTGACAGCCTGCCCACCCTCGATCGCGAGCGCGGCCTGCGTTATACGATTCCGGGAGAGCAGCGCCTGCGCTTCTTCAACGACGCGCTCGCTGTGCTCGTCAAGGGCATTCCCGTCAACGTCATTCTGCTGCCCATGGAAGGCGATCCGATGGCCGCCGCCGCGTACTGGCGGCTGGCGCAGATCACTCGCGGCTCTTTTCTCAGCCCCGCGGAGGATTGGCCGTGAGACGGAGACGCAAGCGCGAGTTCGAGGCCATCGGGCTCTCATTCCTGGACGCCATCTTCTGCGGTTTCGGCGCCATCCTGCTGCTATTCATCATCGCCCGCGGTGCCGAGCCCGGGCTGGTGGAACGGGACGCCGAGACGCTGCGTGCAGAACTGCAAGTGCTGAAGGAAGAGCACGCCGAGCTCGACGCGCGCCGCAAGGCGCTGCAGGCCGAGCTCGAGGCGCGGCAGGTCGAGCTCTCGAAGGCCGAGCGCCTGGTGGCGCGCTACCAGGACGAGCTCACGAAGATCGAAGGGCGCTACCGGGCGGCACGCGACACCGCATCGGTGCAGAATCGCATCCGCGATCAGCTCGCCCTGGCGCAGCAAGCGCTGACCGAAGAGATGAAGCGGCTCCTCTCCCAGCGCCGGGAGGCGCCTCCGGAGCGCCTTGTCGGCGGCATCCCGATCGACAGCGAGTACATTATCTTCGTCATTGACACCTCTGGCAGCATGCAATCACTCGCCTGGCCGCTCATGCGGCGCAAGGTGGAGGAAACCCTCAAGCTCTACCCGCGGGTCAAGGGCATCCAGGTGTTGAGCGACATGGGGCAGTTCATGTTCTCGCAATATGCGAGGAAATGGATTCCTGACAGTCCCGCTCGCCGCCGCGCCATCATCGATCGGCTGCGAACCTGGCGCCCGTTCAGCAATAGCAGCCCGGTCGAAGGTATCGAAGCGGCGATCCGCGTGTTCTCCCGCCCGGACCGGAAAATCAGCATCTACGTCTTCGGCGATGAATTCACCGGCAGCTCTATTGAGGAGGTGGTGCGCAGGGTCGATCGACTCAACCGGGCGGATGCAGCAGGCAAGCGACGGGTTCGCATCCACGGCGTGGGTTTTCCGACGATGTTCGGGCCGCCGGCGGAGTCGAGCTACACGGGGGTTCGGTTCGCGACCCTGATGCGCGAGCTCGCTCGCCGTAACGGTGGTACGTTTCTCGGTCTTAATTCCACGCGACGGTGACGCCCGTCGCATAGAACCGAAAAACATTATTAACCGCAGATAAACGCAGATGAACGCGGACAGCAACCTGCGAGAATTAATGAACTTCTTTCTTATCTGCGTCTATAGGCGTCTATCGGCTTCCATCGGCGGCTGTATTCCAGCTA
>JAQBFV010000333.1:0-15743 GCA_032123035.1 Betaproteobacteria bacterium | reverse complement strand
CCTTATGCGTATGACATCCCGTCTACGCAGACTCCATCGCCGACTCGGTGATTCTCACCGCCACACCGACGTCGGTACCACGCGGCTCCGTGCGGAGGACCTCTCCTTTGCATTTCCGCATCATCCTGCCCTCAGCCGTTTGGAGTTCTATCGAAACGCCGATGTCCTTCCCGGGCGCACACACGCCGTCCGTCCAGAAGTACACGCCCGAGGCGCACATATCACGCGTGACGCCCGTAGCGTTCTCCAGGAACACCGGCAGCGCGGTTTCGACCCGCTGATGTCTTCTCTTTTCTATTTGTCCTGATGTCATTTCGGCCCTTCAAGCTGATGCGTTAAATTTGGCTCTAGCCCAACCCCGTCGAAGAGGGGTGTGTGGTTGCGGTTGAATGAGGATTTTATTGAGCAGCTTTTCTCCTCCGCCGCGCCACGAAACTCAGGACTCCGGGACCTGCGAGCATCATGGCGTAGATTTCGGTTGAACTATAACTATCCGCCTAATCCTCACCTATGCGAATAGGTGAATCAAACTTTTGGGGCAGGAAACTATACTTTTTTGCAGACTTTTTAACCTAGATCAAACAAAGCCGAACCTCTGAAATCGACCCATAGCAGACACTCAACGCCATGGGTAAATTGCGCCGCTTTCCGGCGTCAACTTGACCCGATTGTTAGCCGTATTTGAAGACTTGAATGGTATTAACAAGAACCCTTCGTCATGCAACCACTCCAAATAATCGACCCACTGCGGCTGTTAAAACCATTGCAAGTGCCCCCCAAAATGTAACCCTGATCGCGCCGGTTCTTATTGATGCCCCTCCCGCACGTGCAGCAAGGCCCCCTAAACCCGCCAGAAATAGGAGTGACAATCCCGCGACAACGGGTATTAGCGGTTCTACCGGCACGACTAACGCCGTTAATAATGGCAACGCTGCACCCATAGTGAATGTCCCTGCTGACGAAAGGGCTGCTTGAATAGGGCGCGCCCTTACCCTCTCAAATATGCCAAGTTCGTCTCTCGCGTGTGCCCCCAGTGCATCGTGAGCCATCAGCTGTTCTGCGACCTGCTTTGCCAGACTTGAATCGAGACCTCTGTTTTCATAAATATTCGCGAGTTCCAGGAGCTCAAACTCACTGTCGTCCTCCAATGCCTTTTTCTCCAGCTCAAGATCTGCTTTTTCGGTATCAGCCTGTGAACTAACCGATACATATTCACCTGCTGCCATAGACATCGCACCTGCGACCAAGCCAGCACTACCAGCGAGAATGATGTCTGCATGTACAGCATGAGCCGCAGCAACACCAATAATGAGACTTGCCGTTGAAACAATGCCATCATTTGCACCTAGAACTGCTGCACGTAACCAACCAATACGGTGTGACCTGTGCATTTCATCGTGGCCCATAAAATTCCTTGTCTATTTTCCCGGCTAACGTGAAGTAGTTGGCCTAAAATCAAAAGAAACGCCGCCGCAGCGGGGTCTGTTCGAGTGCTGCTGACTTGCTCTAAGCTGACTGTGGTTTCCGACGCCGGCCTAGCGGGTCCGGGCGGCTTTCACGAACTCGAGCGAGTCCCGAAACAGCTGGAGATCCTTCTCGTACTCAGCCGCCTCGGCGCGGTCGATCTGTATCCATTCCCTCGAACTTGCCATGCCGCCGGGCTGGAACGGGACGACATTGTCCCTTGAGAACCGCAGTTCGGTCGCGGTGGCGGCGGGCAGGCGCAGTCCAACGCCATCGCCGCTGATACAGGCGAACATCTTGTCGCTGACGAAGTAGGCGTCAAGGCCGTTAATTTTTTTTGCGCTGACGCCGGGGAGTTGGAGAAGCATAGCTTCGATCTGCGCCTTGCGGCTGGACTCGGGGGTATCGGTATTCAAGGATGATCCACCTGGGTTGTCATGAACGGCGAAATTAAATAAAAAACGCCAAGTCCGGCGCGGCTGCCAGGAGTGCGCGGTACACGCGAGACTCAGGCGACGTAATCAAAGCGGTACACTTTCCAGTCGCGTTCGACGGTTCCCGCGATCGGATTCGGCCCGCCGACCGTCTGGAACTGGCCGAGAGCGGAAATTGACGGAGCAGCCGGTCTCGACCCACGGCGGACATCTAACGATAGGCTCGGCCGCAAGTGTTTTGTGTTAGCGGGAGCGTCTTGTTAAGCATTCAGTGCTCGCCGCAAAACCAGGCGAGTATATACCCGCGGCCTCCACACGTGATCGTCGCGCCTCCGGCTAACTTGGCGGTACCTTGGTCGTCGTGTCGACGTTTAGCATGATGAGCTCGATCTCTTGGGTGATTTCTTCTTGTCGCAGGCTGTTGGACCGGCGCAACAGCGCCTGAGATTCCTCGTCGATGCGGCGCACGGCAAAATCCATGCGCTGGACGCGCTGCTGATTTTCCGCCATGAGCGAGCAATAGAAAAGCTCGTGCAACACGGCAAGCATGTAGTGTTCCGCGATCTTCGTCAGAAACATTTCCGGATCGAGATTCAGCAGCGGCGGGTACGCGAACCGCGGTGCTGGCGGCGACCACTGGCTGAACGGATCCAGCCGCGTCACCTTGACGCCCGGCTCCTCGGGTCGGTGGTGGAAAATCGTGAAACGCACTGCGCCCGTCGGCCGTTGTGCGGCCTGCCATTCCTCGAGCGTCGCCATCAGGTTCAGTAGTACCGCCTCGATCTCTTCGAGTGTGTTCGGGCCCGCCAAACGCGCCACGACGCGCGAATCGTCTCCGTACCGGGACCCCAGCTTGCTGCCAATCATGACCAGGACTGGTTCGTCACCCCGTGTAGCGCATGTCTGCATCGCTTTCAGGATCGCTTCGTTGAAATCCCCGCAGAATCCGCGCTCGCTCCCGACAAGCAGATACACATCGCGCGCCGGCACCTCGGCGCTCGGCAGGTACGGATAAAAGGAAAGGAAATCGGCGGCCGCGGCCTCGACACTGGCGACCACGCGGCGCTGCGTCTCCAGCCGTCGCGTCAGTTTGTGTGTCTCCATCAATGCCAGGTTTTTCATGGCATTCATGATTTCCCCGATTTCCCCCAGGCTCTGCAGGTGGCGTTCGACGTCACGCCGCCTGCTCATACGGTTTCGCCTTCGGTGCGGCGCAGCCAGTCCTTGACCGCATAGCGCCATTTTTCAGGGCTGTCGTCGAGGGTGAGCCCGGCTTTCTTGACTTGCTCTGCCAGCCGCCGCCATGCCGCGGCAACGCGGGCACTATCAAGACCGTCGAACAATCCGGTGTTGAACGCCACGAGCCAGGCCATCTGGAATTCGATCGGCAGTGGCGAGAGCCGATCCTGCTTGAGCAGCTCGCGCAAGACCCTGCCGCGCGCGATCTTCGCTTCCATCGAGGCCTCCAGGCGCGCCCCAAAACGGGTGAAAACCTCCAGTTCCAGAAACTGAAGGTAATCCAGCTTCATACGACCGGCCTCGTCCTTGATCCGCGCATGCTGTGCCTTGCCGCCGATGCGCGAAACCGAGCGTGTGACGTCAATTGCGGGTAGCTGGCCGGCCGCGAACAGGCGGTCGTCGAAATAGATTTGCCCGTCAGTGATCGAGATCAGGTTTGTCGGTATGTACGCGGCTATTTCACCTTCCTTGGTCTCGACGATCGGCAACGCAGTCATGCTGCCGCCACCGTGCGTCGCTGCAAGCCGCGTCGAGCGCTCGAGCAGGCGGGAGTGGAGATAGAAGATGTCGGCGGGGTAGGCCTCGCGCCCCGGTGGCTGCCGTAACAGCAGCGAGAGCTCGCGGTAGGCCTGGGCGTGGGTCGTAAGATCATCGTACACGACCAGGGTATCGAGTCCCTGGTGCATCCAGAACTCGGCCAGCGCGCACCCCGCGAAGGGGGCGAGGTATTTGAGGCCAGGGGGCGCCGTGGCCTCGGCGACAACCACCACGGTGTGGCCCATTGCACCCGATGCGCGCAGGGTCTCGATCGTCCCTACCACGCTCGAGCGCTTCTGCCCGATAAGAACATACACGCACAGAACGTTCTTGTCTTTCTGATTGATCACGGCGTCGATGGCGAGCGTGCTCTTGCCAAGCCCGTCGTCCCCGATGATCAGCTCGCGTTGCCCCTTGCCGATGGGTATGAGCGTGTCGACGACTTTGGTGCCGGTGTAAAGCGGCGCGTTGACAAAATCGCGGGCCACGATAGGCGGCGACCGCACGTCGAGATCGCGCCGCGCGTCGGCCTTCGGCGGCGCCTCGCCGTCGAGCGGCGTGCCCAAAGGGTCCACGACGCGACCGCGCAGAGCCTGGCCGACGGAAATGCCGAGGCGCTGGCCGGACAGATAGGCGGCGGTGCCGGCCGTAAGGCGTTCGCTCTCTTCGAGCAGGATGACACCGACCAGATCCGGTTCCACCGAGAAAACCAGGGCCCGGCTGCCATCCTCGAAGTGCAGCACCTCGTCCATGGCTGCCGACGGGAGGCCGCGAAGGTGCGCGATCCCGTCGCCGATCGAGACGATGGTCCCCTGCTCGGTCAGGCGCGTGCAAAAGCGATATTGCCCCAGCCACCGGGCGCGGTCGGCGAGGATGGAACCAGCGTTACCTTGCTCAAGCCCCATCGCGCGCCACGTCACTGAAAAACTTCAACTCGTCCAGGAGATTGGCGTGCAACACCCAAGAACCGATGCTCACGCGCAAACCGGCCAGCAGTCGTGGCTCTTCCGCGAATTTGCCCGATAGCTGCGCTTGCGTTGCCTCGGTAAACCCCTGCACGAGCGCGCGGCGGTTAGGCTCGGCGAGCGGAAAGGCGCTCGTTACGGTCATGCTGGCATTTCCGTCGCGGCAAGCGGCCCGCAGCGCCTGCAATTGCGCTTCGGAGAACTGCTTGACGTCTTCCAGCGCGATCGCGACGAGTCGCGCCTCGAGCTCCGGTCCCGCCAGCCGCGAAAGCAGCTTCGCCGAGAACTGCGCCCCCTGCGCGACCGCAGCATCCTCGGTCCTCCTCTGCCATTCATCCATCTCGCGCTGGTCCAGCAAGTGGTGCTTCTCGCGCTCCTGTCCCAGGGTCTCCTCCAGCGCAGCCATCTTCCGCGCACGGGTCGCATTAATCTCCTCTTCCACCTGGGTCCGCAGCGCCTGCTTTTCCTTTTCCCATTCGCCGAGTCGATCCCGGTACTGGCGTTCCAGCGCCTCGGCATTGGAAATCTTTGCGTGGGCATCCGTCAGCGTCTGATCGATTGCGGCCTTGCGCCGGGCGATCGTCTGGAGCACCGGCTGGTAGAGAAAGCGTTTCAAAATCCATACCAGGATCAGGAAATTGACGATCTCGAGGGCGAATGTGACCCAATCGAAGTCCACGGCCCGCTCCTACTTGACCAGATATTCCAGCAACGGATTGCGGAACAGGATGACCAATACGATGACCAGCACGTAGATCGCCAGCGATTCGATCATCGCGAGGCCGATGAACAGCGTGCGGGTGATCGATCGCTCCGCTTCCGGCTGACGCGCGAGCGCATCCAGTGCCTGGGCAATTGCGCGGCCCATCGCCAGCGCAGGCCCTATGGCCCCGAGCGCGATCGCCAGGGCCGCCGCTACAGTCGAAACCAATGTAAACCACGCCATATCGCTCATAACTTTACTCCTCGCTCTTCTTGGATTTTGGTTCCAGGGACTGGATGCCCCCTGCGATGTAGATCAATGCGAGCGTGCCAAAGATGTAGGCCTGCACCAGAGCCTCGACGATATGCAGCAGCAGCAACGGCACCGGGACCAGGAATCCGGCCACCAGCAATACGAGCAACGCTGCCATTTCCAAGCTGAACATATTGCCGAACAAGCGCACCGCAAGCGCGATCGTGCGGGAAATCTCGCTCACCACGTGAAATGGCAGCAACAACGGATTGGGCTCCAGATAGTGGCGCAGATACTGGCGCAGGCCATGGATTCGAATGCCATACCAATGGACCGACAGAAAAACCAAGATCGCGAGCCCGGCTGTCAGCGACAGATTATCGGTCGGACTGTGCAGCCCCGGCACAATACCCACCAGGTTGGCAGACACGATGAAGATCCACAATGTCGCCACCAGCGGCAAGACACGCCCGGCGTGATCCGGCAGGACGGCCGCAATGGCGTCCTCGGCGGTACTGACGATCCCCTCCAGCGTTACCTGCCACGCGCCAGGCTCCAACTGCAACCGCCGCGTCGACAGCCAGCATACCGCCCAGAGCGCGAGCATGATCCCCCACGTCGTTAGCACGGTATCGGTCAGCGCGAGCGAACCGAGATGGAAAACAGGGGCTGCCAGCAGCGTCTGCGAGACCATTTGTTACTCGCGGATGAACAGGTACACGTTCACCGCCCCGATGACGATGCCAAGAAAGATCATGCTCAGCGTCCAGTGCACAGCATAGCCCTCCAGCCGGCCGTCGAGCCAGCTGCCGAAGTATGCGCCGATCACGACCGGCACCACGAACAAGACACCGAGTGTACTAAGGTAGACGGTCTGCCCGAGCAGGCTGCTGCGCTCCCGCTCCGCTCGTTTCATGCGCTCGACCTGCCGCTGCATGCGTTCCTCTAGTCGCTGCTGCTCGATAGCCCGCTCGCGCGGTTCCGCGGTCACGATAGCGCCTCTCTTCCGCGCCCGAGTTTCCACAGGCGCTTGAGCATTTCCTCTTCCAGGCGTCGCAGGCTCTGTTTGACCGATTGCAGTGCGTCTTCTTCCGTAAGCAGCTCTTGCTGCAGCGCCACGCGCACGCGCTCGAGATCGGTATCGCGCAGGTAGCGGCGCGCACTGAAGTGAAGCTCGCCCTCGACGTAACGGACAACCGCCCCCGGCGCCGCCACAAACTGCCATTCCCCGCCAGCCGCGCGAAAACGCGCCAGGCCAATTTCCAGCACGGTACTCGCGCGCCCGTGGCCTGGCAGAATGCCGAAACTGCCGGAGGCATCCTCGCCGACGAAGCTCACCACGTCCTCGACGCGCTCATATTGCGTGGCGCTTTCGAGATGCAGCACGTAGGTCTTCATGCCTGCGCCGCTTTCATACTACCCTGCATGTAGCATCGGTCTTCAGGAAGGTCATCGTAATCACCGCGCAGGAATGCTTCGCAGTCGTCGAGCGTAGTGCGGAGGGGTACCGAAGTTCCCTGGATGCCCGTGTGCTCGCTCACGACGTAAAACGGTTGCGTGAGATAGCGCTGGAGCTTGCGCGCACGCTGCACGATCCGGCGGTCCTTCTCGGAGAGCTCCTCGATCCCGAGCATGGTGATGATGTCCTCCAGCTCCCGGTACCGGGCGAAATGCTCCCGCACGGCCTCGGCCACCGCGTAATGCCGGTCCCCGAGCACCTGGCGATCCATCATTTTGCTGGTGGAGAGCAATGGGTCCACTGCGGGGTAAATTCCCTTACTAGCCTGGGCCCGGCTGAGGACCACGCTCGTATCAAGGTGATGGAGGATCGCGCTTACCGCCGGATCGGTCATGTCGTCGGCGGGCACATAGACGGCCTGCACCGAAGTGATGTCGCCACGGTCAGTGGAAACAAGGCGGTCCTCCAATTCCGCCACTTCCGTCAAGAGCGTGGGCTGATAACCGACAGTGGCCGGCATGCGCCCGAGCAGCCCGGAAATTTCACTCCCCGCCTGCACGAAACGGTAAGCGTTGTCCATCAGAAACAGGACTTCCTTGCCCAGCGTGTCGCGCAGATACTCGGCGTAAGCGAGCGCGGTCATGCCGACACGGAAACGCACGCCGGGAGATTCGTCCATTTGCCCGAATACCATGAGGGTGTGGGGCATCACGCCCGCGCTCTGCATCTCCCGCCACAATTCATGACCTTCCCTGATGCGCTCGCCGACGCCGGCGAATACCGACACCCCCTGATGGAGCTTGACGATGGCGTGCATGAACTCCATGATCAGCACGGTCTTGCCAACTCCAGCGCCGCCAAGGAGACCCGTTTTGCCTCCCCGGATGAAAGGGCACAACAGGTCGATGACCTTGATGCCTGTCTCCAGGACGGACGTGGCCGGCCGGGTCTCGCTCAACGCCGGCGGTCTTGCAAAGATGTCCTGGAATTTCTGCGTGGGAAGAGGGTGGCCGCCGTCGAGCGGCGCGCCGAAGATATCCAGCAGCCGATTGAGGCATTCCGGGGCGACTGGGACACGGAGCGAAGAACCCGTGTCGAATACCGGCATGCCCCGCTGCAGCCCCGCCGTCCTGTGCAGGGTTACAGCGCGCGCGTGCGTTACGTCCAGATGCTGGTGCACTTCGAATGTATACACTTCGCCGTCCAGACGGCTAAAAAGCGCCCGGTGCAGCGCTGGCAGCACCTCGCAGGCAATGTCGACGATGGGGCCGTGCACGCGGGCGATTTTTCCGATGCAAGGGGCGTCCAGGGCGTGATAGCCGGGCTCGCGGGCCGGTTGCTGATCCGACTTGACTGATGTCGCCATGCTCACCAACCAACACCTTTCCTTTTTGATCTCCCGCTCGACAGCTTCATGCGCCTGTTAGGCGGCTCTTCAAACACACTAGACCTATACCCGATGACCGGTTTTGATCCACATCAAAACCGAAAGTAGACGCGCTCAGGAAAACAGGTTCCCGCCGAAACAGGGTCTGTGCAGAGTCAAAACGTCAAATTCTGGAAGTGGAAACTACTGTTTTGTTCGTCTGTCGTCGGAAAGACATGCGAACGTCCGTTTCCGACCCATAGTGGATTGGCCGTCAGCTGCAGCGCGCTGTCTAATGGGTCAAACGGGCCAGCCTCGAATGATGATATATCGAGCCGGGCCCTTTTTAGCTTTTAGGGAGCCGATCGTTCGACTCCTCAAAAGCTCGCATCGTGTGCTCCACGTTATAGGGTTGCTCCTCGAACGTTTTGGGGTCCCATTCGCTGCGAGGTGTTGCGAAGAAATCTCCGCCGTAAACATGAATCGCCCCGGTAATCTGATCCAGCGGATTTGTTACAGCGTGAATAATTGTTGCGCCCAGCGGGGCCGTATCCTTCGTGTTCAGCTCCTTGGTTCCGTGCTGCGTCAGACCCTTCTCGCTGCGGCGGTAGAAGATGTTCTGCTCCCGACCGCCATAGATGCCGATGACAGCCCATATGCGATGATCGTGGGGTTTAAATACCATCCGGGGTCCCCAGCACAGGTTGAGGATGGTTAGATCGTCTGCCTTGTAGATCGTCTCGACCCCTGCTCGCTGCGGTTCCCCGAGCGCTCGCACGATCTGCGCGGGGTCGCTTACGGCTTTCTCCACCAACTCGCGTATCGCAGCCTGCGCGTTGCTTTCCTTAAGCGCGACGCGGCATTCCTCAATGAAGCGCTCTTTTTCAAACATCGCCATTTCTCCTTTACACCAAGAGCCTAATAATCACGATGATCGGCCGTATGCTGGCGGCAACATCACCGGCAGGCGGCCCACGTCGATCGTGCGGTTAGCCGTCATGTGTTCCCGCGAGCCGAAGTGAGGGCTTGATTCACCAGGTTCGCCATTGCTGCCGCCGCATCGGTACCCTCCTGCCTCAATCCGGCAATAACGCCCTCGCGGTCTCTAGGCAACTTGTTCTGACTTACTTTCCACTTGCCCACAAGTTGCGCGATGGGGATTTCGAGGCCGACGATCGCTCCAACCATTTTTTCAATGTAGTCAGCAGGCGCGTCTGTCACTTTCCAGGGAGCAGGGCGTTCTGCCTCATGTCGATTGGTCAGCTCTTCAACGTGTGCTCGCACCCATACCGGGTCGTCGATGACGCGTATGTGTCCGCGCGCATGGACGACTACGTAGTTCCAGGTCGGCACCACTTTCGCGGTTTCATTCTTGCTGGGATACCAGGAAGGTGAAATAAAGGTGTGGGGGCCTTGAAATATCACGAGTGCTTGAACGTTAGGCGAGACATCACGCCACAGCGGGTTGGCGCGAGCGATGTGGCCGTGCAGGGTGCCGTAAGGTGCCGGATTAGCTTGCACCAGGAAAGGGATGTGGTTCGCCTCGAGACCGTTCTGAGTCAGTGTCACCAGCGCCCCAAAAGGATGGGCACGGGCAATTTGGTGAAGAACGCCCACATCGGTTTCTTCGTAATGCTTTGGGAGATACATTTTCCTTCTCCAACTGAGTGGCTCGGGGAAGCCTGTCTCACTTACAGCTGTCAGCCGGATAGCCAATGCCAGAAGGATTTTGGCCGGACTCACAGGCTGAATGGTTACAAGATAGCGACTCGGGTCCTATCCGAGTCTTCCTGACTGCCGTGATTCGTGAATGGAAAATAATTCGTGACGGGTGACGGGTGACGGGTGACGGGTGATGAGTGACGGGTGATGGGCCTAAAACCGGTGAACGGTGAACGGTGAACGGAGATCCGACTTTTGCCTTGTATTCTAAGTTTCTCTCGGCGCCTTGGCGGTTTAGTTTTGGAGTTTATCGGCGTTCATCGGCGTTCATCGGCGGCTGATCTTCTCTATTCTGTGACGACACGAACTTCGGTGGTCACCGAGTTCGCGATGAAGCATTCCTTGTGTGCCTTGTCGTGTAGCCACTCCATGTCGGCGGCGGTGGGCGTCTTCGGACCCGAAAACACAATTTTTGGACGCAGCTCGACGCGGGTCACAGCAAGCTTGCCCTGGGCGTTTTTCTCGACGAAGCCTTTGTTGGAAGCCAATGCGAGGAAGGTCAGCATGTGGCAGCTCGAGAGCGCGGCGACCAGCGCGCCCTCGGGGTCTACGCGCTCCGGATTGCCAAGGTAGGCGGGCGTAGCTGATGCGGGCACCTCGACACCGTTATCGAAGCGCCAGACGTGGTCACGATTGTAGGTCTTGTAGCCGAAGTCCTTGCCGTCGCGGGTCCAGTGGGTGGTGGCTTTGTGTTCAGACATAAATTCCGTGAATCGTGAATCGTGAAACGTGAATCGAAAGAGCGGTAAGATGAGAATGATCGCCCGTCAGCCGTCAGCCGTCAGCCGTCAGTCATCAGTCGTCACTTCTCTTCTCAGAAGCCGACGGCTTGGCCATCCGTGCGACGCTCCGATGCCGCCAGATAACCGTCTTCCATGCGGTAGATGAGTTGCGCGCGCCCGAAGTCGGTGCTCCAGCGGTCGGCCTCGGCGAGACGATGGCCCCGGCGACGCAGGTCTTCGAGCACCGCGGCGGAAAATCCCGGCTCGATATTGACGCTAAGACCCTCGCCGATGCGCCAGCGCGGCGCGTCGGAGGCTGCCTGCGGGTTCTGCCCGTAGTCGGCGAACCGGACCATGACTTGGGAGTGGCCCTGCGCCTGCATCGAGCCGCCCATCACCCCCGAAGCTCATTACGGGCTTGCCGTTGTCGGTGACGAAGGCGGGAATGATGGTGTGGAAAGGCCGCTTGCGCGGCGCCACGACGTTGACGTGGTCCGGCCGCAGGACGAAGCCGTAGCCCCGGTTCTGCATGCTGACGCCCGATGCCACGATGCCGGAGCCGAAGCCCATGTAGTTCGACTGGATGTAGGAGACCATCATGCCCGACGCATCAGCGGCTGTGAGGTACACGGTGCCGCCACTGCCGGGGACGCCGTGCTGTGGCGTCTGCGCTTTCTTCATGTTAATCAATCGTGCACGCGCGCGCAGGTACTCCTTGTCGAGCAAATCGGCGCTTCTCACCCGCATCGTCGCCGGGTCCGAGACATGCTCGTGCAGATCGGCAAAGGCAAGTTTCATCGCCTCGATTTGCAGGTGAAGGCTGTCCGCGGAATCCGCCGGGAGCGAGCCCAGGTCGAAACCCTCAAGCATGCCGAGGCTCATCAACGCGCTGATGCCTTGTGTCGCAGGCGGAATTTCATGCAGCGTGTAGCCGCGGTACGGATGAGCGATCGGTTCCACCCAGTCCACGGCATGCGCGGCGAGGTCTGCGACCGTCATTGCGCCACCGTGCTCCTTCGAATGGGCGGCGATTTGCTCGGCGAGATCACCCTTGTAGAAAGCTTCGCCTTTCGTCTCGGCGATGCGCTTCAACGTTTTCGCGTGGGCAGGCGCAACGAATTTCTCGCCGGCCTCGGGCGCACGCCCGCGCGGCATGAAGTGTTCCGCGAAGCCAGGCACATTGCGCAGATCGGGCACCTGTTTCGCCCACAGCCGCGCGATGGTCGGCGACACCATGAAGCCGTCGGCCGCGTAGTCGATCGCCGGTTCGAACAAATCGGCGAACGGCAGCTTCCCGAAACGCTCCGAGAGCGCGACCCAGGCCGACACGGCACCGGGAACCGTGACTGCGTCCCAGCCGCGGGAGGGCATCACCGTTTTCCCCTTGAAACGGTCGAGGTTCCAGGCGGCGGGGGAGCGCCCGTTGGCGTTCAGGCCGTGAAGCTGTTTTCCGTCCCACAGGATGCAGAAGGTGTCGCTGCCGATGCCGTTGCTCGTGGGCTCGAGCACCGTCAGCGCGATCGCGGTGGCAAGCGCGGCGTCGACCGCGTTGCCGCCCTTCAACATCATGCGCAGCCCTGCCTGCGCGGCGAGCGGTTGCGAGGTTGCGACCGCGTTGCGCGCCAACACCGGCATGCGTTGCGACGGGTACGGAAAATCCCAGCTAAATGGCTTCATGCTCTAAACCAGACGTGAATCGTGAATCGTAAATCGTAAATCGTGCCGCGGTTAAACCCCTAATTTAGCCGCAGATAAATACAGCCCAACGTGAAGCGGAATAATACACCAATCGCCACGGCCCAGACCGCGCTGCACTGCGTGCGCCCAGGGACACCTGCGGCATCGAATGAAACGCCCGGGCGAAAGGGCGAGTAGAATTCAAGGACCAAGGACATCGCGGCGCTTACAGGTAACAGCGCCGCTTTCAGGAGAGAGCGCATGTCATCCAGTCGCATGACCATCATGGGCACCCGGCACGTGATTTCGGCTGGGCATTATCTTGCGGCGCACGCGGGATTCGAGATTCTGGAGGCGGGCGGCAACGCGATCGATGCTGGAGTGGCGGCCGGCATTGCGATCGGCGTTCTGCAGACGGACAAGGTCAATTTCGGCGGCGTGGCGCCCCAGATCATCTATACCGCCCGCAACCGGAAGGTGCACTGTATCGATGGGCTTGGCGTGTGGCCGAAGGCGGTCACCGCCGACTATTTCGTGAAGAAGCACGGCGGGAAGATTCCGAAGGGCGTCGAGCGCTGCGTAGTGCCGGCCGCGCCCGACGCCTGGCTGACCGCGCTCGAGCGTTTCGGCACGATGAGTTTCGGAGACGTAGCCGCCGCCGCCATCCGCTTTGCGCGCGAAGGCTTCCCGATGTATCCGCTGATGTCCGAGTTCATACGCGACAACCGTAGCGAGTATGAGCGCTGGCCCTCCAGTGCCAAGGTGTTCCTGCCGAAAGGCCGGCCGCCCGAGGCCGGCGAGATCTTCGTCCAGTCGGATCTTGGCAGGACGCTTCAGTACCTGGCGGACCAGGAGAAAAAGACCGCGCGGCGTAAAGGGCGCAGGGCCGGCCTCAAGGCGGCGCGCGAGGCGTTCTACCGCGGTGATATCGCACGCACCATTACGCGCTTCATCGAGAAGCAGGGCGGGCCGATGCGCTTCGAGGATTTCGCGGATTTCCGCGTGCGCTTCGAGCCGACGGTGCGCGCGCGCTTCGATGACATCGAGCTGCACGCCTGCGGGCCGTGGTCGCAGGGGCCCGTGCTGCCAATGGCGCTCAACGTCCTGAAGGGCTACAACTTGAAGTCCATGGGACATAACTCGTCCGACTACGTTCACGTCGTGACGGAAGCGCTCAAGCTCGCCTTCGCTGACCGCCATCATCACTTCGGCGACCCGCGCTTCGTGGAGGTCCCGATCAAGGGGCTCATGTCGGAGCCCTATGCGGCGTATCGCCGATCGCTGATCAGTGTGGAGAAGGCGTGGCCCGGCATGCCGCCAGCCGGAGATCCCGCCACGCTTGCCTCGCTCAAGCATCGTTGCGTGCCGGCGCCGCAGCTGGAGGACGCACCGGGGCCCGGCGACACGTCGTACGTGTGCGTGATCGACCGACATGGCAACGCGTTCTCGTGCACACCGAGCGACGGCTCGGACAAGACACCGCTCATTCCCGGCGTTGGAATTCTCTGCTCAGGACGCGGGACCCAGTCGTGGGCCGATCCCGAGCATCCGTCCTCGGTCGCGCCGGGAAAGCGCCCGCGCCTCACGCCCAACCCGGCGCTTGCGCTGCGCGGCGGGCGCGCCTACATGCCGTTCGGGACACCCGGCGGAGACGTGCAATGCCAGGCGATGCTGCAGGTGTTTCTCAACGTCAACGTGTTCGGCATGGACCCGCAGAGCGCGGTCGAGGCGCCCCGGTTCTCCAATTACAGCTATCCCGGCTCGTTCGAGCCGCACCCGTACTATCCGGGGCGTCTCTACCTCGAATCGCGCATCGATCGTCACACGGGCGATGAGCTGGCGAGCCGCGGGCACAAGGTCTACTGGTGGGATGATGCGACCTGGCTCGCCGGGTCGGTGTGCACCATCGTCGCCGATCACAAGAACGGCGTGCTACACGGTGGCGCCGATCCCAGGAGGCCGGCGTATGTCCTGGGGTGGTGAGAAACAAACCTGCGAGCCGGATGGCCGGGAACGCGGAGACAGGGATCCGGACAAACCCGTCGAGGGATGACCCCTTCCTGCCCGTCGCGATGCCCCGCATGCTGTGGAACTTTCTGATCCTTCTGGCGCTGGGCTACGCGGCGTTGGTCGCGCTGGTGTACTTCTTTCAGCCGCGCCTCGTATACTTTCCCCAGGTCAGTCGGGAAATTGCGGCAACGCCGCTGGCGTACGGGCTCGCGTTCGAGCCGGTCACCGTCGCAACGGCCGACGGCGAAAAGCTCGCGGCATGGTGGGTGCCGCACGAACGTGCCGGCGGCACGGTGCTGATCTTCCACGGCAACGCCGGAAATATTTCTCACCGTCTCGATTACCTCACGATGTTCCACCGTCTCGGATACTCGAGCTTCATCGTCGACTACCGCGGCTACGGCCGCAGTACCGGCTCGCCCTCGGAGGAAGGCACCTATCGGGATGCCGAGGCAGCGTGGCGCTGGCTTACGAATGAACGCGGCGTGGCTCCCGGCGACATCGTCGTTTTCGGCGAGTCTCTCGGTGGCGCGGTTGCCGCGTGGCTCGCCACCCGCGTCAAACCGCGTGCCCTCGTCCTCGCCTCGACTTTCACCTCGGTGCCGGACCTCGGCGCACAGGTCTATCCCTTCCTCCCCGTGCGGCTGATCAGCCGTTTCTCGTACGACAGCCGCGAGGCGATCAAGGCAATCAAGGCGCCGATCTTGATCGCGCACAGCCGGGACGACGATATCGTCCCCTTTGCGCACGGCAAGGCGCTCTACGAAACGGCCGGCGAGCCCAAACAGTTCCTCGAGATGCGCGGTGGGCACAATGACGGCTTCATTTTTACGCGACCGGAGTGGATTGCGCAGCTATCGGCGTTTCTCGAAAGCGCGCGCGGGGGCTGAGTGCGCGTGCGAAAATCAAGAGCATTAGCCGCAGATAAACGCAGATAGACGCAGATAACACCAATAATTGAACCGCGGAGATGCGGAGAGAAGCAAAATCAAAACTGAACCGCCAAGGCGCCAAGAGAAACAAGAACTAGAATTGAACCGCCAAGACGCCGAGAGAGAAGCAAGAACTAGAATTGACCTGCCAAGACATCAAGAGAAACTTAGAATACAAGGCAAAAGTCGGATCTCCGTTCACCGGTTTTAGGCCCATTACCCATTACCCATTACCCATTACCCATCACCCATCAGTCGTCA
>JAQBFV010000332.1:0-2779 GCA_032123035.1 Betaproteobacteria bacterium | reverse complement strand
GCATCGCCAGGCGATTTTGTTCCAGGCCCAGCGACAACCTCCGCACATTGGGTGAATGCGCCTCATCGAGCAGCGCCTGAATTTCCACCAGCAGCGGGCGCGTGCCCTCCTGCGTCACCATCACGCACGAGCCGGCGACCTCGCCGTCGTGCTGGGACAGGAACAGGGCCGAGGGGTTGGACACGCCCTTCAGCCCCTTGTCGGTCATGGCGAACACGCCGAGCTCGTTCACCGCGCCGTAGCGGTTCTTGAACGCGCGGATGAGGCGGAAGCTGGAGTGCGTGTCGCCCTCGAAGTAGAGGACCGTATCGACCATGTGCTCGAGCACGCGCGGGCCCGCAAGCGTGCCTTCCTTGGTCACGTGCCCGACCAGGATGATCGTCGTGCCCGAGCTTTTCGCGAGCCGCGTCAACTGCGCGGCACATTCACGCACCTGGGCGACCGATCCCGGCGCCGATTGCAGCTGTCCGGAGTAAAGCGTCTGAATCGAGTCGATCACCGCGATGTCGGGCTTCTCGGCACTGATCACCGCCTGTATCTTTTCCAGGTGGATCTCGGGGAGTATATGCACGTGCCCCGCGTCGACACCGAGCCGCTGCGCCCTCAACGCGATCTGCTGCGGGGATTCCTCTCCTGTCACGTACAGCACCTTGCGCGCGCGCCCGACCTCGGCAAGCGACTGCAGCAGCAGCGTGGACTTGCCGATTCCGGGGTCGCCCCCCAGGAGGACGACACCCCCCGCCACCATGCCCCCTCCGAGCACCCGGTCGAATTCCTCGATCCCGGTCGTGATCCGCGACGTTTCGCGCGCCTCCACCTCGGCAAGGCGCTGCAGCTTACCCGCCTCGGCGACCAGCCCGAAGCGGTTAGCCGAAGGCGCTGTTTCCGCGATCGCCTCGACCAGCGTGTTCCAGCCCTGGCAATGGGGGCACTGGCCCTGCCACTTCAGGACCTGGCCGCCGCACTCGGTGCAGGAATAGATGGTTTTTGCTTTCGCCATTTCTATCGAGCCCCGGCTGGTCTCTCTCGTGAAACGTGAAACGTGAAACGTGAAACGGAAACCGTGCGCTTCCAACCGAAGGCTATACTTCTAGAGCACAAAGCACGTTTCACGTTTAACGATTCACGTTTCACGGATTCTAGTCGCGCTCGCGAATCGGAACGCGCTGCGCGAGCCCGCACATTAACTCGTATCCGACCGTTCCTGCCGCTTCGGCAACGCGCTCGATGGGTACGCCCTCACCCCACAGCACGACGCGCGATCCGACGAGCGCTTCCGGTATTTCGCTCAGGTCGGCGCACAGCATGTCCATCGACACGCGGCCCACCGTCCCCGTCATCCGTCCTTCGACCATAATCGGCGTGCCGTTCGGCGCATGCCGCGGATAGCCGTCGGCGTAGCCGCAGGTGACGACACCGATGCGCATGTCGCGGTCCGCCACGAACAGCCTGCTGTAGCCTACCGCATCCCCGCGCCGCAGCTGCTGCACCGCGATGATCTGGCTCTCCAGCGTCATGGCTGGCACAAGCCCCAGTTCGGGCCCGGACTGCTCCGAAAACGGTGAACAACCGTAGAGCATGATCCCCGGTCGCACCCAGTCGGCGTGTGTTTCCGGAAACCGGAAAATGGCCGCCGAGTTGGCCAGGCTGCGTGTCAGATCGAGCCCATTCGCGAGCCGGTCGAATACCGCGGTCTGCCAGTCAACACCGCTCGCGCCATCGGCGTCGGAGAGGTGCGTCATGAGCGCGATCTGCGCGACCCCGGGATTGGATTGCAAGGTCCGCAACGCATCCGGAAACTCCGCCGCGGTGAAACCGAGGCGGTTCATACCGGTGTTGAGCTTGAGGAACACGTCGAGCGCCGCCTCTTTCGGCAACTGTCTCAGCATGCGCAACTGCTCGCGGGTATGTACCACCGCACTGATCCCGTGCTCGGCAAACAGCGGAAACTCGGACGGAGAAAAAAACCCTTCGAGCAGCAGGATGCGCTGCCGGTAGCCCGCGGCGCGCAGCCCGATCGCTTCGTCCAGGTCGAGTAGCGCAAAACCTTCCGCCTCGGCGAGGGCACGCGCCGCGCGCGTGAGCCCGTGACCGTAGGCGTTCGCCTTCACCACGGCAAACGTCTTCGAGCTGGAGGCACGTCGCCGCGCGACCGCGAGGTTATGCCTGAGGGCGCTGAGGTTGATCGTGGCGAATATTGGACGCGGCACGACAGCTCAATGATGAATGTTGAATGATGAATGCGGAATGAACAGTACGCCAACATGAAACACCAGCCTTCGCGGATCTCCGTTCATCATTCATCAGTCCTAATTCTGAACTCCTCGGTTGTGTGCCGCAAAGACGGCCTCGAGGTCGTCGATGACCTCGCAAGCAGCACGGCCCTGCAATGCGTGCTCGGCCAGGAATCGTGACGCCTCCGCCATCAGCCGGCGACGGTCGAGCATCGGGTACGCCCTCACGAGCCGCCGAATGGCCATCGTGACGGTCTCGCCCGCCGGCCGGGGCAGCATTTCAGGCGCGGCCGCCGTTGGATCATCGCGCACCGCGTCGCTTACCGCAAGAAACTCGGCGAACTCCATCAGCTTGTCCTGCTGTTCGGGCACAAGCTGCTCGAAGATCTCCAGGAGTTTGCGCTCTTCGCCTTTCATTCTTTACTCGCCACTCTCGTGAATCGTCAATCGTCAATCGTGAATCGAAACAATTAGAGCACCTAACAAGATGAGCTTGGCCTAACCCCACCCTCATCCCAACCTTCCCCCTGAGGGGGAAGGAGGTT
>JAQBFV010000331.1:0-2828 GCA_032123035.1 Betaproteobacteria bacterium | reverse complement strand
ACGACGGAATTAACTTGTCTAACGTCGACCCAAACTTCTCCGCCGCTGCTGGTCATGATTGTATTGACGTACTGTGACGCCGGAAGGGCATTTTGCGTGCTGGTTTCGCAGCCCCACTGACCGGCACCCGGCAGATTGAGTGCAGTCTGAACACTCTCGGTTATGCTGGTGCGGCAAGCAGAAGCGGCAAGAATAACTTCAGACATCCTGGCGCGAGCGGTGTAGTCCTGATATGCAGGCAGCGCGACCGCTGCCAGAATTCCGATGATCGCAACGACGATCATCAGCTCGATCAATGTAAAACCGGCGTGTATCCGTTTCATTACTCCCTCGGGAATTCCTGATTGACAGAGTCATAACAGCAAGAGGCGTGCCACCCTCCGCTGCAACCGATCGTCTGCGGAGCACGGCGATTCGTACAAAAAGAAACCCCTCTTGCGAGGGGTTTCTTCGGACCCGGACCGGAAGACCGGCTCGAGTTGCTATCGGCTTAGTGACGGCATTCCGCGGGCATGTAAACGTGCTGCGCGGTGGGCGCCGAACAAGTCCAGATGACCTTGCCGTCGGTCGGGCTGAAGGCCGGCGTCAGAGTGAGATTTATGACGGTGCCGGTTGACGTCGCGTCGTTGGCGCCATCGAGCGTAACCACGCCCATATTGGTAATACCTCCGCCCCTCACCTTACCGGAGTTCATCACCGTCAAGCCGACGTTCGAGTTCATGAGTGTCCCGTTCGACTGCGCGGCTTCGGCGATCGTGGTCTTGTAACCACTCGCCCCGAGGATCAGTTCCGACACCTTCGCGCGGATGGTGTAGTCCTGGTAAGCAGGCAACGCCACCGCGGCCAAGATGCCGATAATGGCCACGACGATCATCAACTCGATTAGCGTGAAACCTCTTTGAATGCGCTTCATGTGATTCTCCTTTTCGCTTGGTTAATTAAAAACAAACTCAAGGTTTGCACGAGGCGAATTAGCAAATTTCATACCAGAAAGCCAATCGGAACCCAATTATCGAAACCAAGTTATCCTTTTACGATCATATAGATAACTTCTGAAACCCGCGTTTTGTTGAAATCCCACTGCAAAACGAACGGGCGCAAATTTGTGCCAAATTTCGCAGCCGAGAGGGGACCGAGCGTGACGAGAATCTCCGATCGCTTTGCGCCAGGGGCAACCTGTGATTTTTTTCGCACAGGACGGCACGCGACCCGCGCTCGCGGAACGGACGCGTGCCGTCAAAAATTGACAATTTACGTCACCGTCCGGAAGCTGATTTTCTGAAGCACGTCAGGAACATGCTAATGACATAGGACGCTAATAACGAATGAAACGAACGCAGCCCGACGGTGCGCTCGAGGGTGAGATGAGAGCGCTGCTCGCATAGGCAGAACCGCCTCCGGTGTAAGGTGCCCCGACCGCCACCGCCGTAATTCCCGGCACACTTTTGGCACGCTCAGGAGCAACCAGCGGCAACGCTCGGCAGTTAATCACCTATTGGCCGAAAGCGGCCCTTCGCGAACGTCCGGTTTCGACGGCGGGTTCAACCGGTCATTGCAACACCTTCTAATCTAGTGACCAGATGAGGACGTATGCGTATGGAGGGAATTGCACGGACGAGGTTCACGGCGCAGCAGAAGGCCGAGCTCTGGGAGCGCTGGAAGAACGGGCAGTGCATAGCCGATATTGCGCGGGCGCTCGACAGAAGGAACATGAGCGGGGTCTACCGCGTATTGGCGTTGGATGGAGGCATTGCCCCCACGGTGCGCCGGCGAGCTCGGTTGGCTCTCGGCCTGGGGGAGCGCGAGGAGATCTCGCGCGGCATTGCCGCGGGCCGATCGATACGCCGGATCGCAGCCAAGTTGGGGCGCGCGCCCTCCACGGTCAGTCGGGAGGTAATGCGCAACGGGGGCTGCAGCGCCTACCGCGCCAGTGAAGCTGATACGCGCGCCTGGGAGCGGGCCCTGCGTCCGAAGCCTTGCCGCCTGGCCACCCATCCCGAGCTAAGATGGCGTGTCGCGCAGAAGCTGGCGCTGCAGTGGTCCCCGGAGCAGATCTCTGGCTGGCTGAGGCGCAAATTCCCTGCCGACGAGGGCATGCACGTGTCCCACGAGACGATCTATCGAAGCCTCTTTGTCCAGGCACGCGGCGTGCTGAAGAAGGAGCTGATGGCGCACTTGCGTATGACGCGGCAAATGCGCCAAGCCAAGGGCGGCACCAAGAAGATCGGGCTTGCCCAGCTCGTCGATGCGGTATCAATCCGCGAGCGTCCAGCCGAGGCTGAAGATCGGGCCGTGCCAGGCCACTGGGAAGGCGATCTCCTCTCCGGTGCGAACAACACGCACATGGTGACGCTGGTGGAACGGCATTCTCGGTTTGCGATTCTGATCAAAGTTCCGAGCAAGGACACCGCCACCGTGATCGGCGCGCTAAGCAAGCGCGTGCGCAAACTGCCTCAGCAGCTGTGCCGATCATTGACCTGGGATCGGGGCAAGGAGATGGCCGACCACAAGAACTTCACCGTCGCCACCAATGTGCAGGTCTACTTCTGCGATCCCCGCGGCCCATGGCAACGCGGCAGCAACGAGAACACGAATGGATCGCTGCGCCAGTATTTCCCCAAGGGAACAGATCTATCCCGGCACTCTCAGGCGCACTTAAACAAAATCGCTTTGCGCCTCAATCAGCGTCCCAGGAAGACCTTGGGCTTTGAGACGCCTGCCGATAGACGAGCGGCGGTGTTGCAATGACCGGTTGAACCCGCCATCACCGATTCTTCCGCCGCGATCACGCCGACGGACCAGGAGGACAATAGTGTGAGCGCGAGGCC
>JAQBFV010000330.1:0-2693 GCA_032123035.1 Betaproteobacteria bacterium | reverse complement strand
CCGGTCACCGGTCACCGGTCACCGTAGTCATGACCGCAGATTAACGCAGATTCACTAGCATCACTTCGTCAGTCGTCACCCGTCAGTCGTCACTTCTTTCAAACCAAACAGACGTCGTCGCCGCACCCGAGATCGCGATCCGCGTCCGCGAGCAACCGGTCGAAGGATTCGGGCAGAGTGATCGTGCGCCCGGTCACGCGCGGCGAGTGGGCCTGCAGCCACTGGCTGTGGGTCGGATGCGAGCCACCGGCGACGAGGAACACGATGTTGTCGGGCTTCGTGCAGATGGGCCATGGGTCGAGATCGATGCTCGCGCGCGTCACCGGGTTGGCGTCGATCTCGATCCAGGCCGGCGCGCCGGCGCGGCGCATCTGTTCCAGGGGGATCTTGGAGTGTTCCCACAGGAATTCGCGGACGGACTGCTTGGTCCAGCCGAGCCCCGCCATGGTCTGCGCTACCACGGGCGGAATCATCATGATGCCGGGTGTGCCCTTCTCGTAGCCGGCCAGCGCGGCGAGGTTGGGCGTGCGCATGAAATCGGCCATGCGATGCAGGCCATTCAGAATATCTTCCTCCGGCGTCTCTTTCTTCGCGCCGCGGCGGCGGATGTTGGTGACACCGCTCGCGAAAACCAGCGAAACCGAATTGCTGCCCGGCGCAAAGCCGTGGCGCTCGGTGCCGTGCGGCAGCCAGCCCGGCGGCAGGCTTTCCTCGTCCTCGCCGAAGACGGCATTCGTGTAGCGCATTGCGCCGTAGATCGCCATCGTGCCCGTGCCCGGCAGCGCGCCGCCCACGTTCTGCTGGAGCAGCCGCAGCGCGCGCCCGATGCTCGCGCCCGCGGGGCGCTGCGGGTCCGGTCCGAGACAGCCGAAGCCGGAATTCAGGCGGATCTGCTTGCGAATCGCCCCGTTGACGATGACCGCTGGAAACGGGCCGCCCGAGGTCGCCTGCAACTGATCGAAGCCCGACTCCTTATCGAGACAGGCGTCCACCGCGGCGACCAGCACCGGAAGGTACTCGGGGCGCCCGCCCGCCATGGCGAGCGCGATGGCGCAGGTCTCGATCGTCGTGACGCCGCCGCGCGGTGGGAACTTGCCAAGCACATGCGTTCGCGGCAGCACCGAACCCAGGAGAATCCAGTTGACGCGCTCGCGTGTCGCGGGCCATAGCGGCAGGCCGTCGCCCCAAAGACTGGTGAGGAGCAGGTTGTTGGCCTTGAAGAGCGCCTCTTCGTGACTCGCGGCCTCGACGGAGAGCATCGGCTTCTCGCCGGGCGCCGCGCTGGCGGACTGCGATTTCCAGGCCGTGAGCCCGTCATAGAACTCGCGTTTGCGCGCCCGGACAGACGCGATATCGCTGCCCGGCAGGAACAGCTCGATTGGGAATGTGACCATCGCCGCGTCCGGCGCGAGCCCGAGGCCGGAGACGGCATTCTTCATGACACCGACGAAATCCGTCCGCGTCAGCGTGACGGTCGGGATACCCAGCGCTTCGATTCTAGCGGCTGCACGGCCGCATGCTGTGGCGCAGGATCCTCAAGCCGCGTTGCCGACGATGACGGCGTCGACCCCGCTCTTCTTGACCAGGGCCGCCGCCTCTTCGGTCGGGATCAGCGCGTTGCCCTGCGGAAACGCATCCACCGGCAGCACCTCGATGCCCGGGAAATCCGTCTCGAGCGTCTCCTTCAGCAGCGGCAGCATGCGATAGGCCTGCCACTGCTCGTTGCTGACGAAACCAATGCGCTTTCCCTCGAGCGCCGCGAGCCGCGGCGCGTGCGGTGTCGTGACCTCCAGGCTTCCCGATGGATCGTAGAACTCGATCTTGACCATTCGCCTACTCCAATCTTTCTGCAGACGTGAGACTCGTGACAAGGTCACGACTCACGCAACTCGAGTGACTAGGTAACTAGGTAACTAAACGGCTCCATTTTACGGAAATGGCTTCTTCGCGACTTCGGGCCAGTTGCGGTCGCCCTCGCGGATATAGCCGGGGATGTCGCGGCGCCAGCGCCGCTGGATGCTCTGGTCGTAATTGAGATAGAGCTTGCCGTTCACGATCGTGAAGGCGTCGGGCTCGATCTTGGCTTTATAGCCGCCCGCAACCGCGTAGGCGCAGAAGCTGCCATACTGCGGCGCGTACTTGTCCGACTCGGCGACGAAGGCGTCGCGGTTAGCAGCCGAGGCAAAACGGAAAGTCGAGCCCTTGTACATCGCGGTGTACGCCGTGGAACCCTTCACCGGCTTGTTCTGCGTGAAATACGCGACAGGATCATAACCCTCGATCGCGGCACCGCCCTTTTCGAAGTAGGCCCCCGCGAACGCTGCCCCACTAAGCGCCAGCATGGCAGCAACCATGACGCTATCGAGCAAACGGTTCATGCGGGACCTCCTCCCTCCACGATCGTGACTGGTGACTGGTGACTGGTGACTGGTAAAAGCATAACACCCATCACCCGTCACCCATTACGCATTACTGGAGGCTCAAAAAAAAGGTGTCGGGAACCTCAAAATCAGGTTCCTGACACCCCTTCTACGTGCTTTCCCGCCATACGCTGGTGGGAAAGACCTCCGGCTTAGTGAGCGGCGCGCGCCGGCAAACGGGACGTGCGCTCGATGGCGTGCGCGAGCTAGCGAACGCCCCGCATGGCCGCGACGATCAGATCCGCGAAAGCTTCACCTCGTGCCGCGTAGCCG
>JAQBFV010000329.1:0-11150 GCA_032123035.1 Betaproteobacteria bacterium | reverse complement strand
GCCTTGATCATCTCGAGTTGCTTGAAGGGATTGAACATATTTAACCGGTGAATAGTGAATGGTGAATGGAAAAAATAGTCAGTAGCTTGTAGTGAAACGTGTTTTGTTTCTCTCCGTCTCTCCGCGGTTCGATATTAAAGTAGTTTTCTTGGCGGTCTTGGCGTCGCGGCGGTTCAATTCATTCGCCATCCACTATTCACCATACACGGACTTGCGAGCGGTAGCGAGCTTCGCTGCGAGCCGAAGCGCATAATCGAGCCCGCCCGGGTCGGCTTTTCCCTGGCCCACGATGTCGAATGCAGTGCCGTGAGCGGGCGTGGCGAAAACGGTGTCCATGCCCGCCGTGACGGTGACACCCTTGTTGAAGCCAAGCAGCTTGGTCGCGATCTGGCCCTGGTCGTGGTACATCATCACGACTCCGTCGAACTCGCCGCGCTTGGCCCGGAGGAAGAGCGTGTCCGCGGGCACTGGGCCGGTTACGCCGACGCCCGAGGCGCGCAGTTCCTCGACGGCCGGCCGGATGATACGAATCTCCTCGTCTCCGAAGAGCCCGTTCTCTCCCCCGTGGGGATTCAGCGCCGCGACGGCGATGCGGGGAGACGGATGGCCCATCGCGCGCAGCGTACGGTCAGCGAGCTGGACGACGTCGGCAATGCGCTGCGGCGAGATCAGGTCGACCGCCTTGCGTAGCGCGATATGTGAGGTCACGCGAAACGTCGCGAATTCCGGAATTACGTTCATCTCGCCGAAGACTCCGGTGTGGCGGGTGAGCTTCGCGAACATCTGGTGCTCGTCGGAGAACTTCCAGCCGCCCCGGTGTAGCGCCATCTTGTTGAGTGGTGCGAAGCAGATGCCATCGAGCTTGCCCAAGAGGGCAAGCTCAATCATATACTTGAGAGTCTCACCGGAAATTCGTCCCGACTCCTCTGATACTTCCCCGCGTTTGATGCGCGAGGGATCCACGTTGCCGAGATCGATCAGGGGCAGCGTTTCAGCCGGCCAGCGCACCTCCTCGATCGTTCGATGCGTGCGGTAACCGAAGTGTACATCGGCATCGCGCATGCCAAGCTCGAGTACCCGCGCGTCACCGACCACCACGGTGCGCGCGACCTGGTTCACGCTTCCGGACGCCAGCAGCCTGGCGCAGATCTCTGGCCCGATGCCGGTCATGTCGCCGAGCATCAAGCCGATTACGGGTTTGTTCATAGAGCGCAACTGAAAAGCAAATGGACAGGATTTACAAGATTTACAGGATTAAGGCAAAAAATACCGACAAGCGATAGATCCGAACTGTCATGGGTTCAATCTTGTTAATCTTGTCTATTTTTTTCGCTTCTTGCCGCCGATGGCGAGCAGGCGGGTAAGCTCACGCACGCTTTTAAGCTTCTCGAGACCGAAAACGAGGTCGACCACCTTTTCCGCGCTCGCTTTCGGCAGCTTGCCCCAGGCCGCGCATTCGCGGAACTTGTCCACAAGTTCCTGGTCGCTCATCGGGTTTGCAGGGCTGCCCTTGCCGAAATCGGCACGTCCACTCACGGTCCGGCCATCGGTGAGCTCGATGTCGATGAGGGTCGTCATCTTTTCATAGCCTGCCGCTTCGGCGACTGGATGCACGCCGAATTCGATCTTCTCGATCATGGCTTGCACGTTGCGGCGGTTGACCGTTTCGTCCGTAAATTCGGCGAGCCCCGCTTTGCGCTCCAGGAGCAGGATCGCCATGCAGAATTCCATGCTGAACTTCGCCTGCAGCTCGTTCTTCGGCCGGCGGTGGATCAGCGCGTTGGGCATGTGCCGATTGGTGCCGACTTTGACTCTGGCCACTTGTGCCGGCCGTATGTCGTATTGCCGGATGAGGTCCAGCATCAGACCCATGCCCGGATGCGTCAACGATCCGCTCGGATGCGGCTTGATCGAGACGCCGGGAAAGGCGAACGACCAGGGGCTGCCGAGCTTGCCCTCGATCGCGGCCGGATCGTAGCCACCGCCCGCCGCTTTGAAGAATCCGCGCCCTGCTTCCAGCACGATCGGGGTGGCAGTCCACCCGAGTCGCGCGAAATCCACGGCCACGATCCCGCTCTCGCAGGAGCGCCCGGGGTGGAACGGCTTCGTCATGGTGCCGAAGTTCTCGCGCAGGCCCGCCGCCTGGCTCGCCGCGATGCCGATCGCGCGGCGAGTCTGCTCGTTGTTGAGGCCCAGCAAACGCGCGGCGCCCGCTGCGGCAGCGATCGTGCCGATGGTTGCGGTCGAGTGAAATCCATGATCGTAGTGCCGCGGATTAATCGCTTCGGAGATCTTCGTCTCGACCTCGACGGCGACCTGGTAGGCAGTCAGCATGTCCAGGCCGGAGCGGTTGTCGCGCTCGGCGAGCGCCAACACCGGCGGCAACGCGGGAGCGGTGGGATGCGTGAGCAGGCCGTAGACGCGATCCTTGGCGACGGCCAGCTGCGTATCGTCGTAATCGTCGGCGTGGATTGCAATGCCGTTGGCAAAGGCCGCAAAGCGGGGCGGGACCTTGAGCGGCGTTCCGATGACTGTGCAGCCGCGGTCGGTCGCGCAGCCGAGGGTGCGCAGATACTGGCGCACGATGTGACCGGACTCGGCCGCGTTGCCGGCAAGCGCCAATCCCAGTCCATCCAGGATGGAGCGCTTGCCCAGATGCATCACATCGCCCGGGATGTTGCCGGACCGGGTTGCCGTGATGAAGTTTGCGACGTAGGCCGTGAGGGATTCGTCTTTCACGGAAGCCATACCCATACCATTCGCTCGTGCGGAAAAGGGGCCTTTGATACCACATCTCGCGCCGCGTGGCCAGACCAGCCCGCGATGGTTGACTGGGCAAAATCGGAGCGGGTAATCTCATTGATCTCTGCACTGCGCCCCCACCAGCCGTCCATCAAGCAGATCTCAAATTCGGCGGCTCGCGCAGCGTCGGTAATCGCATGGAGGGTGTCAGCAATGGCCGGAGAGCGAAAGCCGTTTTTCATCGTTAGCGCGCCCCGATCGGGCTCGACGCTGCTGCGGCTCATATTCGATTCGCACCCCCGTCTTGCGGTGCCGCCCCCCGGGTGGCTCTTCGACATGGTGTATCCGTATCTCTTCAGCTACGGCGATCTCAAAAAGCCGCAGAACCTGCTCGCGCTGGCGGAAGACATACTGAACACGCCGACTGTGGGCAAGTGGCCGCTCAACCTCACGCCGGAGCAGCTGGCGCGCGCGTGCCGCGAGCCGACGTTCGCGGGAGCCTATGAGGCCGTGCACGCGGCCTACGCACAGGGCGAGGGCAAGGCTCGTTGGGGTGAGAAGACGCCGCGCAACAGCTTCTGGATGGACGAGATCCTCGCGCTCTTTCCGGATGCGCAGTTCATTCACATCGTGCGCGATGGGCGCGACCAGTCTATCGACATCTCGGACTCGCTGCTATGGCCTTACTCGGTCTACTCGGGCGCAGCCCTCTGGGAGCGTTACGTCTGCGCTGTTCGCGATTCCGCCGAGCGGCTGCCAGCAGGTGCGTTCCTCGAGATTCGCTATGAGGATCTATGCGCCGCCCCCGAGCCTACGATCCGCCGCGCGTGCGAGTTCCTTGGCGAAGCGTTCGACCTGCGCATGCTCGCGCCCCACGAGACGCGTTCGGCGCGCGCCTGGAGCGCGCATCCGCTGCATGCCAAGACCTCGCGGCCCATCTCAACCCAATTCTGCGAGATGTACCGGACCCGTCTAGCGGCAGCAGATGTCGCGGCGCTCGAGGCGTTGATCGGTGGTACGTTGCGACGCTTTGGGTATCCCGTGTCCGGCTCACCCGATCCAGTCGCCGCGCGCCTGGCGGCGCAGCTGTTTGAAAGCGACGCGGTCACCAATCCCGAGAATGTTCCCTACCGTCGCTGGCACGAAGAACGCCGCAATGAGCGCAAAGCGGGGGGCGTGTGGACCGATGCGGACCGCGCGTCGTTGCTTTGGGGGATGAACTGACGGGCAATACTCATGCCGGTGCGACATGCTCGCCGCCGGCGCTGATACAATTAACGGCGCCGCCGGACCAACACCGCGCGCTGCTGCGCGTCCGACATCCGAGAGGAGATGCATGGGTTCGACCATCGCCGAGAAAATCCTCGCCCATCACGCCGGCGGCAAGTCGGTAAAAGCGGGCGACGTCGTCGTCGCGGACGTGGATTTTGCGATGCTGCATGACGCGCGGGCGGGCAACGCTCTAAAAATGGTGGAGAAACTCGGCGCCGCCCAGCTGCCGTTTGCCTCGCGTACCGCCTTTGTGCTCGACCACTATTCCCCGCCACCCCATGTCGAGGCGGCCAATACTCACCGCGCGATGCGCGCGTTTTCCGAGGCGCACGGGGCAGTCCTCTACGACGTGGGCGACGGCATCTGTCACCAGGTCCTGCCCGAGGGCGGGCACTTCACCTGTGGCGACGTCGTCGTGGGCACGGACACGCACTCGACGACCTACGGCGCGTTCAACGCCTTCGGGTGCGGCGTCGAGGGGACCGATCTCTCGGCCGTCATGATGACGGGCAAGCTCTGGTTCCGGGTCCCCGAAACGATCCGTGTCGAGCTGAGCGGTCGGCTGCAGCCGGGGGTGTGGGCGAAGGACGTGACGCTCACGATGCTGGGGCGGCTGGGTGCCGAGGGCGCGAATTACCGTGCGATCGAATATCGGGGCGCGGCGGTGGCGGCGATGAACATCGACGACCGCATGACGCTCTCTAATCACGCAGCAGAGCTGGGCGCTAAGGCAGCATTGCTGGAGGCGGACGAAAAAACGCTCGCCTGGCTCAAGGCACACGGCGCGCGCACTCCGCGGCCGGTCAGCGCCGATCCGGACGCACGATACTGCGAGCGCATCGAGTTTGACGCGTCGCAGCTTGCGCCACAGGTGGCGCGCCGGCACCAGATCGACGACGTGGTTAGCGTCACGGAAGTCGACAAGCAGAAAATACAGATTGCGCTCATCGGGACTTGCACCAACGGCCGGTTGGACGACATGCGCCAGGCCGCGGCAATACTCAAGGGCAGGCGCGTTGCCAAGGGGGTGCGAATGATCGTGACGCCGGCCTCGCGGCAGGTGTGGCTCGCGGCAGCTCGCGAAGGGATCGTCGAGGCGCTCACGGCGGCCGGAGCGTCCGTGGAAGCCGCGGGTTGCGGAACCTGCGTCAATATTACTGGTCACCTGATCACGGGTGACGACGATGTTGTGATCACGAGCGCAAACCGCAACTTCAAGGGGCGCCTTGGCAATTCGAAATCGGAAATCTGGGTAAGCTCCGCGGCGACGGTGGCTGCATCCGCACTGACAGGCTACATCACCGACCCGCGCGAAGTCGCCGGTGGCGATTGGCGGCCCGTTTCGAAGGCCGCATAAATAATTAATGGACAGAATTAACAAGATTCAAGCTAGAAACGGAAATACGTCTGGGTTCTTGCCTTGATCTAATCCTGTAAATCTTGTAAATCCTGTCCATTGTCGTTTCTTTTTGGTTTAGAGTTGAATATGACAGCACCAATCCGTGGTCGAGCGCATGTTCTCGGCGACGACATCAATACCGATCTGCACTGCTCGAGCAAGTACCTGCCCGGGAAGGACAACGCCTACATCGCGCAGCATGCATTCGAGCAGCTCGTGCCTGAGTTTCCCGCCCGTTTCAAGGCTGGGGATGTCATCGTTGCCGGCAAGAATTTCGGGATCAATTCCTCGCGCGAGCAGGCGGTGCAAATCCTGTGCGCGATGGGCGTGGCGGCGATCGTCGCGACCTCGTTCGGGCGGCAATTCTTCCGGAGTTGCATCAACAACGGCCTGCCAGTGGTCGAATGCGACATCTCGGGCATCGCCCAGGGCGACGAGATCGAGATTGATGTCGGCGCCGGGCGCGTCGCGGTGCCGGGACGCAAGATCGCCCGCACCGTGGCGGCGCTGCCGGCGGAAGTGCAGGCGATTCTTGCCGCTGGCGGGCTCATCGCTTTCCTGCAGAAGCATCCGGATTGGAAACTCGAGAAACCGGTGAGCCGTGAGCGGTGAGCCGTGAGCCGTGAGCGGTGAGCCGTGAGCCGTGAGCGGAGAACCTCCAGAGAACGCGCCGTCCAATTAACCGCTTACCGCTTACCGCTTACCGCTTACCGCTTACCGCTTACCGCTTACTTTAGTCCAGTGCAAATATGAAAATCGAACGAGTTGAAGTGTTCGGCGTGGCAATGCCGCTGATCGGTGAATACAAGAACGCCTATCTCTCCAAGACGGTGCAGAAGAGTGCGGTCGTGCGCGTTACGGCCACCGGGGGCGTCGTCGGGCTGGGGAACATCGATCCCACGCCCGGTTATTCGAAGGAGCAGGTCACCGACCATCTCGAGATCCTGCGATCGAAGTTCGCGCCGATGCTGGTTGGGATGGATCCCACCAACATTCACGTGATCCTCGCGAAGATCGAGCCGGCAGTGAAGGGCTATCTCGACTCCAAAGCGGCGATCGAGATGGCGTGCGTCGATCTTGCCGCGCGCGCGGCGGGCGTGTCCGTGCACACGTATCTCGGTGGCGCGGTCAAGGAACGCCTGCTGTTCAATGCCTGGATCGGCATTCTGTCGCCGGACGAGGCGGCCAGGGAAACGCTTGGGTGGAAGCAGAAGGGCTTTCGCTCAGCCAAGATCAAGGTCGGGGGCGGCATCGAGGCCGACCGTGATCGGGTCAAGGCCGTGCGCGAAGCCGTTGGCCCGGATTTCGAGCTGCGAATCGATGCCAACGCGGGCTACGATGCCGACACGTCGATCAAGCTGGCGAAGATGGTTGCTCCGTTCCGTCTGCAGCACTTCGAGCAGCCTGTTCCCGATCACGATCTCGCGGGCATGGCGCGCGTGCGCAAGGAGGCGAACGCGGTTGGCGTGCCGATCATGGCAGACGAGTCGGTGCTCGACCATGCCAGCCTGATCCGCATTATCAAGATGGACGCGGCCGACATCGTCAAGGTGAAGATCATGAAGCAGGGCGGGTTTCTTAATACGCGGCGCATGATCGCAACCGCGGAGGCTGCGGGAATTCGGTGCATCGTTGGTCACGGCTTCGGGCTGGGGGTCAACACGATGGCCGAGATCATGCTGGCGGCGACGTCCGCCAACGTGATGGATGGGCTGGAGTGCGTTGGGCCGCTCAAGACGGCGGACGACATCGTCACCCGCAAGCTTGATCTTTCTGCCGGCAGCATCGCGTTGCCCGGCGGTCCCGGATTGGGCGTCACCCTGGACGATGCGAAGCTCGAGAAATACCGCCTCGACCTCAAGGCGGCTGCATAACTCAAAACCAGAATGGACAGGATTAACAGGATTAACAAGATTCAAGCTAGAAACGGAAATACGTCCGGGTTCTTGCCTTGATCTAATCCAGTAAATCTTGTAAATCCTGTCTATTGGCTTTTCAGTATTTTGCGATGAGCAGTGAAACATCAAGGCAACGGCTGCGCAAGCGGCTCACCCAGGGGCCGATCATCATCGCGCCGGGCATCTACGACGCCTACGGCGCGTGCCTGGTGGAGCAGGCGGGTTTCGAGGCCGTGTACATGACCGGCAACGGCGTATCGGCGAGCCTGCTCGGTCGTCCCGACGTCGGCCTGGTGGACCTAACCATGATCACGGCCCACGCTCACCGCGTTGCATCGGCGGTGGAGATCCCCCTCATCTGCGACGCGGATACGGGATACGGCAATGCCGTCAACGTGCGCCGCACGGTCCAGGAGTTCGAGGCGGCGGGGTTGGCGGCGATTCATCTCGAAGACCAGGCCTTGCCGAAGCGGTGTGGCCACTTGCCCGGCTCGCGCCCGGTGGTGCCACTGGAGGAAGCGGTCGGGAAGATCGAGGCCGCTGTTGCGGCTCGGCGCGATCCGGATTTTGTGATTATCGCGCGCACCGATGCCGCCACCGGTGAGGGGCTCGAGGAGGCGATCCGGCGCGGCAAGGCGTTCCGCGCGGCGGGCGCCGACGTTGTCTTTGTGGAATTGAACAGCAGCCCGGACATCGTGGACATACTGAAACGCGTCACCGGAGAGATCGACGCGCCGTGTCTGGTCAACGTCGGGGAATCGGGCAGGCTCGGAGAGCTTACCTCTGCCGAACTTGAGAAGATCGGCTTTCGCATCGCAATTTATCCCGGGCTCGGGCGGTGCGCCGCGGGCTACGGGATACGGGAAGCGTTGAACGTGCTCAAGCACGACGGCAGCACCGGCAAGGTGCGCGACCGCATGCTGACGTTCAAGGAGTACAACGAGGCGCTCGGGCTGAAGGAAGTGGAGGAGTGGGAGCGCCGCTTCTTGCGATGAGCCGTGAAACGTGAAACGTAAATCGGAAGAGCGAGAATATTTAGCCGCAGATAAACGCCCAAAATCCGTGAATCGTGAATCGTGAATCGGAAAACCGAAAAACTTAGCCGCAGATAAACGCAGATACGAACGAATGCAAGACTGTAGAATCACGATTCATGGCTGGTGGGAACCACGGAGAAGCGGAGAGAAACAAGAACAATAATTGAACCGCCAGGACGCCAAGAGAAACGAAACACGTTTCACGTTTCACGTTTTACGATTCACGATTAACGAGGTTTGAGATGGAAGTAACACGCACCCTCGCCAAATTCGTCGTCGAGCACCGCTATGCGGACATTCCGGAGAAGGTGCGGCACGAGGCTGCGCGGTCCTTTCTGAACTGGGTCGGCTGCGCGATTGGGGCGAGTCGCCACGAAACCGTCGAACGCGCTCTCGCGGCGCTGTCGGAATTCTCGGGTCCGCGCGAGGCCACGGTGCTTGGTCGCGGCGACAAGCTCGATATCATGCTGGCGGCGTTGATGAACGGCATCACCTCACACACCTTCGATTTCGATGACACGCATCTCAAGACCGTCATCCATCCCAGCGGCCCCGTGGCGTCGGCGATATTGGCGCTCGCCGAGCGCACGCCCGTACGCGGCGACGAGTTCCTCCACGCATTCATCCTTGGGGTGGAGGTCGAATGCCGCATCGGCAACTCCGTCTACCCGCCGCACTACGATGTGGGCTGGCATATCACCGGCACGGCCGGCGTGTTTGGGGCTGCCGCTGCTGCCGGGCGGCTGCTGGGCCTGAGCGAGCAGCAGATGGTGTGGGCGCTCGGCATCGCCGCGACGCAGTCATCCGGGCTGCGCGAAATGTTCGGCACGATGTGCAAGCCGTTCCATCCCGGCAACGCAGCCCGGAACGGCCTGCTTGCCGCGCTGCTCGCGCACAGGGATTTTACAAGCTCGGCCGAGGGCATCGAGGCCAAGCGCGGCTTCGCGAATGTGCTTTCCACCCGATTCAGGCCCGAGGAAATCACGGAGCACCTCGGCGAGACATGGGAGATTGCGCTCAATACCTACAAGCCGTTTGCTTGCGGTATCGTCGAGCATCCTGCGATTGACGGCTGCATTCAGCTGCGGCAGAACTACAATCTGAAGGCGGAGGACATCGAGCGCATCGACCTGCGGGTCCATCCGCTCGTGCTCGAGCTCACAGGCAAGAAGGCCCCGCAGGCCGGGCTCGAAGGCAAGTTCAGCGTGTATCACTCGTGCGCCGTTGCCATCATTCATGGCGCGGCCAGGGAGGCACAGTACAGCGATGAAGCAGTCCGGGACCCGCGCGCGGTCGCGCTGCGCGAGCGGGTGAGTGCGACCGTGGAGCCCGGCCTGCACGAAGACCAGGTTCGGATAGCGATCAAGCTCAAGAACGGCCAGACACTCGAAAAAACCGTCGAGCACGCGGTCGGGAGTCTCGACCGGCCGATGAGCAACGGTGACCTCGAAGCAAAGTTCCACGGACTTGCCGACGGCATTTTGGCGCGGCTGGAGACCGAGAACCTGATTCGATTGTGCTGGGATATTGGGAAGCTCAAGGATGCGGGTGAGGTGGCGCGCGCCTCGGTGCCGGCTGCACCGGCAGACACGCGTAAGGCATCTTGACCCGGCCGTGACCCGGCAGCGCTTATGCGGAGGCTGACGTAAAGCCCTGTTTGCGCCGCAGGGGGCGGCAGGGCACAATACCGCCCGACGGCAGGGATTTGCGCTTCGGAGTGGGCGCGGCAGTGCGGGCGCCACACCATCGAAGTGAGAGTCCTTCCTCTTAGTGCCGATTGTCGTGGCGACAAGCCGGCAAAAGACAGTCCTGATCAATTTAATGGAGAAACTCAATGCAGCCTTCAGTGTTACGTGGCGTGCTGGCCAGCATATTAGTGCTGGGCACAGGCGCTCTTTATGCCGCCCAGGGCGATTACCCCTCGCGGCCGTTGCGCATGATCGTGCCGTTTCAGCCGGGCGGTGCCTCCGACTTCGCCGGGCGCATCATCCAGCCCAGGCTGGCTCAAGAGCTGGGCCAGAACGTCGTGGTGGAAAACCGCGTCGGAGCCTCTGGATATATCGGGGTTGAAAAGGCGGCACAGGCCACCGCCGATGGTTATACGTTCCTGCTTGGCAACATCGGAACGATGGCAATCAATGCCTCCGTATTCCCGAAGTTCAAGGTGAAGCCATTGCAGGCATTCATCGGCGTCTCGCAGGTCGTGGACGTGCCGGGAATGCTGGTCGTGCATCCTTCGATTCCGGTGAAGTCGGTGAAGGAGCTCATCGCCTATGCCAAGGCCCGGCCCGGAAAGCTCAACTTCTCGGCCTCCGGTGCCGGCAGCAACTCGAGGCTCGCAATGGAATTTTTCAAGCAGAAGGCGGGAGTTGACATCGTGATGATCGCGTACAAGGGCGGCGCCGGCGGTGCCTCGCTGGGGGTGGTCCAGGGAGAGGTGCAGATGACGATGCTGACCTCGTCATCGCTTCTGCCGTTTGTGCGAACTGGCAGGCTGAGACTGCTCGCGGTCATCGCGCCCAAGCGCCTTAGCGCGGCGCCTGATACGCCAACGATGACGGAGGCCGGATTTCCGGATCTGGTGGTCGGCTCGTGGCAAGGCGTGTTCGTGCCCAAGGGCACGCCGCAATCGGTGGTCAAGCGGCTGTTCCCGGCCGTGGTTAACACGATGAAGGATCCGGAAGTCGTGCGCCGGCTGGGAACCGCCAGCGCCGCCTCGATCACCAGCAAATCGCCCGCGGATTTCCGCAAATTCTGGGAAAGCGAGCACAAACGCTGGGCGAAGGTGGTGCACGACATTGG
>JAQBFV010000328.1:0-4909 GCA_032123035.1 Betaproteobacteria bacterium | reverse complement strand
CCAGTAATCATCACCAGTACTCATCACCAACACCTCATCACCAACACCTCATCACCAGTTGGGCCTCGTCAGAGGCGCAACAGACGGCGGGCGTTACCGCCGAGGATCTTCGCTTTCTGCTCTTCGTTCAATGATTTCATTCCGGTGACGATCTTCACGGGCTCCTCGTAGGCAATGTCGAAGCAGTAGTCGCTGCCCATCATGATGCGGTCGACGCCGACGAGGCGAATAAGGTCCTCGAGCAGCTCCTCGGAGTAGCTGATCGTGTCATAGGTGAAGCGCTTCAGATACTCGCTCGGCGGCCGCGGGATCGTCTTGCACTCGCCGCGGATGTGGAAGCCCCGGTCGAAGCGGCCGCGCAGGATCGGCAGCGCGCCGCCGGCGTGAGGCAGGCATACCTGGAGCTTGGGGAAGGCGTCCATGACGCCGCCGAAGATGAGATGGGAGGCGGCGATCGCCGTGTCGAACGGGTTCCCGCACAGGTTGATGAGGTAGTACTGCTTGAGCCGCTCGTTGTTCAACATCATCGGGTGCAAGAACAGCGGCAGCCCGAGATCGGCCATGCGCTCGTAGACCGGAAAGAAGCTGCGATCGGAGAGCTCGCGGTCACGCACCGCGGTGGCCATGTAGACGCCGCGGATGCCCGGCAGCTTCGCTGCCCGCTCGAGTTCTTCCAGCGCGAGCCGGGGGTTCTGCATCGGCAGCACGGCAAAACCGAGCAGGCGATCGGGATGCGCGCGGTGCGCCTCGCTCGCGGCGTCGTTGAAAGCGACGGACAGCTTCATGCTGAGATCATCGTCGGCCCAGTACACCATGGGCTGGGTCAGCGACAGCACGTGCACGTCGCATCCTTGCCGGTCCATCTCTTTTAGCCGTTCATCGAGGTCGATGAAGGGCTTCGTAATGGGCCCCGTGCGCAACAGCAGTCCGACCTGAATGAAGCGCGCGCCCGATGGGTCGCTGACGACTGTCGCCCCACAGTGCTTGCCGTGATCCGCAATCAACTTGATGTAGGACTCCGGGAAATAGTGGGCGTGGATGTCGATGCTCGGTGCCTGGGCCATTTGTTTTTCCTCCTATGAGCCGTAAATCGTAAAACGTGATACGTAAAACGTAAATTCAAGTCGAAAGCCAGACATGAAATGACTTGCGCGTTTCACGTTTCACGATTCACGTTTCACGAGAGCAATAATGCGCTTCCACTCCGCCGCCGTCACCGGCGTAATGGAAAGCCGGTTCCCGCGCTGCAATATCTGCAGGCTCTTGAGCGCCTTATCGCGGCGCAGTTCATCGAGATCTACGAGCCGGGTTTTCTCGAGGAGCTTCACGTCCACGTTGTACCAGCGTGGATTGTCCCGCGTCGCCGAGCGATCGTACTGCGGGCTTTTCCTGTCGAATTGCGTCTCATCCGGATGGGCGGACCGGCAGACCTCGAGAATGCCGACGATGCCAGGCTCATCGCAACTCGAATGGTAAAAGAAGCCGCGGTCGCCAGGACGCATCTCGTCGCGCATGAAATTGCGTGCCTGGTAATTTCGCACCCCGGTCCAGGCGGTGGTGCGGTCCCGGGCGAGATCGTCGATGCCGTAGGTGGACGGTTCGGATTTGAAAAGCCAATAACGCATCTGTGCGTGAAACGTGAAACGTTAAACGTGAATCGCGACCATGGGTTTGCGCGTTTTGCCAGCGGCCTGGACAGGTCATGCGCGTTTCACGACCAACCGGAACGGACCGGCAAAAAAAATGCGGCGTTAGCCGCATTTTTTGTAGGGACCCCCGCCTGTGCCGTCAGACCTGAATCTTGAACCAACGGTTCAAGGATGGTCGCCTTCCGAGCCCTTTAGGCGCTTCCGTGTCGGATGCGCACACCGGAACTACTTGAGTCGGCGTCCAGAGTACACGATGTTGGTTAATGACTCTATGGCCCTAAATACGAACACCGCAGGGGAAACTCAGAACAGTTCTTTCTGATCACCCAATGCCTGATCAAGAACTGTTTCCATGTGAGCCATTCTACGCTTTACCTCTGCGATGTCAAAACCGCCACCGACCTTTGTCGAGAGCAGTTCGTGCGCGATGTTGAGCGCGGCCATGATCGCGATGCGCTCGAGGCCGACGATCTTTCCGGCGTCGCGGATTTCGTTCATTTTCTTGTTGAGGTAATCGACCGCCTCCAGCAGGCCTTTCTGCTCGTTGTCCGGACAGGCGACGCGAAATTCGCGCCCCATGATATTGATCTGCAGCCCCTTTGCGTCCTGATTCATGCGTCTTCTTCAGGAATCTGGGTGAGGAGACTCTCCAGGCGGTTGGCGGCAGTGCCGATCTTCGCGGCGAGCTGCTTGTTCTCGTTCACAGCCGAAGCCAGCTGCTGCCGCAGCTGCTCGTTGGCAACCCGCATGCGTTGGCAGAGCTCGATAAACCGGTTGAGTTTTTGTTCGAGCGTTTTCAGTTCGGCTTCCATAAACGCCCTATGGTAGAGGTGAAAATCCTGTTAAGTCAACTGCTAACACCCACTTTTGAAAGTTAAATAGCATCATGTTGCGCGCCTCAGACGTGATTTTTTTCACGCCATGGGGCGCAAATGTGAATTTCTGCGCAGCCGGGTTAAGGGTTTGAGGCGCTTCGGAAAACCGTTGTCCTTGCCGCCTCTGGGGGCCTAGAATCACAAGGCACGTTGCGGTGCGCCATTCCGTGGGCGCCTGCCGAAACGTGCACGGCAACGGGTGCCCGTCCTCCGTTCACGGGGCGGGTTAAACGGGAAACAGGTAAGGAATTCAGGATCAGGTGGTCCTGAATTCCTGAAGCCTGTGCTGCCCCCGCAACGGTGAGCGAGCGTGGGTCCGCCAGGGGAGCCTGCAACACGATGGCTCCCGGCCACTGAGAAACGTCACGATTGCCGCTTGAGGATTCTTCAAGTGGTTTTCGGATAAGGAATGGGTCGGCCGAAGGGCCGAGCCATTCCTCTCGGGAAGGCGACGGATCAGGTTCTCGCGAGCCCGTATACCGGCCCCGCCGTCGGTGGAAATGCCGCGGGGAAGCGGTGCGTCCGTTGCAGGGCTTCCTCGCGCGCGTTTCCTTGCGTTTTCTTGCATGCGGCGGGCATGCGCAAGGAGCACTCATGAAACTTTCCTGGGGAATTGCCGCCGGGCTGTCGGCCACGGCGTGCTGCACGTTCGCCGCCGACCTACCCGTTTCCGTAGGTGAGCCGGTCATCGTCACCGCGACGCGCTTCGAGGAGCACTATCTCGACAAGCCCGTGAACGTCACCGTCATCACCGCAGAGGACATCCAGCAGAGCACCGCGAAGACGGTTCCGGATCTGTTGTCCGAGCAGGCCGGCGTTTTCATCCATGACTTCTTCGGCAATAACGCCGCCACCACGACCGTGGATCTGCGCGGCTTCGGAATCACGGGGGCGCAGAACACCCTGATCCTGCTAGACGGCCGGCGACTCTCCGAAAACGATCTCTCCGGCGTCCAATGGTCGGGCGTTCCCCTGGCGGCCATCGAGCGTATCGAGATCGTGCGCGGCTCGGGCGCCGTGCTCTACGGCGACGGCGCCGTCACCGGTGTCATCAACATCATCACCCGGTCGCCGGACGCGATAGGAAACTACGCGGCGCTGCAGGGCATGGCCGGGTCCTACGACACGCGCCAGGGCCAGCTCTACGCAAACTACTTCTCGGGGAACCTTGGCCTGAACCTGATCGCGTCCAATTACGTATCCGACGGCTACCGCGACAACAATGACAACCGGCAGAGCAACGTCCAGGCCGAGATGCGGCTACTCACGGAGGGCGGCGACGTATCGGTGAAGATCGCCAACGACAACCTGGGCATACGCCTTCCCGGTGCGCGCACGGTGCAGCCGAGCGCGGGCGTGAACGAGCTCGAGACCGACCGGCGCGGCACCTCGACTCCGCTCGATTACGCGCAGCGCCGCGGCAACCGCGCCACCTTCGACTGGCGCCACGAGACGGAAATCGGGCAGCTCAACCTCGGTATCGGCTATCGCGACAAGGAGCAGACGTCGTATTTCGACTTCGGCGGTTTTCCCGATTACCGCATCGCCGACCTGGACGTGTGGTCGATCTCGCCGCGCATGAAATTTCCGCAGCCGCTTGCCGGACTGCCCAACACGCTCATCGTGGGGGTGGACTGGTATCGCTGGGATTATGACCTGCAGGTGTCGAATTCTTCCGTGAATATCGCGCAGCCGTTCAACGCGGTTGACGCGACCCAGGAGAACACCGCGATCTACGTGCACAACACGACGAAGGTGTCACCCGGCCTGACCGTGATCGCGGGTGCGCGCGCCGAGCGCTACAAAATCGACGCGACCGATCTCTACGATCCCACGGCGCCGGGCGCCGCGTCCAGTTCGGGCGCGGCCCCGGGCGGCAGGAATGACACGGAATACGCGTACGAGCTCGCGGCGCGCTACGAATTCGCGCCGGCATGGGCGGTGCTCGGCAACGTCGGCCGCAGCTACCGCTTCGCCAACGTCGACGAGATCTACGAGTTCACGCCACTCTTCACGCGCGAGTTTCAGTTCCTGCAGCCGCAGACGGCGAATTCGTACGAGGTGGGCGTAGAACGGCGGAGCGCCAGCACGATGTTCCGCGCCACGTTGTTCAGGATCGACGTCGAGGACGAGATCCACCTCGATGCCTACAGCACGGGAATCGGCAACACCAATCTTCCGCCATCCAGACGGCGCGGCTTCGAGCTCGAGGCGCAGCAGGCGATCGGCAAATCCCTGCGGCTCGGGGCGAACTATACGTTCGTGGACGCAACATTCCTCGAGGGCGTGCTGCCGGGCAGCCCCGCCACGCAGCCTAATGTCGTGGTCGCGGGTAAAACGGTGCCGCTCGTGCCCCGCCACAAGCTGAATGTCACCGCATCGTGG
>JAQBFV010000327.1:0-5651 GCA_032123035.1 Betaproteobacteria bacterium | reverse complement strand
CTACCCCTTCCCCTTGCCAAGGGGGAGGGTTGGGGAGGGGGTGAGCTCAGTCCACTCTCTCCCGAATCGTCCTCACAATGCGAGCCACGGATGGAATCGTATTGTCCTCGAGCTGGTCAGCCGAGGGCAGCGGCACGTGGGGCGTCGTAATGCGCACGATCGGACCGTCGAGGTCCCAGAAACACTCGTCGGCGACAATCGAAGCGATCTCGGCGCCCCAGCCGCAAAGCCGCGGGTTCTCTTCCACCGTTACCAGGCGCCCGGTCTTCGCGACTTCTGCCAGAATGGTCTGCGTATCGAGCGGCACCAGCGAGCGCACGTCCACCACCGTGCACGAAATGCCGTGCTCCTTCTCCAGCGTCTCGGCAGCCTCGAGCGCGCGGTGCACCATCAGCGCCAGCGCAACAATGGTGCAATCCTTGCCTTGACGCAGCACCTTCGCCACACCGAGCTGGTCCACGTGCTCGCCGTCCGGGACCTCGCCCTTCATTGCGTACAGCGATTTCTGCTCGAACACCAGGACCGGGTCGGGATCCCGCACGGCCGCGGCGATGAGCCCTTTCACATCGGCCGGCGTGGACGGCGCGACTACCTTTAGGCCTGGGATCGCCATCGCCCAGTTTTCCACAGCCTGGGAATGCTGGGCACCGAACCGCGACCCGCCACCGTTGGCCGTGCGGATCACCAGCGGCAGCTGGATCTGGCCGTGCGACATGTAGCGCGCCTTGGCGATCTCGTTCGCCACCATGTCCCAGCACACCGCGAGGAAATCCGAAAACATGATCTCCGCGATCGGTCGCAGGCCCGTCATGGCCGCGCCCATTGCCGCGCCGATGATCGCCTGCTCCGAGATCGGGCAGTCGCGCACCCGCCTGGGCCCGAATTTCTCGACCAGGCCGACGGTGGCTTTGAAAACACCGCCGGCGGCTGCAACGTCCTCGCCAAAAAAGAGCACGCGCTCATCGCGCTCCATCTCCTGCGCGATGCCAGCCGCGACCGCCTCGCGGTAAGTCAGTTCCGCCATGCCGCACCTCCGTCCGCCCAAACGTTCTTCTCGATGAGATCGAGCGCAGGGGGCGGCGAGGCTTTCGCCGCTGCAGTAGCCTCTTCCACCTTGCGCATGGCTTCGGTTTCGATATCCCCGAGGGTGCCCTCCGCAAACCCGAATTTGAGCAGACGCTCGCGATAGATCTTGAGCGGATCGCGTTCCAGCCACTTCTCGAGCTCGCCTTCGGGCCGGTACTTTCCCGGATCGGCGCGCGAGTGCCCGCTATGGCGGTAGGTTTTGGCCTCAATGAGCGCCGGCCCACCGCCCTTGCGCGCGCGGTTCATGTACTTCACCGCCGTGAGATACATCTCGTCCGCGTCGTTGCCGTCGACGAGGATCGACTCCAGGCCGTAGGCGGACGCGCGGTCCGCAGCGGGATGTGCGACGGCGGTCACCGTGTCGATCGCTGTGTACTCCATATAAAGGTTGTTCTCGCACACGAAGATCACCGGCAGTTTCCACACCACGGCGAAGTTGAGCGCCTCGTGAAACGCCCCGATGTTGGTCGTGCCGTCGCCGAAGAAACACACCGATACCTGCTCGGTGCCGCGGTACTGTGCGCTCAGCGCGGCGCCCGCCGCCACCGGCAGATGCGCGCCGATAATGGCGTAGGAACCCATCACACCGCGCTCGACGTCGGTGAGATGCATCGATCCACCCTTGCCGGCAAGCAGGCCGCAGCTGCGGCCCATCAGCTCGCCGAGCACGCCGGTCATGGACGTCCCGCGCGCCAGCGTATGCGCATGGCCGCGGTAGGTGCAGAAGGTCCAGTCATCCGGCCGCATCGCCACGCCGAACGCGGCGGCAATGGCCTCCTGCCCAAGCGAGAGGTGACTCGTGCCCTTGACCAGGTTCTGGAGGAACAGGTCGTAGGCGCGCTTCTCGCAGTAGCGCAGTTCCACCTGCAGCCGGTAGAGCTCGAGCCGCGTCTCGCGCCCGACGTCGTCCGCTGCCGCCGCTTTCTTGCCTTTCCCTGTTGTCTTCAAACGTCAACCTCCAAAAGCTTTGACACTAAGGACACGAGGGACACAAAGGAAAGCACACCAAAACAAGGATGAAAGTTTTGTCGCACACGGAGAAACCTTCGTGTCCTTTGTGTCAAGGCTTTGAATCAATACTTATTCGCGATCGGAAGCTCCTGCGCCGGGAACAGCGTGATCACCTTCGCGCCCGCGGGCGTCAGCACCACTTCCTCCTCGATCCGGGCAGCAGAGATGCCGTCCTTCGCCGGGCAAAAGGTCTCGACCGCAAACACCATCCCGGCCTTGAGCTCGTAGGGATCCTTGAACGAATTCAAGCGCGAGACGAGCGGCCGCTCGTGCAGGCCCAGGCCCAGACCGTGGCAGAAGTTGAGGCCGAATGCCGCCATCTCGCTCTCGAACCCGATTTCCTGCGCTTTGGGAAACGCCCGCGCCACGCGCTCAGTCGAAACGCCGGGCTTCAGGAGATCGATCGCGCTGTCCATCCACTCGCGAGCCCTGCGGTAGGCGTCGTGCTGCGCCGGTGTGGCCGAGCCCACCGTGAAGGTCCGGTAGTAGCACGTCTTGTAGCCCATGTAGTTATGCATGATATCGAAGTAGGCCTGATCACCGGGTCGGATCATGCGGTCGGTAAAATTGTGCGGGTGCGGGCTGCAGCGCTCGCCGGCGATCGCGTTGATCGCCTCGACGCAGTCGGAACCCATCTCGTAGAGGCGCTTGGTCGCCATCGCGACGATCTCGTTCTCCCGGATGCCGGGCTTGAGCGCTTCGAAGATGTCCTGGTAGGCGCCGTCGCCCATCGCCGCCGCCGTGTTGAGCAGCGTGATCTCGTCGTGGCTTTTGATCTCGCGCGCGTCAAGCATCGTCTGCTGGCAATCCCGCACCTCGATCCCGAGCTTCTGGAGCGCGAAGAGAAACAGCGGCTCGACGATGTCGACACCGAGCGGCATGTTCGCCACGCCCTCCTCGACGAGAATCGCCTTGATCTCCTTCGCGGCCGCCTCGAACAAGCCCACCCTGGGGTGGATCGCGCCGCGCATGCCGGGATTGCCCGCGCGCCAGTGATTGGCCGGCAGCCACGGACAGTAGAGCCGGTGGTGCCGCGCGGCCGAGCCGAAATCCCATACATACGGATCGCCGTTGCCGGTGAGCAGGCAGTAGCGAATCAGCTTATCGCGCGCCCATTCGCCGATGACGGTCGAAGAGATGTAGCGGATGTTGTACTGGTCGAAGACGAGGAGCGCGCCCAAGCCGGATTTCGCGAGCGAATTGCGCGTGCGCGCAAGCCGGTAGTCGTGGAGCCGCCGGAAGTCCACGCGCTCCTCGAAATCCACCTGCATCCGACCCGGGGCCTGCAGGGGGCGATCCCAGCGGTGATTGGGATCGGGATGCTCGACCATCGTCTCGGCGAGCGTTTTTCCGCGGCGTCCCCGCTTCGGATTGATCGCGGAGGCCTTTATGACTTTCGGCTCCGCTCTTCTCTTTGCCATATCGTGCTCCTCGCAACAATGCCGGTTATCAGGAGACCTTGCGGTTCGGGAAAATCTGCGGCCTGAGCGTTGGATGGCACGCCCTGTACTTCGGGGCGTACGGCGTCTCGGCGCCAAGCTCCTCAGCCGCGTGCCACGCGAAGCGCGGGTTCCACATTGCGCCGCGTGCGAGGCAAACGAGATCCGCCTGGCCGCTGGCAACGATGTCCTCGCACTGCCGCGGGCTCGTGATGAGGCCCACAACCATCGTCGGGATGTCCGCGTCCTTGCGGATGCGCTCCGCGAAGGGCGCGTTGTAGCCTGGCGCAAAAGGTACTTGCTGGCGCACGTCTAGCCCGCCGCTGGAGCAATCCACGTAGTCGCAGCCAAGCTTCTTCAGTTCACGCGCGAACACAACCGAGTCCTCGATCTTCGTGCCCCCCTCGAACCAATCGACTGCCGAAATGCGCGCGCCCATTGGCTTGTCCGAAGGCCATGCCGCCCGCATCGCGGCGAACGCCTGTAGCGGGAAGCGCATGCGGTTCTCGAGGCTCCCGCCGTACTCGTCGGTGCGATGGTTCGAAAGGGGCGAGAGAAACTGGTGGATGAGATAGCCATGTCCCCCGTGCATCTCGATCACGTCATATCCGATCCGCAGCGCCCGTTTCGTGGACTCGGCAAAGGCGTTGACGATGCGCTCAATGTCGGCCTGGGTCATCGCGCGCGGCGTATGCCAGTCGGGAGCGTAGGGCAGCGCGGAGGGAGCGATCGTCTCGAAGGCGCCTTCCTCGGGCTTGAGCGGCTTTCCACCCGCAGCCGGCAGCTGGGTCGAGCCCTTGCGTCCCGCGTGGGCGAGCTGCAGCCCGAGCTTCGCGACGCCGTACTTCCGGCAAAAATCGATGACCCGCTTCATTGCCAATTCGTGCGCGTCGGAGTACATCCCGGCGCACTTCAGCGTGATGCGGCCCTCCGGACTCACATTAGTCATTTCAGTCATCACCAAACCTGCCGCGCCGAGTGAGAACTGTCCGAGGTGCATCAGATGCCAGTCAGTGGCCGACCCGTCTTCGGAGTTGTACTGGCACATCGGTGAGACCGCGATGCGGTTCGAGAGCTCTAGCCCGCGCAATTTGATGGGTGAAAAAAGAGCACTAGCCATGTCGATCCTCTTCTGAGTGGTTGGTTGACGCGGATGCGAGATCAGGAGATATCCAGTATCACGTGACCCATCTTGTCCCCTGACTCCACCAACTCGTGCGCCGTGACGATTTCACGCAGCGGAAAACGCGCGGCGATCGCGAATTTCGGACGGCCGGTCGCAATCCAGCGCGCGATATCGGCCAGCGCGCGTTCCTTGGCCGCACGCGGGAGGGTATAGACGAACACCATCCGCAGCGTGAAGTTTAACCGCATGAGGTCATAGAAGGGCAATTTCGGCTCGGGCGCCTTCATAGAGGAATAGGTGGCGACCACCGCGTCCGGGCGCAGCGCCTTGACGTAAGCCGGCAGGTTGGCGCCGAATTCGACATCGACGACGCGATCGATACCCGCTCCGCCGGTCAGCTCGCGCAGGCGCGCACCGAGATCCTCGGTCCGATAGTTGATGACCGCGTGCGCGCCGGCCCTTTTCACATGCCCAGCCTTCTCCTCCGAGCTGACGCTCGCGATTACGCGCGCGCCGGCCCAGCGCGCGAGCTGCACGGCGTAGTGCCCCACAACTCCCGCCCCGCCGGTCACCAGGACATTTCGATTCCGAATCGGCCCATCGGAAAAGAGGCAGCGATGCGCCGTCATGACCGGAATGCCGAGGCACGCCCCCTGCTGCCAAGACAACTTCTTGGGCAACGGCACAGCCTGGGACGCAGGCAGCACAATGTATTGTGCCGAGGTTCCAGACGGACGCTGCCACTGCCCGTTATAGATCCATACGCGCTGACCTAGCCGTCGTCGGGGCACGCCGGCACCGATTCGATCGATCGTGCCCGCACCATCGCTGTTCGGAATCACCCGCGGCGGGATCACCGGCCGGCCGCCGCCGCGCGCCTTGACGTCGGACGGATTAAGACCCGACGCGCGCAGCCTGACGCGAACTTCCCCTTTTCCCGGCAACGGATCGGGCTGCTCGCCGACGCGCAGCACATCGCGCGCTGCGCC
>JAQBFV010000326.1:0-3555 GCA_032123035.1 Betaproteobacteria bacterium | reverse complement strand
CCGTCGTCGGCCCGCGCCTCGAGGAACGCGAACGGGGCGGCGATCACGAGAAGGCTGGCCAGCGCCAGGCGCGTCGGGATATTGATAGTCGACATCCTATGATGATACCAATTTCTGGCGTGCAACAAAAAAACGGGCTGGAGCCGACGGGTCCGGCAAACGACCCGCGTTACTCCGTGGACGATACCTGCTTGACGGCCGCCTTCGGCTCGTCATCGGTTGCGCCAAACTTCGGCTGACCCTTAGCCTCCGTGATCTTGCCGACCCGCATGCCCTCGGCCTTCTTGCTGCCCTTGCATTTTGCCGCGACGTCCTTGTACGTCGGGCCGGGCCGTCAGCGCGCCTCCGGCTGCGGCAGGGTGAGAATCGCCTCCAAACCGCCACTCGGTCGGTTTTTCAACACCAGATCGCCGCCGTGCGCGTGGGCGATGTTGCGTGCGATGCCTAGGCCGAGCCCGGTTCCGCCGGTCTCACGACTGCGCGAGGACTCGCCCCTGAAGAAAGGCTCGAACGCGCGTTCGAGCTCTTCCTCGGCAATGCCGGGTCCGTCATCCAGCACGCGGATCGTGATCCGTTTCGCCCCTTCCTCGGCCCTGAGCGTCGCGCGCTTGCCATAGCGGATCGCGTTGTCGACGAGATTGCTGAGGCAGCGGCGCAGCGCCAGCGGCCTGCAGGTGAACGGATGCGCGAGGCGGCCTTCGACGTCGACCGTGTTCCCCATGTCCTGGTAATCGGTCTGCAGGCTCTCCAGCAGCGCCATGAAGTCCACCCGCTGCACGGGTTCGCTTGCACTCGCGTCGCGCATGAAGTCGAGGCTTTGGCTGACCATCGACTCCATTTCCTCGAGGTCCTTCGAGAACTTGGCGCGCAGCGCTTCGTCGTCCAGCATTTCGGTGCGCAGCCGCAGCCTCGTGATCGGCGTCTTCAAGTCGTGCGACATGGCGGTGAGAATGCGGGTCCGGTCGCTGATGAAGCGCGCCAGTCGCCCCTGCATGGTATTGAACGCGCGGGCGGCGCGGCGTGCTTCGATGGGCCCGGTCTCGGGCAGCGGAGGACGATTGATGTCCTCGCCCAGCTGCTCCGCGGCGCTCGCCAGCGTCGAGAGCGGGCCGGTGACCCAGCGTACTGCCACCAGCGACAGCGCGACGACGGTACCGAGGAGCACGAGCAGCGTCAGGCCGAGGCGCAGCGGCATCTCCGCGGCCTCGGGGGAAACAAACGAATCGAAGGTCACCACGGCGCCGTCGCGAAGCACCACTTGGACCACGAAAAACATACTCTCCGAATGCATCATCTGCATTCCGGCGCCGGGCATGGGATGCTGCATCATCGGCATGCGGGGTGGACTTCTCTGCGCTCGTTGCCCGTAGCCCTCCGGGACGCCCGCTGCCCTCACCCCCTGAACGTGCATGCCCTCGCGGAGGGCATAGCGCAATACGGTCGCGAACATCGAAAGCCGCATGTCGGTCTCCGCCGGCCCACGGTCCGTCGCCATCGGGGGCCGGTCGAGCGAAATCTCGAGTGGCGGCGCGTTGAAGACCGAGACGATCCTGCGGCGTTCCTCGGGGGAGACCGAATCGAGCAGCTTGCCGATGTCCGCAATGCGCTGCGCCATCTGCATGCCGCTCGCGCGGTAGAGCAGTTGGTCGCGTTCGCTCAGATTGAGGTAGGCGGTGGCCAGCTGCGCAAAAACCAATCCGCACAGCAGGATCAGGACGAGCCGTCCGAAAAGACCGCGCGGCAGCAGGCGCACTAGCGCTTCACCTCGACCGGCACGGCGAGCACGTATCCCTCGCCGCGTACGGTTTTGATGATCGTTGGATCGGTCGGGTCGTCGTTAAGGCGGTGCCGCAACCGGCTCACCTGATTGTCGATCGAGCGGTCGAACGGCTCGGCTTCGCGGCCGTGCGTAAGCATCATCAGCTGATCGCGACTGAGCACGTGCCTGGGGTGGTCGAGAAAAATCCGCAGCATCCGGAACTCCGCGCCGCTAAGCGACGTGACCACGCCGTCTGGCGAAATCAGGTGGCGCGCGACGGTATCGAGGCGCCACCCGGCGAAGGTCATGGTGCGCGCCTCCTCGGCGCGCAGATCCCGCGGCAAGCTGCGGTGACGCCGCAACACGCTCTTGATGCGGGCGAGCAGTTCACGCGGGCTGAAGGGCTTGGCGAGATAGTCGTCCGCGCCGATCTCCAGGCCGACGATCCGGTCGGTCTCCTCTCCGCGGGCCGTGAGCATGATGACCGGCATATCCGAATCGGCACGAAGTTTGCGGCACAGCGCGAGACCGTCGTCGCCGGGCAGCATGAGGTCGAGCACGATCAGATCGATCTTGCTGCGCGACAGCGCCGTCCACATCGCCTTGCCGTCGGCAACGACCGTGGCCTTGCAGCCGCTCTTGCGCAGGTACTCGCCAAGGAGACCGCGAATTTCGGCGTCATCGTCGACGACAAGGATGTGATCGATGCTTTCCATGGGCGTATCTATACCGGCTGGCCAAGCCGCTGTGGAACGGATTTGTAGCCTACTGTAACCGGCTCCGTTTCCGATACACGGGCGTACAAAAACGCGACGCGACGCTTACATCGGCATGGCGTAATGGGAACCAACGCGGCAGCGCATCAGACCGACGCGCAGGCGCCGCAGATTTCCAGACTTCACTAAGTTCACTAAACGGAGATTTGATCATGAGAAAAATCACCAAAATCGCACTGGCCGTCGGCGCGGCACTGTCGCTCGGACTGACCGCCGCGGGACTGAGCGCGCAGCCGTCCGGCATGGGATGGACGGGCCACGGCCCGGGTCACGGTGTGCACGGCTACGGCATGGGTTACGGCATGGGACCCAGCGCTGGCATGGGATACGGCATGCACGGTAACGACATGGAATACGCCATGCACGGCTACGGTATGGGCTTCGGCGCGAATCCCGAGGCGATCGAAAATCGCCAGAGTGCCCTGAAGTCGGCGCTGGGGATCACCGCCGAACAGGAGCCCGCGTGGCAGGCATTCGTCGACCACTCGAACACGCAATCCGAGAGCAGGCAGGCGTTGTTTGCGAAACTGCACGAAACTCAAACCGCTGGAACGGCGCCGGAGTTGTTCGCGCAACGAGCCGAGATCGCGAAGCAGCGCCAGGGTGAACTGGAGCGCACGAGCACGGCCCTCAAGAATCTCTACGCGGTACTCACGCCCGAGCAAAAAGCGGTTGCGGATCGCGCCTTCGGCGGCTTCGGCCCGGGATACCGGGGCGGTCCCGTCGGACGCGTTCGTTGAACGGAAACGCGTGGGGCGCTGGTTGCGCCCCACGTTGTTCCTCGCTTTCCGGCGCTTAGCGAGCGCCGCGCCGCACGTCGAGCAGAAGCGATCGCCGGTAGCGACTTCGTTGCTGCCCTTGGTGCAGAAGTCCCCGCCGCCCGCGGTCGCGGCCCGCGGTACCCCGCACGCAGCGCGTAGCCGTTTACGCGGCGCTTGATCGTAATCAGCAAGTTGTACGGTCTTCGCTGTGAGCATTGCCGGCATGAGACCGGGCGCGATCGCCGTCATTCCGCTTCGC
>JAQBFV010000325.1:0-7497 GCA_032123035.1 Betaproteobacteria bacterium | reverse complement strand
GTGTACATCTCCTTCTCGACAATGTCAGTGGCCGCACCGATCGAGCGCACGAAGAGGTCGGTCTGCTCGAGAATAGGGGTGCGGATGTTGCGGTAACCGTACGCGCGCAGCCAATCGCGCACTGTCTCTTCGAAAAACTCCCACAGATGCGACTCATCCGGCAAGATGTCATTCATCCCGCGAATGGCCTGTATGGTTTTAGCGCTCATGGCAAATGCTGGCTGGAAGCTTGCTACTCTCGACGTGCAAACCGCAAAAATGTTTTTATGGCTGGCACGTAACGCCAGCCGGTCCGCTCACGCGTGCGCGGCGTCCGGCCGCCTCTCCTGCGATTCATCGACCGGAGCGGGGTACTTTGCCATCACGTATTCCTCGACGAGCCGCTGAAACTCGGCGGCAATATTCTCACCTTTCAGCGTAACCGTCTTGACGCCATCGACGTAAACCGGCGCCACGGGATTCTCGCCCGAGCCGGGCAGGCTGATACCGACGTTCGCATGCTTGCTTTCCCCGGGACCGTTGACGACACAGCCCATTACCGCCACATGCATGTTCTCCACGCCGGGATAACGCCCGCGCCACGACGGCATCTGCGCGCGCAACCAGCTCTGGATGCGGTCGGCGAGCATCTGGAAATAAGTGCTGGTCGTGCGGCCGCAGCCAGGGCAGGCAATCACGAGCGGGGCGAACGAGCGCAGGCCCATGGTTTGAAGGATCTCCTGCGCCACGACGACCTCGCGGGTACGGTCGCCTCCGGGCTCCGGCGTCAGCGAAACGCGGATCGTATCGCCGATACCTTCCTGCAGCAGCATAGCGAGCGCGGCGGATGAGGCGACGATTCCCTTCGAGCCCATGCCCGCCTCGGTCAAGCCAAGGTGCAATGCGAAGTCGCCGCATCGAGCAAGGTCCCGGTAGACGGCGATCAAGTCCTGCACGCCGCTCACCTTGCAGGACAGCACAATGCGGTCGTGCGCAAGGCCCAGGCGCTCCGCCTGCCGTGCGCTTTCTACTGCAGAGGTCACCAGCGCCTTGCGCGTGACGACCGCGGCGTCATCGGGCTGGGGCCGGCGCGCATTCTCGTCCATCATGCGCGCGAGCAGCTCCGGGTCGAGGCTGCCCCAATTGACGCCAATGCGCACTGCCTTGTCGTAACGACAGGCGAACTCGATCATCGTCGCGAACTGATCGTCGCGCCGCGAGCCGCGCCCGACGTTGCCCGGATTGATACGGAGTTTAGCGAGGGCTTCGGCGCACACCGGATGCTGCGTCAGCAATCGATGCCCATTGAAATGAAAATCTCCCACCAGCGGCACGTTCACGCCCATTGCGTCGAGCTGCTCGCGGATCAGGGGGACGGCTGCGGCTGCGGCAGTGTCATTGACGGTAATACGCACGATTTCCGAGCCGGCTCGCGCAAGCGCCGCGACCTGATGCACCGTGGCCGCCACATCCGCCGTGTCCGTATTGGTCATGGACTGAACAACGATAGGCGCGTCCCCACCGATCGCGACATGCGCGACTTGAACCCGGGCGCTTGCGCGCCGCGTGGCAGGGCCGTAATCCGGATAGCACTTCATTGCAGTGTCATGCGCGCGACCCCGAACTGCGGCGACGTGTGGCGCGTTAAATCCACTAGACGCTCGTCGTACGTAAGCCGCACACTCTGCGGGTTGCCGATGACGAATGACAGCGGCGGCGGCCCACTCACGACTTGACGTGTGCCCGGCGGGTTGAGCTGAAACAGGATCAGCTTACCGTTGCGGTCGCGAATCTCGACCCAGGACTCATCCTCGAAGACGAGCGTCACCTGCCGTTCGCCCGTTTTGGGCGCTTGGGACGGTGTTTCACGTTCTGGCACGCGGAGCGCTGCGGCAGAAGTCGGTTGTGCCGGCGCCGGCGAAGGAGCCACCGCGACGGGCTTCGGCGCTGCGGTAAAAGGCGGTTGCGCCGGCTCCCGCGCCGGGACCACCGCTACGGGCTCCTGCGTTGCCACCATTTCGGCAGCTGGCTTGCGCGTCGCCACCACTGGAGGCGGAGTTGGCGTCTCATGCACCTTGGCTGGAGCGGCCATCGGCGCAGGCAGTCGCTCCTCCTTGGGTATCGCCACGGGTAGCGGCACGGGCGTGGCCTCCGTCGAGTGCGTGGTGACCACGGTCTGTTCGCCGCTCACGAAGAACTCGTAAAAGGCGAGCCCCGCCACGAGCACCGCCGCGATCCAGGCGTATTTCGGCCACCGACGGGGTCGGGCTGACGGGAACGGTATGTCCTGTGAAGGCGGCGTTTCGGGCCGTGATACCTGCTGCGGTAGCCGGTTGCCCGCCGACTGCAGCAAATCTTCCGAATCGAGCTTGACCAGCCGCGCGTAATTGCGGATGAAGCCGCGTACGAACACGGAACCCGGCAGACGGTCGAACTGGTCCGTTTCCAGCGCCTCCACCTGCGCAACCGAAAGCTTGAGCTGGCGCGCGACGTCAGCCGCGCTCAGCTTGAGGCGCTCGCGTGCCTCGGCCAGGCGCGCGCCAGGCTTGACCCCGATTTCTCCAGTCGCGTTTTCCGCTGTCTGATCGTCGGTTTCGCTCATTCGAACCGGCCCGCGCTCAAGGCGCGCGCCTCCTTGGAACCGGGAAAATTCTTCCGCAGCTGCTGGGCGTAGCTTGCCGCTGACCCGGCATCACCCAGCCTGCGCTCGATGCGCACCGCCAGCCACAACGTTGTGGCATTAGGTCGAGCGCCGCGCATCAGTAGATCCAGGTGCCCCTTGGCTGCATCGTAGTTCCGTCCCTCGTACTCCAGCTCAGCAAGGTTGTATAACGCCTGGGGCTGGTTCGGCCGCACCCGCAACGCCTGCCGGAAATATCCCGCAGCCGCTGCCGCATCGCCCTGCCGGCGCGCACACACTCCCGCATTGACGTAAGAGCCCTCCGGCGTTCGGTAAAGCGGATTTTGCACGGCCGCCATGAAATACCGAATGCTTTCCTGCTCGCGCTTGCGCTCGCACAGAAACCGTCCGTAATTGTTGTTGGCGTCGGAGTCGAGCGCGTTGATGCTCAACGCGCGCTGAAAGCTCGCTTCGGCCTGGCTGTCCTGCTTGAGCGCCCCGTAGACCAGACCCGCGGCGTTATAAGCCGGACCATAGGTCGGATCGCTCTGCAGTGCCTTCCTCACCTCCTCGAGCGCAACCCCTATGTTGCCCAGCTGGTAATAACTCGATGCCAGCTCGGTGTGAATGCGCGCCCGAACACGGGCCTCGCTTTCGTCACCGGTGGTCGCCGTCCTAGGTTTTAACTCCGTGTTAGAGGCCGGCTGCGTCGCGCATCCCGCCACGAGCGCGCATACCAGGCCGAGCGCGGGCGCGAGCGACTTCACGGTCATCGCGTCAGTTCCTCCTCGTCGCGGCGTTGCCGGCGCTTCGTCCGGTCCTGGACCTGCCCTGCCAGCTGTCCGCAGGCTGCCTCGATATCATCACCGCGTGTCCTGCGGATCGTGGCGACCAGCCCCGCCTGCAGCAGGACGTCGCGAAAGCGGCCAATGACGTCGGGCGCAGAACGCACGTAGCGTGAGCCTGGAAAAGGATTAAATGGGATCAGGTTGAGCTTGCAAGGCACGTCCTTAACCAGCGCCGCGAGCTCGCGTGCCTGGCCCACGCTGTCGTTTACACCGCCCAGCATGACGTACTCAAACATGATGTACTTACGCGGCGCCTTGTCGATGTAGCGCACGCACGCAGCCAGCAGCTCCTTGATCGGATACTTGCGATTGATCGGCACCAGGCGATCGCGCAGCCCGTCGTTGGGCGCATGCAGCGAAACCGCGAGCGCTACCGGGCACGCGTCCCGCAGCCGATCGATGCCCGGCACCAACCCCGCCGTCGAAACCGTCACCCGCCGTCGGGAGAGGCCGTAGCCCAAGTCGTCGAGCATGATTTGCAGCGCCGCCACCACGTTATCGAAATTCGCAAGCGGCTCTCCCATGCCCATCATCACGACGTTGCTGATGGGACGATCGGCCGAGACGCCGCGGCCCAGGCACCGGTTCGCCCACCATAGCTGGCCGATGATCTCCTCGGTCGTCAGATTGCGATTGAAACCCTGCGCGCCCGTGGAGCAGAACGAGCACTCGAGCGCGCACCCCGCCTGCGACGATATGCACAACGTGCCGCGGTTTTCCTCCGGGATGAAGACGGTCTCTATGGCATTGCCCGTGCCCACGTCGAGCAGCCACTTGCGCGTGTCATCACCGGCCGTCGTGTCGTGTATCACGCGGGGCGCGACAATGCGCGCGCAATCCTGCAGGCGGGTGCGCAGCGCCTTTGACACATCGGTCATGGCGGCGAAATCGTCGACGCCGACCTGATGAATCCAGCGTAGCAATTGCCGGGCGCGATACGGCTTCTCGCCCAGGTCAGCGCAGAAGGCCTTCAGTCCTTCCTGATCGAGCCCGAGCAGATTCACCGTCATCACCGCGTCGCCTTCAGCGCGAATGGATTTCCTGTGGGGGGAAAAAATACGCGATTTCGGTTGCCGCCGTCTCAGGCGAGTCAGAGCCGTGCACCGCGTTGGCATCTATGCTTTGAGCAAAATCGGCGCGGATAGTGCCCTTCGCGGCTTTCCGAGGGTCGGTCGCGCCCATGAGATCGCGATTTTTCTGAATCGCGTCGTCTCCTTCCAGCACCTGGATCATCACCGGTCCCGATGTCATGAAATCCACCAGATCCTTGAAAAATGGCCGTTCTTTGTGCACCCCGTAGAATCCCTCGGCCTCGGCGCGCGGCAACCATTTCATTCGCGCGGCGACGATTTTGAGGCCAGCTTGCTCGAATCGGCTGTCAATGCTGCCAATGACATTCTTCGCGACGGCATCCGGCTTGATGATGGACAACGTGCGTTCCACTGCCATGAAGCTCCCCTGGTCGATTGTTCTCTTCAGATCGAGCGCGAAGGATAACACGGTAAGGCTTTGAAATAAAGAGATTTCACGCCAAATTCGGCGTCGGAACGACCTCCGATCCGGCGGTTTTCAGGCACGCGGCTCGAGGAGGAGGCGTCCCCGCTGGTGGGCTTCCATGCGGCCGCCGGTGTGGCCCGGCGGGCGCGGTGTTACGCCGCGCCCTTCCATTCGGGGCGCAGCGCCGCTTCGTCAGGCCGCGCCTGGAAGGCACTATCCACCCCGACTTCAGGCACCCAGACCAGAGCATTGCCGCAATAGATCAGGGGCAAGCGATCGCGCTGCCACGGTGCGACATGCGCTTCCTGCAACAGGTTCTTGAGGCTGCGGCGTGGCCGGCCCGGGTCCGGCTGGAGCCGCTCTCCACCTTGTCGCGAGCGAATCGTCACCGTCTGCGCTCGCAGCCGCGCCAGGCTGATACCGTCATCGCGAGTGCGCCGAAGGACTAGCACGCCGCCGAACTCGGGCAGCTCGATTTCAAGCTCTCCGTGCCAGCGTCGCACAACCCCGCGGGACAACGGTCGGCTGACAGGGACCACGTGCAGACGGCCCGCGTAGCGCCGAAGCACGCTGTTATCCAGCGCAACGGCGACGCGGGCATCCTGCCGCGCGGTGAGGGCCTGCCGCAGCGCTTCCTCCAGGCGTTCGACGTTAGGCATGACCACGCCGCGGCGCGCCAGGAAAAAACGCAGCAGGTTGCGGGCGCGAGCGCTGGACAGACGACGCAATGCGGCAACCGCGAGCGTTACGCCATCGAATAAGCCGGTTGCATCCTGTGCGGCCAGCTCATCCAGCAGCTCACCGGCCTCGGCCAGATGGCGCGCGCTCCGCGCCACAGTCGTGCGATACGACGCAAAGCGCCGGGCGATCACCGGCAGCACCTCGTGGCGCAGGAAGTTTCGGCGAAAGTCGACGCTGGCGTTGCTTTCGTCCTCGATCCATTCCAGACGCCGCTTCCTGGCGTGTTCGAGGATCTCGGCTCGCGTCACGTCCAGCAAAGGCCGGAGAATCGAGGGGGGATCTGTTTTCCCGCGCTTCACTTCCGCCTTCCGCCTTCCGCCTGCTGCCTTGCGAAGCAGCGGCATGGCTGCGAGCCCCTTGACGCCCGCACCGCGCAACAACTGCAGCAACAGCGTCTCGACCTGATCGTCCCGATGCTGGGCAAGCACGATGTAATCGGCCCGCTGCCGGTCAAACACTGCGTAACGCGCAGCGCGTGCCACCGCTTCCAGATTTCCGCCGCGGGCAATCTTCACCGTGACGCTCGAGTAGGGAATGCCTTGCGTCCGGCAAAGACGCCGGCAAAAAGCATCCCACCGCCCGGCATCGGGACTCAGCTTGTGATTGACATGCAGCACTGCCACCCGGACGCGCAACTTGCGAGACACGCGCCGCAGGCAATCGAGCAAGACGACCGAATCGACGCCACCGCTCACGCCGGCCAAAAGACGATCGGCCGGTCGAACGACCGTCGCCAGCCGCGACGCGACGCGGGCAGCGAGGTCCGGGGGACGTGAGCTATTTCTCCTCGACTTCCTTGTATCTGCCATATTCGACGAGACGGTCGAAGCGCCGCTCGAGCAGCTCGTCGAGGGGAATGTTCTTGAGCTGCCGCCAGGTATCCTGCAGCGCCTTCTTGAGGTTCTGCATTATCGCTTCGTAGTCGCGATGCGCACCGCCGAGCGGCTCGTTGACGACCTTGTCCACCAGGCCCAGCGCTTTGAGCCGGGTCGACGTGATACCAAGCGTTTCCGCCGCCGCCTCTGCGTAATCGGCACTCTTCCACAGGATCGACGCGCAGCCTTCTGGCGAGATGACCGAATACGTGGCGTACTGCAGCATGAGCAGCGCGTCCCCCACCGCGATGGCGAGCGCGCCTCCCGAACCGCCTTCCCCGATGACCGTGCAGATGATCGGGGTCTGCAACCCGGTCATGGCGTAGAGATTGCGGCCAATCGCCTCGGACTGCCCGCGCTCCTCGGCGCCAACGCCTGGGTAGGCGCCCGGCGTGTCGATGAAGGTGAACACCGGGATGCCGAATTGCTCCGCAAGCTTCATCAGTCGCATTGCCTTGCGATAGCCTTCGGGCTTTGGCATGCCGAAGTTGCGAAAGATCTTATCCTTGGTATCACGCCCTTTCTGTTGCCCGATCACCATGCACGGCTCGCCGTTCAGCCGGGCGAGCCCGCCCACGATCGCCGGGTCATCAGCAAAGCTGCGATCGCCATGCAGCTCCTCGAAACCCGTGAACAGCCCGGCGATATAGTCCAGCGTGTAGGGCCGTTGCGGGTGGCGCGCTACCTGCGCGATCTGCCAGGCGGTGAGCTTGCCGTAAATTTCCTTGGTGAGCGCCTGGCTCTTCTTTTGCAGGCGCGCGATATCCTCGGAGATATCGAGCGCCGAATCGTCCTGTGCGTAGCGCAACTCGTCGATCTTGGCCTCGAGCTCAGCGACGGGCTGCTCAAAATCCAGGAAAGTGGTTTTCATAGCCGACTAATAATACAGTAGAACCCAAATCAGCCACAGAGAACACAGAGAACACAGAGAACACAG
>JAQBFV010000324.1:0-12113 GCA_032123035.1 Betaproteobacteria bacterium | reverse complement strand
CGTCTGTTGCGCCTCTGACGAGGCCCAACTGGTGATGAGGTGTTGGTGATGAGTACTGGTGATGATTACTGGTGATGGGTGCCGGCCGTGTTTCATCACCATCATTCATCACCACTTCTCATCACCATTTTCCATCACCATTATTCGCAACGTCGCGCGGCATCCTTCCCGCTCTAGTGGCGATCCGTCGTTGCGTCAGGACCGCATGGCAGCCAAAACGTCCTTCACGTTCACGACATAGCAGATCGTCGGCAGGATGCGATTGATCGCGAAATCGTGATTCTCGAAGGTGTTGCTCGCCACGCACTGGCGCGGGATGTAGACGCGGTAGCCCATGTCGCTCGCGTGGCGCGCGGTGGCCTCGACGACCCAGTTGGTCCACAGGCCGGTGAGAATCACCGTGTTCACGTCGTGGTTCTGCAGCGCCTGCCCGAGATTGGTCGTCAGAAACGGGTCCACGCATGTTTTGTTGAGCACCAGCTCGCGCTTTAGCGGCCGCACCTTCGGGTGAATCGCGGCGCCTTTCGTGCCGAAGATGAGCTGGCGCGACTTGCGCAGCCCGTCCCACAGCGGATTGTCGCGAGGGATGTCGAGGAAATCGCCGCGCACCGAGGCGGTGATGTGGATCACCGGCATTTTCTTGCGCCGCGCGGTGCCGATGACGACCGCGATGTTTTCGAGGACGCGGTTTTCCTTGACGCGCGGTGTAGCCTTCACGAGGTCGTTCTGTACGTCGAGCACGAGCACGGCCGTGCGCTTAGGGTCGATTCTCACTTTCATCTCTTTCGCCTCCGATGCGCGTCCGCGTCATTCCACTGGCCACCGCAGTTTCAAGACCTTGCTCATATTCAATCGCCCGGTGATGCGGCTGCCGGCCTTGACCACCTCGCGCATGACTTCGTCCTGGTTGATGCGCACGAGGCGGCCGTCCCGGACCACCTGCTCGCCGCCCACGAACACGTGTTTCACCGTGTTGCCGGTCGCGCTGTAGACGAGGTTCGACACCGGGTTGTACAGCGGCTGCCACTCCGAGACCGTGGCGTCGAACAGCACGAAATCGGCCTCCTTGCCCACCTCGACCGAGCCGATACGATCCGCGAGGCCGGCGCCACGCGCGCCATTGATGGTCGCCATCTCGATCGCCTGCTCGGGCGGCATGAAGCGCGGGTTGAGGCGGATCTCCTTGTAGGCGCAAACGCAGTAACGCATCTCCTGCACCATGTCGACGGTGCCCGAGCTCGCATGATCCGTGCCAAGGCTTACATTCACGCCCAGCGCCATCAACTCGGGATGCTTGCCGACGGCGAGATTGCCGTAGCCGTTGTGCAGAGAGGACGACGGGCAGCATACGATCGTGGGCTTGCGCCGCACGAGAATCTCGATTTCCTGCGGCTCGAGCCAGCCTCCATGCAGGAGGAGCATGTGCTCGTCCAGCACCCCGAGCGATTCCAGGCGCTCGATCTCAGGTTTTGCATGCTGGACGACGCTAGCGTCGTGCGTGAAGTAAGAGTAGCAGGCATGAGTCTGCAGGATCGCCTGGTGCCGCTGCGCGATCGTCTTCAAGCCTAGTATCAGTTCGTCCGTGCTGTTGTTCATGCCGCGGAACGATGCGCTGACCGTGAGCCGGTCCTTGTGCTTGCCGGGGTATTTTTCAAAGACCTCTTCCGTCTTGGCGATGCAACGCGCGGTGTCCTCGATCATCCTCGCAGGCATGAGTCCGGTGACCGCCTTGTTCTGATCGAAACAGCTCACGGCGAGCACCATCCGCATGCCGGCGCCCATGACGGCCTTCACCGTGGCATCGGGATAATAGTTCCCGGGCTCGATGTAGCAGGTGACGCCGTGACGCAGCATCTCGATCGCTGCGAGCGTGACGCTGGTGTGAACGTCCTCCTCCTCCATCACCGCCTCGTAGGGATACATGTGCTCGAACAGGAAGGCCTGCGCGTTTGACTCGTCGGCAAGGCCGCGCGCAAGCTGGAACGAGGAATGCAGGTGGTTGTCCACCATTCCGGGCATCCCCACCGTGCCTCTGCCGTCGACGACATGATCCGCGCGCCATGCCTTCTCGATTGCGGCGGTCTTGCCGATTGCCGCGAACTTGCCGCCCTTCACGGCGATCGCCGCGTCGCGGACAACACGGCGGGTGGGGTCGACCGTGATCAGCCAGTCTATGTTTCGAACGAGTAGATCCGCCTGATTTGCTGTGCTCATACTGTTTCCTTACCATTCACGATCCACGGCCCTTCCGTGTGATTCCCTGGTTCCTGAGTGTCGCATCGTGGACGGCGCGACGCTCGGTGCTCGACCTTACCACGTCAAAAGCCCTGCCGGCAGCAACCCTTATAAAGACCACATGATCAGTGAATAGTAAATCGATATCCTCTCTGGCGCACTTGTCCATTCACCATTCACGAATTGGACTCATCCTGTCCTGGTCCGGGTTAACATCCGCGGGTGACTGACTGGTGGTGGGTTTATCTGGCTCTCGGGGCTTTCGTCGGGTTCTTCAGTGGCCTTCTCGGCATCGGCGGCGGCTCGGCGCTGGTGCCGGTTCTGGCCCTGATCTTCGCCGCCAAGCACTTTGCCGTCGCCAATGTCGTGCATCTCGCGCTCGGCACCTGCATCGCAACGATGCTGTTCACTTCCGCCTCGAGCGTGCGCAGCCACCACCGGCACGGGGCGGTCCACTGGCGCATTCTCGGCGGCATGGTGGCCGGCGTGCTCGCGGGGACTTTCGGGGGTGCGCTGCTCGCGGGCTATCTCGACGCCCGAATTCTGAGCATCGCTTTCACGGTGCTCATCTACTACCTCGCTACGCTGATGCTCATCGACCGGAAACCGGCGAGTCCGCGCGACATGCCCGGCACGCTGGGTCTTTCGAGCGCGGGCGGCGGCATCGGGGTGATCTCGAGTCTAACGGCGACCGGCGGCGCGGCGCTGGTGGTGCCCTATCTCGTCCGGCGCGGGCTGACCGTGCACCACGCAATCGGCACGGCCGCGGCGGTAGGCTGGCCGCTCGCGCTTGCGGGAACGACCGGCTACATCGTGTCAGGCATCGGACGCCCAGACCTGCCCGAGTGGAGCATCGGCTTCGTCTACCTGCCGGCGCTGGGCTGGATCGTCATAGCGAGCATGCTGATGGCGCCGGTCGGCGCCAGCGTCGCGCACCGCACCCCGGGCAAGACGTTGAAGCGCGTGTTCGCGATCCTGCTCTATGTGCTCGCGACCAACATGCTGATCCGCTTTTTCTAGCCGGCGACCGAGTCTAGTGACTAAGTAACTAGGTGACTAAGTAACTAAGTTGTTCGGTTATGAAACAAAGCAGCGCCGACGATTCCTTTCGTAAGCACCTAGTCACAAGCGGTTTTCAAATGATGCCTTCGTCCCTCAACCGACCGATGGCGGCATCGTCCAGGCCGAGCACGCTCTGCAGCACCTCGCCGGTATGCTGCCCCAGCGTGGGCGGCGGAAGCTTGAACTCGAGCGGCGTCTCCGAGAAGCGCATCGGGCTCGCGCTGAGCGGAACCTTGCCCGCGCTTGGGTGCGCGAGCTCGATTTTCATCCCGCGTGCGACGACCTGCGGCTCTTCGAACACCTGCTTCAGGTTGTTGATCGGGCCATTGGGTACCCCTGCCGCATCCAGCGCCTCGACCCATTCGCGAGTGGTTCGCCGCGAGAAGATCTCCTGCAGCAGTGGCTCCAGTGCAGCGCGATTCTCGACACGCTTGCCGTTGGTGACGAAGCGCGCGTCCTGTACGAGGTGCTTGCAATCGGCCACCTCGCAGAACTTGTTGAAGAGATTGTCGTTACCGCAGGCGAGGATGATGTCGCCGTCCTTCGTCTTGAAGGTCTGATACGGCACGATGTTGGGGTGGGCATTGCCGAGGCGCCCGGGCGCGTCCCCCGTCGCCAGGTAATTCATGCCCTGGTTCGCGAGGAATGCGACCTGCGTGTCGAGCAGCGCGAGGTCGAGATGCTGGCCTTTGCCGGTGCGCTCGCTATTGGCGAGCGCCGCACAAACAGCGATGGTGGCGTACATTCCCGTCATGATGTCGACGATCGGCACGCCCACGCGCTGCGGCCCGCCGCCGGGCAGATCGTCGCGCTCGCCAGTGATGCTCATGAGACCGCCCATGCCCTGGATCATGAAGTCGTAGCCGGGACGCTCGCGGTACGGCCCGGTCTGGCCGAAGCCCGTTACCGAGCAGTAGATGAGCCGCGGATTGATCTTTCTGAGATCCTCGTAGCCGAGCCCGTAGCGTGCGAGATCGCCGTACTTGTAGTTCTCCAGCAAAACGTCGCTCTTGGCGGCAAGCTCGCGCACGAGGTCCTGTCCGCCGGGTTTGGACAGGTTTACCGTCACCGATTTCTTGCCGCGATTGGCGGAGGCGAAATACGCCGACTCCCGCGTGTCCTTGCCGGCGCCGTCCTTGAGCCAGGGCGGTCCGAAGGCGCGCGAATCGTCGCCGCTCTTCGGGCGCTCGACCTTGATCACTTCAGCACCGAGATCCGCAAGGTTCTGCCCGGCCCATGGCCCGGCGAGCACGCGGGAAAGATCCAGCACTCGAATATGAGACAACGGTCCCGGCATTCCTTACCTCTGTGAACGGTAAACGGTAAACGGTAAGCGGTAAGCGGTAAGATTGGAGACGCGATCGGCGCTAGAGGTTCTTTCACCTACGGCTCACGGCTCACCGCTCACGCCTCAGTGCGTGCAGCCGCGATGGCGCTCATTTTCCAATAAACTTCGGCTTCTTTTTGTTCAAGAAGGCATCGTAGCCGATGCGGTAATCTTCGGTATTGAAATACGCGAAGTTCTCCTCGATCTCCGCTTCCGTAAGCGGCACCGACAGCGGCGCGAGCCGCCGGACCATCTTCTTGTGCAGGCGGTTCACCAGCGGCGCACCCTCCGCAATGCGCCGGACCGTGGCATCGACTTCTGCGGCCAACCGCTCATCCGGCACCACGCGGTTCACCAGCCCCTTTTCGTAGGCCTCCTGCGCGCCCCAGACCCGGCCTTCGACGAGGATCTCCAGCGCCACCGCGCGCCCCACGAGCGGCAGGAGCGCCGCCAGCTCGTCGTAGGCAATGGCAAAACCCAGGCGGTTGATCGGCACGCCGAACCGCCCCGAGGCGCCGGCGATCCGGATGTCGCACATGCAGGCGATCTCTAGCCCGCCGCCCACGCAGGGCCCGTGAATCATCGCCACCGTGGGATGACGGCACTCGTCAACCGCTTTGAGCGCCCCGAATACGTCCTGGCGGTGGTAGCGCTTGCCCTGCTCGACATTGTCGCGCGCGCGCGCGAATTCCTCGATGTCGGCGCCCGCAGCGAAGGACTTCTCGCCCGCGCCGCGCAGCACAATGCAGCGGAGGTCTTCTGCCGCCGACAGATCGTTCATCAAGCGCGCGAACTCCTGCCACATCGCCACCGTAATGGCGTTGAGCTTCTCCGGATTGCTCAACGTCACCGTCGCAATTGGGCCTCTTCGATCAACGAGAATGCAGGGAGTCATGGCCGCCATACCTGGAACTAGAGCCTGTCTCAAAAAACGGAATTGTCGCCGTCGCTGGACGCCGCATGATCCGTGATCGGCAGGACCTTACTCGTCGATCGAAGAAAAAAAGAGCAGCGCGCAAATAGGCGGAACAAGCGAACACGGGCTCGATTCACGTTTCACGTTTCACGTTTCACGGGTGTTGGGGCATTCTAACCCAACGTCCGCGCCCAACTCGCGAGCGTCAGCACCACGACGCCAGCGGATACGCCCACGAACAGGTTTCGCCGCCAGGCATAGAACGCGGCCAGCGCCAGCACGCAGGCCGCGAGACGATCGACGAGCTCACTTTCCGCCAACATCCCGGCGGGAAAGATCATGATCCGCATGACGAGCCCTGCGATCATGGCGTAGGCGACGCACGTGACCCAGTTGAACGGCTCGCTGTTCACGGTAACTCGCCCCGACAGCGGCACACCGAGGCCCCGCCAAAAGTAATGGCCTACGGCGCAGGCAGCCGTCACTGACCAGAGCTCAAACGCGTCTTCCATATCTCCTCTGAATCAGGTACGCCACCGTGCCCCCGATCACACCCGCCGCAATTACGCTCCACCGCGGATTGACGACGTACAGGAGCGGCCCGGCGACCGCGCCACACGACACCGCGATGGCAGCGACGCGGGTGCGCAATTCGCCGGCGAGGATCACGAGGAAGTAGGCGGGCGCCAGGAACACCAGGCCCAGCCGCACCAACGGCGGCAATGCGCTGGTCAGGAGGTGTCCGGAGACGGCACACGCCGTGGCCACCGCGATGCACGTCAACTGGAAGCCGATCAGGTACGGAATACGGTCCTCGGTGCGCAGGTCGGGACAGCGGCGCATTGCCATGGCCCACCCGGTCATGGAGAGCAACTGCGCGGCCAAATAAACCGTCGCTTTGCCGTGGCGCGGATCGCGAATGAGCGGCAGTAGCGACAGGCTCATCGGCAGGAACCGCGCACCGGAGAGCATCGAGGCGAGCACGATCGCGATTGCCGCGGCGCCGATCGCATGCATCTCGATCAGGATCAACTGCCCGGGCAACGCCCAGATGGTCACGGTCGCGAACACGCTGTGCGCGATCGACAAGCCGTACTCCTCCGCGAGCGACCCGTAGCCGATGTAGGCCGGCCCGACCACCGCCGCAGGCACGCCGAAAGCCTCGCGCATGCCGAGACGCCAGCCTGGCGTCGCACCGTCATTACTCATTTTCACCGGGAAGGCCTTGTTCTGTCTCTAAGTGCAGGCCGCGCGTGATTTAGCAATCGAGGCTCCAGTAGTTATCTCAAAAAAACACCGCCACGGAATCGCACGGAATTACACGAACGAAGACCCGAACGGGGAACTGCGCCGGAGTGGAACAACAATTTCCGTGTGCTTCCGTGTGGTTCCGTGGTTAATGTTTTTAAAGTTGGGAGGCCACGGAAGCACACCATATCAGGTTAGGACCAGAACATCTCAGCCACGGAAGCACATGGAATTAGAACCAATAAAATCTTGAATTTAAATCGCTTACGTGTGTATCCGCGGTAAAGGGTTTTTCGGTTCGCGTTTCACGGACCTGTCGTGTGATTCCGTGGTTAATAGTCACCGGCTTGCGTCGGCCCTGCAACGTGGTCCACCATTCGGGTTCCACAGGAGGCCAAAATGAGGATCAAGACAATCGAGGCCATCGGAATCAGCATCCCGGTGGTCAAGACCATCAAGATGTCGTTCGAGGAAGTGCGCGCCGCCAACAACGTTCTGGTGCGCCTCGAGACCGCGGAAGGCGTCGTGGGCTGGGGCGAGGCGGGCTCCGCACCCTCGATGACCGGCGAGACGCTCCAGGGCATGGTCGCGGCCGTGCGACACCTGACGCCGCACCTCGAGGGCATCGATGGCGACGACATTGCTGCTGTCATGGAGCGCTCCGATCGCTATCTCTACGGCAACGACGGCGCCAAGTCGGCGATCGAAGTGGCGCTGCACGACGCACTTGGCAAAACAACCGGCAAGCCCGCCTGGGAGTTGCTGGGCGGCAAGCGGCGCGAGCGAGCACCGCTATTGCGCCTGATCGGCAGCGGGAAGGGAACAGCCGCTGATGTCGAGGAAGCGCTCAGGGCCAAGGCGGAGGGCTACATTGCATTCAAGGTCAAGGTCGGCATCGGCGACCCGCTCGATGATGCGGAACGCACCCGCGAAGTATGCAAGGCGCTGGGCAATGGCGAGCTGCTCGTTTGCTCCGATGCGAACCAGGGTTGGAATGTGGACCAGGCGATCGCCTACGTGCGCGCGCTCGGCGACACGCCCCTCGCTTTTTTTGAGCAGCCGGTGCCAGTGGGTGATCTCGACGGCATCGGGCGCGTCGCAAAGGCGACCAGAATTCCGATCGGCGCCGACGAGGGCCTGCATTCTATGGAGGATCTCAAGCGCCACCACGACGTGGGCATCGCCGGCGGCAGCCTCAAGACCATTAAACTCGGCGGCATGCAAGCGGTGATCGAGGCCGGGCAACTCTGCGAGCGGCTCGGCATGAAGGTAAACCTGGCCTGTAAGATGGCCGAAACCGGCATCGCCTCCTCGGCGATGACGCACATTGCGGCTGCGATACCCACGCTCGACTGGGGTGTGAGCCTGACCAGCACTTTCCTGACCGACGACCTCATCAAGCGGCCGCTCGATCTCTCCGGCGGCCACGTCGCGCTCACCGCCGGGCCCGGCATCGGGGCTGACGTGGATGAGGCGAAGGTCCGCCGTTATGCAAGAGAGGTCTGACGGCTGATGCCTGACGGCTGACGATTCACGATTCACGATTCACGATTCACGGATTTTGGGCGTTTATCTGCGGCTATTTCTGGGTTCTGCGCGCAGTCCGATTCACGTTTCACGTTTCACGGCTTTTAGACCTTAATGCAAGCCACAAAACGCCGCGGGTGAACTTCCCGCAGCTCGGGGATCACCCTCTCACACTCTTCACTCGCCATGGGGCAGCGTGTGTGAAACACGCAACCGCGTGGAGGATTGAGCGGGCTCGGCACCTCTCCGCCCAGCACCCGATGCTCGCGGCGGGCCTCGAGCTCCGGATCAGGAATCGGCACCGCGTCTAGTAGCGCACGCGTATACGGATGCAGCGGATCGGCGTACAACGAGTCGCGGTCCGCGATTTCCATCACCTTGCCGAGATACATCACGATCACGCGATCCGAGATGTGGCGCACGACCGCGAGATCGTGCGCAATGAAGAGAAACGTGAGCCCGAACTTCTGCTGCAGGTCCTCCAGCAGGTTGATGATCTGCGCCTGGATCGACACGTCGAGCGCTGACACCGGTTCGTCGCAGACGATGAACGAGGGCTGCATCGCGAGTGCGCGCGCTATGCCCACGCGCTGGCGCTGCCCGCCCGAGAGTTCGTGCGGAAAACGCTCCGCCATGTAGTCGAACAGCCCGACCTGGGTCAGCAGCTCGGACACGCTTGCGCGTGCCGCTTCGCGGTCGGGCACGAGATCGAAGACCAGCATGGGCTCGGCGATGATCTCGCCCACCTTCATGCGCGGATTGAGCGAGCTGTAGGGATCCTGGAAGATCACCTGGATCTTGCGGCGATAGTCCTTGAGCGCCTGCCCCTGGATGTGGGTGACGTCCACGCCGTCAAATACGATCTCGCCTGCAGTGGACTGCTCGAGCCGGAGCAGCGTGCGGCCGACAGTGGTCTTGCCGCACCCCGACTCGCCCACCAGGCCCACGGTCTCACCGCGAAATACCTGGAACGACAAGCCGTCCACCGCACGCACCTCAAGATGAGTGTGCTTGAGGAGCTTCAGGCCCGTCGAGACATCGAAATAGGTGCAAAGCTCGCGCGCCTGCAGAAGCGGCCGCTCCTTGTCGAGTTTCTTCAGCACGGCCGTCTCGGCCGAAGCGCTCTGCAGGCCCAGCCCCGCGGGTCCGATCTGCGCCATCTCTTTGGCACGAAAGCACGCGGAATGGCGATGGGTTGCGACCTCCGCCAGCGGTGGAACTTCCCGCTCGCACCGGTCGATTTTCGCCGCGCAGCGCGGCGCGAAGCGGCAGCCCGGCGGCGGATCGAGCAGATTGGGCGGCAGGCCTTCGATCGTCTCGAGCTTCCGGCCGCGCGGCTGGTCCAGGCGCGGCACCGAGCGTAGCAGTCCCGCGGTATAGGGGTGCAGGGGCTGTGCGAACACGTCCGCCGCGCTGCCCTGCTCGGCCAGGCGCGCCGCGTACATGACGTTCACGCGGTCAGCGTAGCGCGCCACGATGCCCAGGTTGTGCGTGATGACGACGAGCGCGATGCCGAGGTCACGCGAAAGATCCTTCATGAGTTGGAGGATCTGCGCCTGGATCGTCACGTCGAGCGCGGTCGTCGGCTCATCCGCGATGATGAGCTTGGGATTGCAGGCCAGCGCAATGGCGATCATCACTCGTTGGCGCATGCCGCCCGAGAACTGATGCGGATACTGCTCGAGCCGGCGCTCCGGGTCGGATATTCCCACCAGCTTCAGCAGCTCCATGGCGCGCGCCTGGGCCTGCTCTGGCGTCATGCCTAGATGGATGAGGAGCGGCTCCATGATCTGGAAGCCGATCGTCAGCACCGGGTTCAACGACGTCATCGGCTCCTGGAAGATCATCGCGATGTCGCGCCCGCGAATCTTGCGCATCTCGTCTTCCGTGAGATCGAGCAGGTTGCGGCCCTGGAAGAGAACCCTCCCGGCGACCACGCGCCCGGCGGGCCTCGCAAGGAGCCGCATGATGGCGAGCGAAGATACCGACTTGCCGCAGCCCGATTCGCCCACGAGCGCCGCTACCTCGCCGGGCTTTACCCGGTAAGTGATGCCTTCAACTGCGCGCACCACGCCGCGCGTGGTCACGAAGTGAACATGAAGGGATTCGACTTCGAGCAGCCAGGGGCTTTGCGGCGCGGTCACAGGCAACGAGCAGGTCTACGCGGCGTTCAGAAAATCGAGCAAGGCTTGGTGGAGATAACGCACTCCCGGGCGCGTGCCCCGGAGCACCGATGCCACGCCGGACAAGGCTTCGAAGGTCCTGTGGCTTGCGTGCCGGGTCGCCCTATCGTCCTGCGGGCAACCCGTATGTGCCGTTAGTCGTGCGCCGAAAGTTCTGATTCGGACGCCGCGGCTGGCAAGCGGCTACCGGGCGCGCAGTTTCGGGTCCAGGGTGTCGCGGACGGAATCACCAAAAAGGTTGAAGGCAAACACCGCCAGCGTGATGGCCAGCCCCGGAAAGATCGCGATCCAGGGCGCGCTCTCGGCGTACTCTTCCGCGCCGCCCTGGAGCATCAGGCCCCACGCCGCGATGGGCTCCTGCACGCCCAGGCCGAGGTAGGACAGCGAAGCCTCCAGCAGGATCGCCTGGCCGAGAAACGTGGTCAGCATGATGAGGTAGGGTGCCATGCAGTTCGGCGCCATGTGCCGCAGAATGATGCGCGTGTGGCTATAGCCCAGGGCGCGAGCAGCGTCCACATAGGGCATCTCGCGAATCGTCAGCGCACTGGATCGCACTACGCGGGCGCAGCGCGGGATAAATGGGATGGTAATCGCGATGATTACATTTTCCGGCCCCGTGCCGAAAATCGCGACCACGGCGAGCGCCATGATGATGAGCGGGAACGCGAGAAACACGTCCATCACACGCTGAAACAGGAGGTCGAACAAACCGCCGAAATAGGCGCTGGTCACGCCAAGCACCAGGCCCAATGTGGCCCCCAGGATCGCGGAAGTGAAACCGATGAACAGCGCAGTGCGTGCGCCCCAGATGATGCGCGATAGAAGATCGCGTCCGAACTGGTCGGTACCCAGCCAGTACTCGGCGCTCGGTGCCGCCGTCATGGCCTCGTAGTGGGCTTCCACCGGGTCGAACGGTGCGAGTTGCCCCGCGAAGACCGCAATGAGAATCGTGATAAATACGCCGACGCCGCTCACGGCCCCGAGCGGCTGGTTGCGTACCCACTTGCCCAATGCCTTGAAGAGGGGTGGTCTTGCCGCCGCGAGTTCGGTTTCGAATTCGACACTACCTACAGCAGCTGCACTCAGTTTCATAAGTTGGCCCTCAGCTATACCGGATACGCGGGTCGAGCCAGGCGTAGCAGATGTCCACCACGAAGTTCACAAAAATAAATACCATCACCACGAGCATCACCAGGGACTGGGTCATGTTGTAGTCGTTGTTGATCACCGACTCGACGAACAGTTTGCCGAGCCCGTTCAGGTTGAAGACCTGCTCGGTCACCACCAGCCCGCCCATGAGGAAAGCGAACTCGATGCCGATTACGGTGATCACTGGCAGCATTGCGTTCTTGAGGGCGTGGCGCCGGATGATGAGTTTTTCCCACAGGCCCTTGGCGCGCGCGGTGCGCACATAGTCCTCGCGCAATACCTCGAGCAGCGCCGAGCGCGTCATGCGGGTTGCGACCGCCGAGTAGCGGTAGCCGGTGGCCACCGCCGGCCAGATGAGCATGGAAAGATTGTAGAGCGGATCCTCCCAGATCGGCCGATAGACTATCGGCGGCATCCACGGGGTGCCGAACAGGTGGTGTGTCGAGATGAGCAGCCCGAGGATGAT
>JAQBFV010000323.1:0-2568 GCA_032123035.1 Betaproteobacteria bacterium | reverse complement strand
GCGAACGACTGGCCGAATACGCTGAACGAGCTCGCGAAGTACCGGCTGCCGAAGCGCAAGGCCGGCGTCTACGACGCGCGGCGCGAGGCGAGGCGTAAAGGATTGGACAAGGGCCTGGATGACGGGCGCATCAAGCGTTTTCTTGCGCAGCTGTGGAAGAAGGACAAGCTTTCGGGGCGCGAGGTCCACTGCGTCATGAATCTGTGCATGGCGGCCACCTACGATCCCGATCCGCGCGCGCCGCTCGGTTTTCGGATTCCGTTCAATGCGGAGTCGGGGGCGTTGATCGAGGCGCGCTGGAGGAATTGGCGGCGCCACGATCCGATCAATCTGGTTGCGAAGAGCCGGGCCAACCTGAAGTCATTGCGCGGCATCTACATCGACTGCGGCTGGCGCGATCAGTACCAGATCCACTACGGCTCGCGCATTTTGTCGGCGCGCCTTGCGCAAGCCGGCATCCGCCACCGCTACGAGGAATTCGATGGCGACCACTCCGACGTCGACTACCGGATGGATGTCAGCCTGCCGTTTCTCACCCGAACGCTGAAATGAGCCGGACATGAATCCACGCCCGCTTCCCGCCAGGGACAAACTCAATATCTGCTTCGCGCACGTCGCCTACCGCATGGGTGAGCGCTTTGCGCTGCGCAATACCGGACTCAACTGGTTCGAGGTGCGCAGTGCGGACGAACTCAACGCACGCATCGCGGAGGTGGATGTCTTGCTGTGCTCGGGCCTGTGGAAGAACGAGTTGATTCCCGTGGCGCCGAGGCTCGCCTTGATCCAGTCGATCAGCGCGGGCACCGACCAGTACTCGCGCGACGCCCTGGGCGGCGCCGGCATTCGGGTCGCCAGCGCGCAGGGTGCCAACGAGCGCGCGGTCGCCGAGCACGCCATCGCGCTGATTTTGGCTTTGGCGAGGAAGATTCCCGAGGCGCGCGACAACCAGGCGGCGATGAAGTGGCGCGGCATGATCGGCGAGATCGCGCGGCGCGAGGATGAGCTTGGGGGGAAGACGTTGGTGATCGTGGGGCTGGGGCGTATCGGCGCGCGTTTGGCTCAGCTCGCCAAGGCGTTCGACATGAACGTCATCGGTACCCGGCGCGATGTGTCCAAGGGAGCGGGCGCGGCCGACCGGGTGGTCGGGGAGGAGGGGTTGCTTGGCGTGCTGGCGGAGGCTGATTTTGTTGCGCTGACCTGTCCGCTTACGCCTGCCACAGAGAATTTGATCGACGCGAAGGCGCTCGCAGCGATGAAGCCCTCGGCGTATTTGGTGAATGTCGCGCGCGGCAAGGTGGTGAACGAGCCTGCGCTCGTTGAGGCGCTCGGGCGGGGCGGCATTGCCGGCGCGGCGCTGGACTGCGTGTGGCAGGAGCCGCTGGCGGCGGAATCCACGCTGTGGAGCGCGCCCAACGTGCTGATCACGCCGCACACGGCGGGGGAGACGCAGCAGTATGAGGACAACGTGATCGACCTGCTGTTGGAGAACCTCGAGCGGCTGTGGCGGGGGGAAAGCGCGTTGCAGAACCGGTTCGTCTGAGACGGGCCGTCAGGCCTATGCCTTGATATATACCATCGGGCGGCCTAGACTGCGGTATTGCCCGCCGGAGGATTGCCCATGGACCGTCCCGCCACCGCCAAACTGTTCCGCAACGGCCGCAGCCAGGCCGTGCGCCTGCCCGCAAAGTTCCGCTTCGAAGGCGCCGACGAAGTATTCGTGTCCAAGGTCGGCGACAAGGTCGTGCTCTCGGCCAAGCCGGCGTCCTGGGATGACTTCTTCGACGCGAAGCCGGAGGGCGCGCAGGGTTTCCTCGGCCGCCGCAACGACCGGCCGCCGCAGAAGCGCAGGCTGTTCAAGTGAAACGCTACATGCTCGACACGGACACGTCGAGCTACATCATCCGCAAGCGTCCAGAGTCCGTGCGGTCGCGGTTCGGGAAACTGGACAGCGGGCAGTTGTGCCTCTCCGTGGTGTCCGAGGCCGAATTGCTCTATGGGGTGAAGGCGAAGGGCTCGCCGCGCGCGCTGGCATCGACGGTTGCGGATTTCCTGCGCCGTTTGACGGTGCTCGACTGGTCGCGCGCTGCCGCCCAGCACTACGCCGACATCCGGGCGAAACTGGAGTCGGCGGGGACGCCGATCGGCAACATGGACCTTATGATCGCGGCCCACGCGCGCAGCGCCGGGGCGGTACTGGTGACGAACAACGAGAAGCACTTTCGCCGCGTCGAGGGATTGAAGGTCGAGAACTGGGCGTGAGTAAGTAGTAAAACGGGATCGGCGCCCGATATTGCCGATCAATACAGAAGTTCAAGGTACTACCCCGGATTCAGCGCGCCGATGGCCGCCGCGATCTCCGGAGCGATTTTCTGCAAGCGCCGCCAGCTGGTTGTGGGCAGTACAAGGATCGCGATCCGCCGGTCGGCCAGGTTCTGCTGCTGGCGCAGATTGCGGTCCGTGGTGATCAGGACGTCGAACGCCGCTTCCGCTTTCGTGAGTAACTCGCCGTTGCCCGGCGCCGACCAGCCCTTTTCGTAGGCAGTCTCGACACTGTGGCCGGGCAGGTGG
>JAQBFV010000322.1:0-13426 GCA_032123035.1 Betaproteobacteria bacterium | reverse complement strand
CTTGAACCTTGAACCTTGAACCTTGAACCTTGAACCTTGAACCTTGAACCTTGAACCTTGAACCTTGAACCTTGAACCTTGAACGCCGAATCCGCTAGGACTTTGGGTTCGGCGTGATGAGCCCGGTCGTCGGCGAGCTCGGCGCGGCCGAGTAAAGCTTCTTCGGCATGCGCCCGGCGCGGAACGCTTCACGGCCAGCCTCGACTGCCTTGCGCATTGCGGAGGCCATCAGCACCGGGTCCTTCGCCACGGCAACCGCCGTATTCATCAGCACGCCGTCGCAGCCGAGTTCCATCGCGATCGCGGCGTCCGAGGCAGTGCCGACACCGGCATCGACCAGGACGGGCACCTTGGCCTTCTCGATGATGATCTGCAGGTTCCACGGATTGAGTATGCCCATGCCCGAGCCGATGAGGGAGGCGAGTGGCATGACCGCGACGCAGCCGATCTCTTCGAGCTGTTTCGCGATGATCGGGTCGTCGGAGGTGTAGACCATGACCTTGAAGCCCTCCTTGACCAGGGTCTTCGCCGCGGCCAGCGTATCGACGACGTTCGGATACAGCGACTGCGGATCGCCCAGGACTTCCAGCTTCACGAGGTCGTGCCCGTCGAGGAGTTCGCGCGCGAGCCGCAGCGTGCGCACCGCGTCGTCCGCCGTGTAGCACCCGGCCGTGTTGGGGAGCAGGGTGTACTTGGAGGGCGGGATGAACTCCAGCAAGCTCGGCTGCTTGGGGTCCTGCCCGATGTTCGTGCGGCGGATCGCCACTGTGATGATCTGCGCGCCGCTCGCTTCAACGGCGGCCCTCGTCTCGGCGAAGTCCTTGTACTTGCCCGTGCCCAGCAACAGGCGCGAGGCATAGGGTTTGCCCGCGATTACGAGGGGGTCAAGATTTTCATGCGGTTTCATTTTTCAGACTCATTTCAAAAAAAGGATTAGCCGCAGACCTAATTCGTAAATCGTAAATCGTAAATCGGAACCGCAGATAAACGCGGACAGAAAACCCGCATAAATCAACACATTCCTTTCTTATCGGCGTCTATCGGCGTTCATCGGCGGCTATATTTTGGGTTTTTGAGATAACTTCTCGTCACTCGTCACGCAGTATCAAAACTAACCGCCGCCTACCGCCACGACGATCTCCAGCTGGTCGCCATCGGCCAGCTGTTGCTCGCCGAATCGGCTGCGCGGCACGATCTCGCCGTTGCGCTCGAGCGCAACGCGCTTGCCCGCGAGTTCGAGCTCGTCGATCAACTGCTGGCAGCTCAGAGAGCCTGGGAACCGGCGCGGCTCTCCATTGATGGTGATGGCAATCATGCGAAAGCGACGTCCTGCAAGAACCCTATTAGACCACGCTCGAGCGCACGCATTCAGCTACCTCCGTCGCGAATTCCTTCGACCCAAAGCAGGGATTGACCGCGCCGATCATCGAATGCAAATCGGCCTTGGAATCAGCATGTTGCAAACCCAAATCATTTCAGTTAACTATTTGTTTTCATAGTGATATAATTATGCTGCAGCGCATCATATCAATTTGAGCTCGTTGATCCTTCCAGGCAGAGGCAATCGCCATGACCGATATCGGCATACAACTCTCGAGAACTCAAGAACTCGCAGCAAAGGTAGGCGAGGTCTTCCAGCGGCGGCAGCAGGTTGCCCAAGATCGCTTCAAGGAGCGCGTGGGCAAAGCGGTCGAAGCCCACGCCGCCGATCTGACGGCGCAACCGGCGACGCCGTGGGACCTGTGGACGAACTGGGTCGGGTATTCGACCGACCTCGCGCAGCGCTCGGTACTGTTCTGGGACACGTTGCGCCAGCGCGGCAATCAATTCACCCGGCACAAGGCGGCAGGCACGCCGCCGGTTCTGCACTTCGAATACGAGATTCTAATGGACGCGCGCTGCTTCGAGCGGCCCGTGAACTACGCGCTGGTACGCATTGTCCCGCCTGAGGGCGTGACGGTCGATCCGAAACGCCGCCCCTATATCATCATCGACCCGCGCGCCGGACATGGTCCCGGCATCGGCGGGTTCAAGGATGACTCGCAGGTGGGCGCCGCGCTGCGCGAAGGCCATCCAGTCTACTTCGTGATCTTCTTCCCCGAGCCCGAGCTCGGCCAGACCATGCTCGACGTGTGCGCGGCGGAGCAGCGCTTCGTACGCAAGGTTCATGAACTGCATCCCGACAGTTCCAAACCGGCGATCGTGGGCAATTGCCAGGGCGGTTGGGCGGCCATGATGCTGGCCACTGCCAGCCCGGAGGATGCGGGCCCCATCGTGATCAACGGCGCGCCCATGTCGTACTGGGGCGGTGCATGGAGCGAGGGAGAGGGCGACAACCCGATGCGCTATTCCGGTGGGCTGCTGGGCGGCACCTGGCTCGCGTCATTCACGGCCGATATGGGCAACGGCGTGTTCGACGGGGCGCACCTGGTGCAGAACTTCGAGAACCTCAATCCCGCGAATACTTTCTGGAACAAGTACTACAACCTGTTCGCCAACGTGGACAGCGAAGCCCCGCGTTTTCTCGACTTCGAGCGCTGGTGGGGCGGCTTCTATCTCCTCAATCGCGAGGAAATCGAGTGGATCACGCAGAACCTCTTCGTCGGCAACAGGCTGTGGTCGGGCGAGACGAAGATGAAGGACGGCCAGTCCTTCGACCTGCGCGAGATCAAATCGCCGATCATCCTGTTCGCCTCGATGGGCGACAACATCACGCCCCCGCAACAGGCCTTCAACTGGGTCGCGGACGTGTACGGCTCCACGGACGAGATCAAGGCGCGCGGTCAGGTCATTGTCGGGCTGCTGCACGAGGATATTGGCCATCTCGGCATCTTCGTCTCCGGGCGTGTGGCCAAAAAGGAGCACGCGCAGATCGTCTCGGTCATGAAATCGGTCGAGTCGCTGCCGCCCGGCCTCTACGGGATGAAGATTTCGGAACAGCGCGGCGCCGACGGCAAAACTAAATACGATGTGTCCTTCGTGGAGCGCACCCTCGAGGAGGTTGTCTCGCGCCTCAACCGTTTCAAGCGCGCCGACGAGAAGCCGTTCGAGGCGGTCGAAGCGGTATCCGACTTCAACCAGAGGGCCTACGAGCTGTTCGCGCAGCCGCTGGTGCAGGCGCTGTCGAACGACTATGCCGCCAAGCTTGGGCGCGAACTCCATCCCCTGCGCTCCTCGCGCTGGGGGGTGTCGGACCAGAACCCATGGCTGCAATGGCTCGAGCCTGCCGCGGCCTGGGTCCGGTCGCAGCGCAAGGCGCTTGGCGCGGAACATCCGCTGCGCAAGCAGGAAAGGCTGGGATCGGAAATCATCAACGCTTCGCTCGACTACTATCGGGACCTGCGCGACGCATCCAGTGAATCAGGGTTCTTCCTCGTTTACGGAAATATGTTCTCGCTCTATCTCGCCGACAAGCGTGAGTCTGAAGAGCGCGCCGGGACGAAGGCGCCTCACGCGCGCGAGTTGCCGGTGGTGAAGGAGGCGCTCGCAGCGATCAGCGACGGCGGCTACGCCGAAGCGTTGACACGCGTCGCGCATTTGCTTGCGCGCAAGGGTGAGCCGCTGCCACTCGCCCGGCTCGAGCTCAAGCGCGACCTGGAACAGGAGTACCGTGATCTGCTGCCGAAAATCGAGCGCGACGAAGCGCGCCGCATCCGCGGCCGGCAGGAGCTCATCGTCAAATATGAGCCGGATCAGGCCGTCGAGACGTTGCCCGACCTCCTGGCGGATCCCGCCGATCGCAAACGCCTGCTGACCCTGCTCGAGCGCTTGCTGGCTGACAAACGTGTCCAGCAGAGGGCACCTTTGCCGGAGCAGCTTGCCATGCTGGCGCGAATCCGCAAGGTGCTCGGCGTCACCGGCGTCCCGCGATTGGCCGCGATTTCGAGCGGCAGCTAGAGGAGGCGCCATGAAAGCGCAGGAGACCGAAATGGTGCGTGAGGTTAAAAATGTGCAGGACCACGCCAAGTACCGCAGGCTCATCGAGCGCTGCAAGTCGCTGCAGGCGACGCCGACCGCAGTCGCGCATCCGTGCGATGAAGCTTCGCTGCGCGGCGCGGTGGACGCGGCGCAGGCCGGGCTCATCGTGCCCATCCTGGTCGGCCCGGAAAAGCGCATCAGGAGCGTTGCCGCGAAAGCCGGATTGGATATCTCGAAGTACGAGGTCATCGATGCCGCCTTCAGCCAGGAGTCAGCGTACAAGGCGGTCGAGCTGGTGCGGCAAGGACGCGCGGAAGCGCTCATGAAAGGCAGCCTTCACACGGACGAGCTCATGGGCGCTGTCGTGCGGCGCGACACGGGGCTGCGCACCGCCCGGCGGGTCAGTCACTGTTTCATCATGGATGTCCCGGCCCACCCGGAACCGATCGTCATCACGGACGCGGCGATCAACATCGCGCCGACCCTCGAGGAGAAGATGGACATCCTTCAGAACGCAATCGATATGTCGCACGACCTGACCGACCGCGAAGTGCGCGTGGCGATCCTCTCGGCGATGGAAACCGTCAACCCCAAGGTGCCCTCGACGATAGAGGCGGCAGCGTTGTGCAAGATGGCCGACCGCCATCAAATCACGGGCGCGATCCTCGACGGCCCGCTTGCGCTCGACAACGCGATTAATCCCGAAGCGGCGCGCATCAAGAAGATCGATTCCCCGGTCGCCGGCCGCGCCAACGTCCTGCTGGTTCCCGACCTCGAGGCCGGCAACATGCTCGCCAAGAGCCTGACCTTTCTCGCTGGCGCCGATGCAGCCGGGATCGTGCTCGGCGCGCGCGTGCCCATCATCCTCACCAGCCGGGCCGATTCGCTCATCACCCGGCTCGCATCGTGCGCCGTGGCGACGATCATGGCGAACGCGCGGCACGAGCACGCGGAGCGGGCAGTGGGGTGAGCGATGGCGGATGCCGTCCTCGTATTGAACGCCGGCTCCTCGAGCATCAAGTTCTCCGCGTTCGAGTTTGCCGGCGCTGAACTGTCGCCGCTCGTGAAGGGCCAGGTCGAGGGCCTGCACACCGCGCCGCGCTTCATGGCACGCGACGCGAGTGGCGAGACGGTCGCCGAGAAACGCTGGGACGCGGGAACGCGGCGGGGCCACGATCAGGCGCTTGAACACCTGGCGCAGTTCCTCCGCGGCTACCGCGGCACGCACGAGCTGATTGCAGTCGGTCATCGCGTCACGCACGGTGGGGTGAAGTACAAAGGGCCGGTGCGCATCGACGCTGCCATATTGGCCGAACTCGATCAACTGAGCCCGCTCGCGCCGCTGCATCAGCCGCACAATCTGACACCCGTGCGTCTGCTGCAAAAGCAGCGCCCGGATCTCCCTCAGGTCGCCTGCTTCGATACGGCGTTCCACACCACGGCGCCCGAGGTGGCTCAGATGTTCGCGCTGCCGCGAGAGCTGACCGAGGCGGGCGTGCGGCGCTACGGATTTCACGGGCTGTCCTACGAATACATCGCCTCGGTGTTCCCGCAATTCGACGCCCGCGCAGCCACCGGCAAGACTGTTGTGCTGCATCTCGGGAACGGCGCGAGCATGTGCGCGATGGCAGGCGGCAAGAGCGTTGCCAGCACTATGGGCTTTACCGCGGTCGAGGGCTTGCCGATGGGCACCCGCTGCGGCGCACTGGATCCTGGCGTCGTGCTGTTCCTGATCGAGCAGAAGGGGATGGAGCCCCGCGCGGTGCGCGAACTGCTCTACAACAAATCCGGGCTCCTCGGCGTGTCCGGGCTGTCGAGCGACATGCGTGCGCTTCTCGCGAGCGACGATCCGCATGCGAAGCTCGCGATCGACATCTACGTCTACCGCATCGGGCGCGAGCTGGGCTCGCTTGCGGCCGCGCTGGGCGGCCTCGACGCGATCGTGTTCACCGCGGGGATCGGCGAGAACGCGGCACTGATCCGCGAGCGGGTGTGCCGGGACGCGGCGTGGCTCGGCGTCGAGATCGACGTGGCCGCAAACGGCAAAGGCGGGCCCCGCATCAGCACAGCAGCATCGCGCACGTCGGCGTGGGTGATCCCGACCAACGAGGAGCTCATGATCGCGCGTCACACGCTGCGGGTGCTGGACCGGCGCTGACAGAAGAAAGACCTTGAGCCGCAGATAAACGCAGATAAACGCTGATGATCCAGAAGAAGTGATGAATAATAGTGATGGAAATTGGTGATGGAAATTGGTGATAAAGAACGCGCGCAATGCCGTACATCACCATCTCTCATCACCAGTACTCCTCACTATTTTCTGGCCAGCGGTCACCGGTCACGGGTCACGCGGTTCAGCTTGTCATGGTCATTGATTAATTGCGCGGGCGGCTTCGAGCAAGGGAGTGGAAATGCTGAAGGGCAAAGTGGCAGTAGTCACGGGATCGACCAGCGGAATTGGCCTCGGTATCGCTCGTGCGCTTGCCGCCGAGGGAGCGGATGTCCTGTTGAACGGCTTCGGTGGCGCCGCGGAGATCGACAGGCTTCGCAAGGAGCTCGCTGCAAAACACGGGGTGCGCGTGGCCTACAGCGGGGCGGATATGTCCAAGCCGGCCGAGGTGGTAAAGATGATCGAGACGGCGACGGCGGAGCTGGGCCGGGTCGACATCCTGGTGAATAACGCGGGCATCCAGCATACGGCGCCGGTGCACGAGTTTCCCACGGAGCGCTGGGATGCGATCATCGCCATCAATCTCTCGGCGGCGTTTCATGCGATCCGCGCCGTGCTGCCGCAGATGTACATTCACAATTGGGGGCGGATCATCAACATTGCGTCTTCCCATGGGTTGGTTGCCTCCGTGCAGAAGGCCGGTTATGTCGCGGCCAAGCATGGCCTTGTCGGGCTTACGAAGGTCGTCGCCCTCGAGAGCGCGACCACAGGCGTCACTTGCAATGCCATCTGCCCGGGCTGGGTGCTGACGCCAATTGTGCAGAAGCAGATCGACGACCTGGCGGCGCGCGAGAAGCTCTCGGCCGAGGCCGCGAAAGCGAAGCTGCTGGGCGAGAAGCAGCCCTCACGCGAGTTCGTCACCCCGGCGCAGATCGCCGGCCTTGCCGTCTTTCTCTGTACGGATGCTGCAGCCCAAATCCGTGGCGCGGAGCTGTCAATCGACGGCGGCTGGACGGCGCAGTAGCCCAAAAAATCCGTGAATCGTGAATCGTGAAACGGAAAACCAAGAGTATTTAGCTGCGGATGAACGCAGATAAACGCGGATAACGCTGATCAAAGAACCAGAACCAAATGGTAATTTCTTCGATACGTCGCAAAAGACTAGGAGACGATTTCTCATGACAGTCGAGGTTCCCAGGCCCGTTCTCAAGGGCCGCAAAGCGCTCGTGGTCGGCATTGCCAATGAGAACTCGATCGCCTACGGCTGCGCAAAGGCCTTCCGTGAGCTCGGGGCCGATGTCGCGATCACCTACTTGAACGAGAAATCGAAGCGTTTCGTCGAGCCGGTCGCAAAAGAGTTGCAGGCCCCAATCTTCATGCCGCTCGATGTGTCGCAGCCGGGAGAACTGGATGCGGTGTTCGAGCGGATCCGTAAGGAGTGGGGCCAGCTCGACATCCTGGTGCACTCGATCGCGTGGGCGCCGAAGGACGATCTGCAGGGCGGTTTTATCAACTGCACTGCCGATGGCTTCGGCAAGGCGATCGACATCTCGTGCCACTCGTTCATCCGCATGGCGAAGCTGGCAGCGCCGCTCATGAAAGAGGGCGGCACGATGTTCGCGATGAGCTATCACGGCGCGCAGAAGGTGGTGGCGAACTACAACGTGATGGGGCCGGTGAAGGCGGCGCTCGAAGCGGCATGCCGTTACCTCGCCTATGAGTTGGGCACCCAGAACATCCGCGTGCACGCCATCTCGCCGGGCCCCCTCAAGACGCGAGCGGCTTCGGGACTGAAGGACTTCGAACTGCTGCTCAACGAAGCGATGGAGCGTGCACCGCTCGGCGAGCTGGTGGACATCATGGATGTCGGTTTCGCGTGCGCCTATCTCGCGACGCCGTATGCGCGGCGCATCACTGGCTCGACTGTTTACGTCGATGGCGGGGTGAACATCATGGCCTGAGGGCCGTGAGTCGTGAGTCGTGAGTCGTGAGTCGTGAGTCGTGAAACGTGAAACGTGAAACGTAAATCGTAAATCGTAAATCGTGAATCGTGAATCGTGAGCGGTGAGCGGACGAACCCTTTGATGTAATCCGGGTTCGTTGTTTCCATTCACCATTCAACATTCGGTATTCAATTGCTTCCATCGGCGGTTTCAATTTTCCTAAGGTTACGTTTACTTTAGAGTGCGTAACAGAATGAAGCTCACGCAACCCCACCCCCATCTCAACCTTCCCCCTGAGGGGGAAGGAGACACTTGGTGTTGGTTGATGGGAAAGAATTTTTCCCTCCCCCTCAGGGGGAGGGCTAGGGTGGGGGTGGGTCAGCTACAACTCCGTCGCTGTCATTTTGTTACAGGCTCTTAGAGACTCCCTTGCCGTTCGCCACGCTTTTTTCCAACGTCTCGGCCATGCTTTTCGGGGAATCGCCCCTGGGAGCGGCCGACGATCCCGACCGCCCCATCGTTGAGGCGCTCATCGAAGCGGTTGTAGACGCTGTCGATCCGCGGCTGCGCCTGGTGTCGAAATACCGCGAGAAGCTCGCGCCCAGCGTGCGCCGCACGATCGTCCATATGCGCGAGCTTGGCCGGGAGGTCCCGGAGCCGGTGGAGCTCTTGCGCGCAGCGTGGAGTGCGAATCCCTTGATCGGAGCCCTCTTTGCAACGCCTGACGACATTCCTGCCCTCCTCGGACACAGTCACGAGCTGAATGCCTTCTTCGACGCGCCCGCCAACGCGGCCGCAAAGGAAGCTTACGCGCTGCTCGGCATGAAGATGGAGGAGCGAACGGTCCTTGGCGCGGCGCTCGTCCAGGACACGGTGCAACACGACGTGGCGCAAAAAACGATTGGTTTTACCGGCCACCGCATCGTTGCTGCCGCTGCTGAGGTGCTCGCCTGCCGCCGGGAAGTGGGGACCCGGATCATGCGCCGCCTGGCCGCGCTCGCGCTCCAGCGCATCACGGCCATGGAGCGGCGCGCGAACGTGCTCGAGGAGCGCAAGGCGATACTCGCGGCGCGGTTGCGGATGCTGACGCTGCAACGCGGCGGACTGCAGAGCATCGCGGGAGACGCCCCGGACGAAAGCGCCGAGATCGCAAGCCTCGAGCGCGCGTTGAAGGCAACCGTGGACGATTACATTGAGACCAAGACGAACGTCGCCACGCTCGACGGGACCATCGACATCATCAACGAGATTCTCGGCGCACCCGGGGATTACCTCCGACTCGCCCGCCTGCGCCGGCGGGTTAACAGAATGGGGATACTGGTGCCGGCCGATTCGACCGAGTCCGCCGCAGACCTCGAATTCCTCGAGCTTGCGCTCGGGGAGGGGTTGCGCGCGGTCATCGCGCTGGTCCGCATCCCGCGCTCCGAAATGCCGCGGAAGGCTGATCGTTTCAAGGATGCCGCCCGCCACTTACTCTGAGCCCGTAGCCACTCTCATGAGCGGCGTAGAGGGTCTACGAAAAGCTCGATAATCGTGCCGCGACTATAATTATCCCGATTTTTCTCACGACAGGACTGAATCATGCGAATCATGGTGGGCAACCTGCCCGACAACATCACCGAGGACGCCATCCGCGAAGCGCTGAGTGACGTTGCGCCGGTCAACGCGATCAAGCTCGTCCCGGAAGGGGGCGCGCCTTCCGCGATGATCGAGATGGAGATACCCCGGGCTGACGCCGAAGCACTCGCGCGCCGTATTCATGGCCGCATCTACCAGGGGCGTGAGCTCAGAGCTTGGGTACCGCTTTTCGGCTGGAAATAGCGCGTCAGTGCGCGCCAGGCGCTTCCAGTGTCTTCATGACCTGGTCGAGGCTGAAGCTCGCCGCTTTCTGCCGCGGCGGGAACGCCTTGAACGTTTGCAGGAACTGCCCGACGTAGGCCTGCGCCGGCACCAGCAGGAACGCGCGGTCGATGAGCCAATCGTAGTAGGTGTTGGAGGTGATCTGCGCGCGCTCATAGGGGTCGCGCCGCAGATTGAAGATCAGCGGCACGCGCAGCGGCGTGAATGGCTCCGCCCACACTTGCAGGGTTCCCTTCGCGCGTTGCTCCATGAAGATGATCTTCCAGTCCTGGTAGCGCAGCGCCGTCAGGTCCCCGTCGTCCGAGAAGTAGAAGATCTCCTTGCGCAGCCCCTTCTTGTCCTTGCCCGTGAGGTACGGCAGGAAGTTGTAGCCGTCCAGATGCACCTTGTAGGTGCGCCCGATCGCCTTTACGCCGCCCTTCTCGAGCTTTGCCTTGATATCGGGCTCGCCTGCCGCGGCGACAAAAGTCGGCAGCCAGTCCATGTGATGCATGATCTCGTTCGTCACCGAGCCGGCGTTGATCTTGCCCGGCCAGCGCACCATGGCCGGCACGCGCCAGCCGCCTTCCCAATTGGTGTTCTTCTCGCCGCGGAACGGCGTCCCGGCAGCGTCCGGCCAGGTGTTGTAATGAGGCCCGTTATCGGTCGAGTAGAAGACGATCGTGTTATCGGCGATCTTCAACTCGTCGAGCAGCTTCAGGAACTTGCCGATGTGCAGGTCGTGCTCGACCATGCCGTCGGCGTACTCATCCTGGCCCGAGATACCGGTCAGCGAGGCCTTCACATGCGTGCGGAAGTGCATGCGCGTGCCGCTCCACCACACGAACCACGGCTTGCCCGCCTTGTGCTGCTCGCGGATGAAGACGAGGGCGCGGTCCGAGGTGTCGTCATCGATCGTTTCCATGCGTTTTTTCGTGAGCGGGCCGGTGTCCTCGATCTTCTGCTTGCCGCCGGGCAGCGCCCAGGAATGGATCACGCCGCGCGGGCCGAACTTCTTGCGAAATTCGGGGTTCTTCGGGTAGTCCCGGTTCTCCGGCTCCTCTTCGGCGTTCAGATGGTAGAGGTTGCCGAAGAACTCATCGAACCCGTTGTTGGTCGGCAGCATCTTGTCGCGGTCGCCCAGGTGGTTCTTGCCGAACTGACCGGTCGCGTAGCCGCGCGCTTTGAGAAGCCCGGCGATCGTCGGCTCCTCCGTGCGCATGCCGAGCTCAGCGCCCGGCAGGCCGACTTTGGACAGCCCGGTGCGAAAGACGCTTTGGCCCATGATGAAGGAGGAGCGGCCCGCGGTGCAGGACTGCTCGCCGTAGTAGTCGGTGAAGAGCATGCCTTCATTCGCGATGCGGTCGATGTTGGGCGTGCGATACCCGACCAGCCCTCGTGTGTAAGCGCTGATGTTCGACTGGCCGATGTCATCGCCCCAGATCACGAGAATGTTGGGCTTGCCCTGCGCCTGCGCCATGCCCACGCCGGCCAAGATCATGGCTAGGCCCAGCAGGCGCGTGATTGTTACTTGCATCATCGTTTCACTTCTCCATTCAAGTCGCGCTTTCAGCTGGCGCTCGGTACAGGTTGAATTATACAGGTTAAATTTGTCTCAGTTTCCGCAGATGCGGCTGAGCTTTTTTCTTGGCCTTCCGAGTAACTATTGAACCGCGGAGGCGCGGAGAGAAACTAAGAGCGCCTGACATAATGAGCTTGGCCCAACCCCACCCTCATCCCAGCCTTCCCCCTGAGGGGGAAGGAGGTTGATTTCGCCCCCTCCGCGGCAAAAAAATCCCTCCCCCTCAGGGGGAGGGATAGGGTGGGGGTGGGTCTCCCCGGTCAATTTCTTAGAGGATCTAACTGCGATATCAGGTCGACAGGTGCGATCCGTACCCATCTGCGTTTATCTGCGGTTGCGCTGGCTCTTGTTCTTCGCCCTTTTTCGCCTGCAACGCTACGGAGTATTTCCGAGCAGGAAGTAGATGCTGTTCTCGCGCTGGTCACCGAACGCCTGACCATAGGCAAGGTAGGCGGTGCCGAGGAACGTCTCCGCCCCCAGGAAAACACTCGCCGCCGGGCGCACCTTCGAGTTATTGAACGGGTCGAGGGGGCCGCGCACGCGCACGCCCTCGAGTGAACCGCCCACGTAAACGCCGCGGCCAAGCGCCGTCGGCAGGCGCGCGAGCTCATAGGAGTACACCGCGCGCGCGAACTCCACGTTCTCGCCGCTCAGCTGGTCCATCTGGTAGCCGGAGCCGCGCAGGAAGCCGCCCAGCTGGAACGGATCGTACGGCGGCAACTCTCCCTCGAGCGTATAGCCAAAGCCGCCGGCCAACTGGATTGCGTGTTTTCCGAAGCTCTTCGCCGCGAGGAGCAGCAGATCGGTCTTGTTGTACTGGTCATCGGATCCCCAGTCGTGGACGGTGCCGAAGGTGCGCAGCGTGGCGAGCACACCGTCGCGCGGGAAACTCGGGTTGTCGATCTGATCGAACACGAAGCTCGCCGTATAGCCGGCCTGCTGGATGTCGAAATCCGGCGCGGTCGTCGTCAGGCCGAAGTCCTCCTCCGCCTTGAGCGTGCCGGCGAAGAGGCCGATCCGAGCCTCACCGAACTTGTTCTGCAGCCCGGCGTCGAGATGGGCGCGCGCGTGAGTGACCTCGTACTCGCCGATCCGGCGCCCGCCCAGGAAGAAGTCGATGTCCTCGCGCTGCAGCTCGATGCGTGGTGCCACGAACGCGCCGCTGCGCAGCGAGAGTGGCTGGAGGAATTCGCTCCTGAAGAATTGCGTGTAGCCCATCTGCAGATCGTTGCGCCACTCGGCGCCCAGCGAGTTGATCCAGGTTTTGCGGTGGCTCGCCAGTGCGTTGAACCGCGTCGTTTTCGAGTCGGTGGCGAGGCCCAGGCCAAACCTCAGATAATCGGGTCCCCAGGACTTCTCCACGCCCTCGATGAGCACGGTGCGGCGTCCCTCGCCGTCGACCATGCTGTAGTCGATGGTTTCGAAATCGCCCCGCCCGTAGATCTGCACGAGACGCTCGTTCAGGTTCTCCAGGGAAAAATCGGTATCGACTCTGCGCCGCAGTCCGATTCCTGGAACTTCTTCCAGCTCATTTTCGATCACTTTCGGGTTCACCCAGCCGTCGCCGGTGGTGACCCGCGCGCCAGTGACCTTTGGTACCGGCATGAGCTTCGCCACAGCCGCCTTACGCCATGCCCGGTATTCGTCCTCGGACACGGAAAGCCGGGCGAGTGCTTCACGCTTATCGCGGGCCGCGGCCTCGCCGATTGGGATCGCCTTGAGCGCACCCTTGAAGTCGCCCGCGCTGAAGCTCCCGAGTTCTGGCTCGATCAGGATGTCATTGGCGCGCAGCTCGCCGAGCGACCGGCGTACGTTCTGCTCGGTCAGCAGGTTGATCGACTGCAGGGCGACGCCTACTACGGAATTCAACTCGGAGCGGGGCAGGAGCGGCGAGCCGAGGTTGACCGCGATCACGACGTCGGCGCAGGCATCGCGTGCGATGTCCACCGGCAGGTTGCGCACGAGCCCCCCGTC
>JAQBFV010000321.1:0-14986 GCA_032123035.1 Betaproteobacteria bacterium | reverse complement strand
GCCATATTCGGCCACACCGCCGAAACCAGCCATCGTGCGTTCGTCCAGTGATTCATACAGCTCACGCACATCCTGAATGGGCTTAAACGGCACGCGCTGGCCGGCACCGTCCACGCCCGAAAATTCAGGCGGCAGCGGTTCTATTTTCAAACCATCGATGCCGACAACCGTGTGGCCGTCGTTCATCAGGTAATGCGCCAGCGCGCCCCCCGCGGGTCCCATGCCTGCCACCAGCACGCGCTTTCCGCTCGCTGGCGCTGGGTACGGCAGACGAAGGTTGAGCGGATTCCAGCGCGTCAGCAACGAATAGATCTCGAAGCCCCACGGAAGCTCGAGCACGTCCTTAAGCGTACGCGTCTCGGCCTGCGGGATGTCGACCGGTTCCTGCTTCTGGTAGATGCACGACTTCATGCAGTCATTGCAGATGCGATGGCCGGTCGCGGCCACCATCGGGTTGTCAACTGCAATGATGGCGAGGGCGGCAATTGGCATGCCCTCCGCCTTGGCCTGTTGAAACTCGGAGATCTTTTCCTCGAGCGGGCAGCCGGCAAGAATCACGCCGAAGGGACTTTTCTTGAAGCTCGCGGCTCCGCTGCCTGAAGCGTTCTTCTCCTTGAGGCCCTTGGAACACGAGTCCTTGCCCTGTTCGTGGCACCAGATGCAATAGTTCGCCTCGTCCAGTGCCCTGGTGAGATCCGCGCCCGGGTCGGTCAGCTTGAAGCCCTGGCGCCGCCGCAAGTGTGCGGCGTCGAGGCGATGTATCTTGTAGCCTTGCGCTTCGTCGGTTGCAACCGGAACCAGCCGTTGATAGTCCAGCTTCCCCGGCACCTTGAACAAAATCCCTTTGATATGCCGTTTACGCCCCGCCGGGGAATGGGCCGCCCAAGCCGCATAACGCAGCGCCGTGTCGAGTTCAGCCGCGTGCGTTTTCTCGTTTTTCTGCCATGCGCTCACGTGCTGCGCGAAGGCGAGTTCCGTGAAGGGCTCGTTGAACGCGCGTTCCAGCGCGCGCTCCAGGTCCGGCCCATCGAAGTCCTTGGCTTCCGCGGCCTTGAATTTGTGCATGGCCTTGCGCTGCACGAACAACCGCTTGACGGCATAAAGCGGCGCCAGAGCGTGATGACGTTGCGCCAATGCCTGCGCTTCCGATTCGATTCCGAACAGCCATGGAATGAAGCGCTCGACGTGGGGCGCGAGCGCCAGCAACAAGGCCGCCTCCTCCTTGACGGGCAGGGCGTCAGGCTGGGCGCGTGCGCGCAACAACTGCTCGTGCAGGTCCGCGTCGCCTTGCGCGAGCGCAACCCGGAAGTGCTCGTCGAGGCGCACCAAACCCTCGCGACCGTAGAGATCCGCGAAAGTGAGGCCGAATTCAGGCGCAGGGATGGTCTGTTCCGACACGGTGAGACAACGCCGATCCTGATAAAACGGAGAATTATATCAATCGGTTCCGGGCGCGCTCATACCGGCCCGTTCTTTACATATGCGCCACGGTAGCGCGACGGAGAACGGTAGCGCGTTCCTGCCGGAAGCGGCGCGACGTATGCACCCTCGGCGATCACCTGGGTCCGTCGTATGCAATAATTCGGGAAACGGAGTCTCGCGGAGTGGCAATCGACATGCTGAGCATGCACGTGAGTCAGGCCAAGCGCATCGCGCTGTGGTTGATGCTGGGAGCGCTCGCCGCGTTGCTGAGCTATGTTGCCTTCCGCGGCTATCTGTCCCCCGAGCTTCTGATCAACTTTTCGAACGCCTTTCACTGTTGATCGTAGGGTACTGCGGGCTATCACGCCCCCGGCCCCGCCGCATTCCGTTCCGCGGCCTGCACAGTGTTCGCGATCACCATCGCGATGGTCATCGGCCCCACGCCTCCCGGCACGGGAGTGATCCACCCGGCAACATCCTTCACCGCGGCAAAATCAACGTCTCCGATGATTCCGCCTGCGCTACGGTAGATGCCGACGTCGATCACCGCTGCACCCGGTTTGACCATGTCGGCGGTGATGAGACCGGCGCGACCCGTTGCGGCCACCAGGATGTCGGCGCGCCGTGTGTGGCTTCCAAGGTCAGCCGTCCGGCTGTGACACACGGTCACTGTGGCGCTACGCGCCGTGAGCATCAACGCCATCGGTTTACCCACGATCGTGCTTCGCCCGACCACGACCGCTTGCCGACCCTCGACGGGTACGCCGGCGCGGTCGAGCAGCATCATGACGCCGCGCGGCGTGCAAGGTTCGAACCCGGGATGCCCCGCCATCAAGGCGCCGAGGTTTTGCCACGTCAGTCCGTCGACGTCTTTCTGAGCCGCTACCGTACGGGCCACTAGCGTTTCATCCAGGTGACCCGGCAACGGCAGTTGTACCAGGATCCCATGAACGTCGGGGTCCCCGTTCAAGCGTGCCAGCATCGCAACGAGTTCGCTCGAGGAACTCGCGGCTGGAAGCGCATGCACTTCCGAATGAATCCCCGCCTCCGCACAGGCCCTGACCTTGTTGCGGATATAGATCTTCGAGGCAGGGTTGTCACCCACCAGGACCGCGGCCAATCCAGGACGCACGTTTGCGCGAGCGAGCCCCGCTACGCGTTCCTTGAGCCCGTCGTACACCTCACGGGCCGCGGCCGCGCCGTCGAGCACGATCGCCGCCATAGATCAAACGCACCAGGCCGCGCGAATGTATCGGCAGTTAGCGGGCATGTCGACGCCATGATGGCACACGGCCGGCGCAGTATCGCGTAGTGCTACGAGCGCTGTCATCGATGCGGCGTCTGTTCCAGCACCTGAAAGAAAATTTCATCGCGCTTGACCATGCCAAGCTCGCTGCGGGCTCTCTCCTCGATGGCCTCGAGGCCGACTTTCAGGTCCCGCACCTCCGCTTCCAACGCCGCATTGCGTACCTGGAGGCGGCGATTGATCTCGCGCTGGGCATGAATCTGCTGGTCGACCTCGCGCACCCGGAACCAACTGCCTTTGCCGAGCCACAGGGGATACTGGATGAGCAGAATAAGCGTTGCAAGCACCAGTGCGAGCAGTTTCACGGTCCGTTCTAACGCAGCTGATGGAAAGCGCTGCGCCCAGGGTAGCTCGCCGTGTCCCCGAGGTCTTCCTCGATGCGCAGCAGCTGATTGTACTTCGCGAGCCGGTCGGATCGCGACAGCGAACCGGTCTTGATCTGGAGCGCATTGGTCGCCACGGCAATGTCGGCGATGGTCGTGTCCTCCGTCTCACCGGAACGATGCGACACGACCACGGTGTAACCCGCTCGTTTTGCCATTTCGATGGCAGCGAAGGTCTCGGTGAGCGTCCCGATCTGGTTGACCTTGATCAATACCGAGTTGGCGACGCCCATGTCGATGCCCTTTTTCAGGAACCGGGTATTGGTCACGAAAAGGTCGTCGCCTACCAGTTGCACCTTTTTGCCCAGCCGGCTGGTGAGCAGCTTCCAGCCTTTCCAGTCATCCTCCGCCATGCCGTCCTCGATACTGATGATGGGATACTTCTCCACCCATCCCGCCAGGTAGTCGACAAACTGTTCCGAATTCATCGACAGTCCTTCGGCACTCAACGTGTACTCACCATTCTCGAAGAACTCGGAGCTCGCGCAATCCAGGGCCAGCGCGATCTGTTTGCCCGGCTCGTAGCCGGCCTCCGCGATCGCTTCCAGCACGACCTCGATCGCTTGCTCATGCTTGGGCAGCCGGGGCGCGAAGCCCCCCTCGTCGCCCACTGCAGTCGCGAGGCCACGACTGCTGAGCAGTTTTTTGAGGGCCTGAAAGACCTCTGCACCATAGCGCAACGCTTCCCGAAAGGAAGGCGCCCCGACAGGAACGATCATGAATTCCTGCATATCGAGATTGTTGTCGGAGTGGGCGCCACCATTGATCACGTTCATCATGGGCACCGGCATCGCCATGGGCCCTGCCCCGCCCAGGTAGCGATGCAGCGGCAGACCCGATTCCTCCGCCGCGGCCTTGGCCACCGCCAGGGATACGGCCAGGATCGCGTTCGCGCCGAGCCTCGACTTGTTCTCGGTGCCATCGAGATCGATCAGGGTCTTGTCCACGAAGCTCTGCTCGGTGGCATCGACGCCGATAATCCCTTCACAGATTTCGGTGTTGACGTTTTCCACGGCTTTTAGCACGCCTTTGCCGCCATAACGCGCGGCATCACCGTCACGCAACTCGATTGCCTCACGACTTCCGGTTGAAGCTCCCGACGGCACTGCCGCCCGCCCGAGCACACCCGACTCGAGGAGCACATCCACTTCGATCGTGGGTTGGCCGCGAGAATCCAGAATTTCTCTTGCAATGACATCAACAATCGCACTCATTTATTGTTCCCGTCCTGATCGATAATTCGTAACGCCAGCGTCGCTACAGCAGGTTCTCCGCAAATCCCTTGCTCTTGACCAGGGCATCGAGCGTTTTCAGCGTCTCGAGCAGTGGCCTCATGAGTTTTAACGGCCACGCGTTGGGGCCGTCTGACAGTGCTTTTTCCGGATTGGGGTGGGTCTCCATGAACACCCCGGAAACTCCGCTGGCAACCGCTGCCCGCGCCAGAACCGGAACGAATTCGCGCTGGCCGCCACTGGCCGAACCTTGCCCGCCGGGCAACTGTACCGAATGCGTCGCATCGAACACGACAGGGCAGCGGGTCTCCCGCATGATCATGAGCGAGCGCATATCCGAGACGAGATTGTTGTAGCCGAATGACACGCCGCGCTCGCACACGAGAATGTTGTCGCGCCGGCTCGCCGACTTTGCCTTTTCGACGACATTCTTCATGTCGCCCGGGGCGAGAAACTGGCCCTTCTTGATGTTGACGGGCTTGCCAGTCGCGGCGACCGCACAGATGAAATCGGTCTGTCGGCACAGGAATGCGGGGGTCTGCAACACATCGACTGCGGCGGCCACGGCCTCGATTTCGTCGAGTTCGTGGACGTCGGTCAAGACGGGCACGTGGAGCGTTTTTCTAACTTCATCTAGAATCTGAAGTCCTTTATCTATCCCCATGCCACGAAATGATTTTATAGATGTCCTGTTCGCCTTATCATAGGATGATTTATAGATGAAGGGCATGCCGAGCGCCGCGCAAATTTCTTTTAACTCGCCGGCCGTGTCCAACGCGAGTTGGCGGGATTCGACAACGCAGGGGCCCGCTATCAGAAACAATGGCTGGTCCAACCCTGCCTTGAAGCCGCACAGGTCCATCACCGCCGCCTTTCTGAATCCGCGGGCCGTGCGCAGCTTCCCACGCTTGGCGCTCCGCGCCCGACGAGTCCGCCGCCAGTGGGAGCAACCGCGTCACTCACAGCCACGAGGGGCCAGCAGCGATGCCAGCTTCCGGGCATCGCGGACGTGTTAAGACGCTCCATGGGGATCAGGCGATGCTTTTCAGCCGTCCCGAATCGCCCGTCTTTTCGCCCTGGTCGCTGCGCGTGTTGGCGAGCGCTGCAAGAACGAATGCCTTGAACAACGGATGGCCGTCGCGAGGTGTGGAGGTAAACTCCGGATGGAACTGACAGCCGACGAACCAAGGCTGGCCGGGCAGCTCGATCATCTCGCAGAGCCCTTCCTTGGTCGATACGCCGCTCACCCTCACCCCGGCCTGTTTCAGGCGCGGGAGATAATGGTCGTTGACCTCGTAGCGGTGGCGGTGACGCTCGATGATCCGCTCCTGGCCATAGACGCGGGAAACGATCGAGTCATGCTCGAGCACCGCTTCCTGCCCGCCCAAACGCATGGTTCCGCCCAAATCCGACTGCGGATCGCGTTGCTCGACTTTGCCGTCCCGGTCCTGCCATTCCGTTATGAGCGCCACGACCGGGTGAGGCGTATCGGGGTCGAACTCGGTGCTGTGGGCGTTCGCGAGTCCGGCAACGTTGCGAGCAAATTCGATGACCGCGAGCTGCATACCCAGGCAGATGCCGAGATAGGGGACCCTGTTTTCACGCGCGTATCGTATGGCCTTGATCTTGCCCTCCACGCCGCGCTTACCGAAGCCGCCGGGAACCAGGATCGCGTCCGAGCCCTGCAAGCAAGCCGTTCCGCTCTTCTCGATGCTTTCGGAATCCACATAATGGATTTTCATCCTGGCACCGGTGTGAATGCCGGCGTGGATCAAGGCTTCCGTGAGTGACTTGTAGGATTCGGTCAGGTCGACATACTTCCCGACCAGCGCGATATTGACGGTCCGTTGCGGGTGCTCGAGAGCGTAGACCAGCTTCTCCCAACTCGACAAATCTGCCGGTGGCGGGCTAAGGCCGAACTTGCGGCATACGATGTCATCGAGTTTCTGCACATGGAGCATCGACGGGATTTTGTAGATGCTGTCTACGTCGGTCGCTGAGATCACTGCCTCCACGCTCACGTTGGTAAACAATGCTATCTTCCTGCGCTCGTCGTCCGGGACGGGACGGTCCGCTCGGCACAGCAACACGTCCGGCTGGATGCCGATCTCGCGCAACTCCTTGACGGAATGCTGGGTGGGCTTGGTCTTGATTTCCCCAGCCGACGCGATATAGGGAACCAACGTCAGGTGGATGTAGCAGCAGTTGTCGCGCCCGAGCTCGATTCCCATCTGCCGGATCGCTTCCAGGAACGGCAGTGACTCGATGTCGCCGACCGTGCCGCCGATCTCCACGATCGCCACCTCTGCATTGCCCGCCCCGCGACGGATGAAGAGCTTGATCTCGTCCGTGATGTGCGGGATCACCTGCACCGTGCCACCGAGGTAGTCGCCGTGTCGTTCCTTCTTGATGACACTTTCGTAGATCTGGCCCGTGGTGAAGTTATTGCACTTCGACATCTTGGCATGCAGAAAGCGCTCGTAATGGCCAAGGTCGAGATCGGTTTCGGCACCGTCCTCGGTGACGAAAACCTCCCCATGCTGGAACGGGCTCATGGTCCCCGGATCCACGTTGAGGTAGGGATCCAGCTTGATCATCGAAATTTTGAGGCCGCGGGACTCGAGAATGGCGGCCAGAGAAGCGGCAGAGATACCTTTGCCCAGAGAGGAAACTACACCACCCGTGACAAAGATGTATTGGGTCATCGCATAAGCCGGCGGTTTTGCCATTTTATCTAAAAACCGCCCCACGTCCAATGAGTCGAACGTAATTCGGGGGCCGCGGCGGCACTATCAGGGGTTTCTCCCCGCAGCCGCTTTGCGCGCGGGGTAAAGCCCTGTCTCGACCACGGTATCCGGGTTGAGGGAAAGGCTCTCACTGCCCTCCTCCGTCAGCCATCTTGCAAGATTCGGATAGTCGGACGGGCCCTGTCCGCAGATCTTGCCGGCCTTCCAGCCAGTGCCTTGACATCGTCCACCGGGAGCTTGCCGAACCACTCCTCGATGCGCCGGTCGAGTCCGCCCTGCGGCAGGAAGGCGCGATAAGCGTCCGCTGTAGTGGCAATTCCGCCCGGCACGCGCACGCCTGCGCCGGAAAGCTGGCTGATCATTTCGCCCAGTGAGGCGCTCTTGCCTCCGACACTGGCCACGTCAGTCACGCGCAGCAGCGCAAAATCCATCACCAGGGGGTGGAACTCATGAATGAGACCTGCGAATTGAATTGAGGTTCGTATGAAAACAGGATATTTTACCGGCAAACCAACCGGCAGGCAGCATTATGGCGCAAAAGCGCACTGCGTTCTTCGTGTCAGACCGCACCGGCATTACCGCAGAAATGCTCGGGCACAGCCTGCTGACGCAGTTCGACGACGTGCCGTTTAACGAGGTGACGCTGCCATTCGTGGATTCCGTCGAAAAGGCACACGAGGCCGTCAAACGGATCAATGAGCAGGCGGCGGACGACGGGGCGCGCTCGATCGTGATCAGCACGCTCGCCCGCACCGAGATCGCTCAGGTGGTCGGGGCAGCGAACGCCCTGTTCCTGGACTGCTTCGAGATCTTCATCTCACCGCTCGAGCGCGAGCTGGGAGAAGGAGCGTCCCACGTGATCGGGCGCACGCACAATGTGTCCGATTTCGTAAACTACCACCACCGCATCGAATCCGTGAATTACACGCTCTCGCACGACGATGGTCTCTCCTCGCTCGACCTGGCCGATGCCGATGTCATCCTGGTTGGCGTGTCACGGTCGGGCAAGACGCCGACCTGCCTCTACCTGGCAATGCAGTTCGGAATCCGTGCCGCCAACTACCCCCTCATTCCCGAGGATTTTGAAAGCATGCAGCTACCTGGGCAGGTGCGGCCTTTGCGCGCGAAGCTGTATGGTCTGACGATCCGCCCGGAGCGTCTGCAACGGATTCGTACCGAACGGCGGCCAGGAAGCAAGTATGCAACACTCGCGAACTGCGAATTCGAAGTGCGCGAGGCCGAGGCGCTGATGCGGCAGGAAAGCATTCCCTTCCTCGACGCCACGACCAAATCCGTGGAAGAGCTGGCCACCACGATCTTGCAAGAAGCCAAGCTCGTGCGGCGGATCTACTGAGAGAAGCGTGAGGGGTGAGCGGTGAGCGGAAACTTCCAAAGAAGCAGACGTCCAACCGCTTACCGCTTACCGCTTACCGCTTACCGCTTACCGCTTACCGCTTACCGCTTACCGCTAACTGTCTCACGCGCTCGAAGAGGCATACTGCAACCGCTGCCGCAACGTTGAGCGACTCGGTCTTGCCCGGCATGGGAATAGCGACCTCGGCATGGGCTATCGTCCTCAGGGCCGCTGAAAGACCGGCGCCCTCATTTCCGAACAGCAACGCGACCGTGCCGGACAAATCGGTTTCGAAGAGCGCGCGCGGCGCGCCAGCGCGCGTCGCGATCACGGTTCCCGGAAACGTGCCGGCTGCGGCAATCAGGTCTGCCTGCTCGTAGACCTGCAGCATGAAATGCGCGCCCATTCCTGCCCGCAGGACGCGGGGGGACCAGGCATGAACGGATTTGTCTGACAGCAACACGTGCTTTACGCCCGCTGCGGCTGCCGATCGCAGGATGGAGCCCAGATTGCCGGGGTCTTGCAAGTCCTCGAGCATGATGCAGGCGTCGAGCTTTGCCGGTAGCGGACGGGGTGACGGCGTCCTCACCACTGCCACAATGCCCGTCGGGTTCATGACCGGCGAAAACTCCTTGAACAGGACGTCGCTCAGCACCAGGGCATCACAGACGGACAGGCGGTCCATGATGGCCTTGATCTCCGGATTCTCCAGGCCTGCCGCGCTCACAACGAGCTGCTCAGGCAGGCCCACGTGGTCCCGGTAGGCGCTCACGAGGTGGGGTCCGTCAAGAAGCGACAGCCCCGACTTCTTGCGTTCCCGTGACGATTCGACCAGGCGCCGAAGCGCCTTGAAGTTGGCGTTCTCGCGCGAAACGATTCGCTTCACACGCGCCCTACCGTGGCGATGGCAAGGTTCGCGAGACCGAGCGCCAGGTTCACCGCCACCGCCCCGCGGATTCCGTTGAGTGCTGCCGCACCCGCTTTCCAGTCTTGCGCCGCCACGGCGCGCTTGAGCGCAGGGAACGGAGACAAAAAGACGTAGGCAAAGAACATGCCGCCAATCCAGACGACCGCGCCGACCAGATGCACCCGCAATGCAGCCTTCACGATTGCTTCTCTCCTTCGATCACCCTGCGTACCGGGGCGAAGCTTCGTCGGTGCGCTGCAGAGACGCCATGCGCCCGCAGCGCTGCCACATGCGCGGCGGTCGGGTATCCCTTGTGGCGGTCGAAGCCGTATTGTGGGTGAAGGCGGTGCAGCAACTGCATTTCCGCATCTCGTGTCACCTTGGCGAGGATCGAGGCGGCGGAAATTTCGGCAACGGTTGCGTCTCCGTTCACAATCCCGCGCGTAGGCGCGTCGAGTGCGGGACAGTGCAACCCGTCGACAAGGACGAGCTCCGGCGCAACCGCCAGGCCCGCGACAGCCCGGCGCATTGCGAGAAGCGTTGCCTGGAGAATATTGAGCGCATCGATCTCCTCAACGCTCGCGCTGGCCACAGCCCATGCTCGAGCTTGAGAACGAATGGCGACAGCGAGCTCTTCGCGCCTGCGCGCGCTAAGTTGCTTCGAATCGGCAAGTCCCGTGATCGCGTGCGCGGGATCTAGTATGACCGCTGCCGCTACCACCGGTCCGGCGAGCGGGCCTCGTCCCGCCTCGTCGACGCCACAGAGCAGCGTCTCGCCGACCGTCACGTTGCGGCGCCTGCCATCAGGGGCAGGATCTCCTGTGCGGCCTTGGTTGCGGTATCCTGGCGCAGTTCCGCCAGCATACCAGCGAACCGGCCTTCGAGACGCTGGCGCACGGTCGCGTCGAAAAGAAGATTGGTTACAGCCTGTGCGAGGTTCTCGGCTGTGGCCTCTTCTTGCAAAAACTCCGGAACGACGAATTCACCCGCCAGGATATTGGGCATCCCGAAATAGCGCAGATAGGTTTGTGTGCGGCCGATGAATACGGTAAACGGCGCAGCCTTGTAAGTGATGACCATCGGGCGCTTGAGGAGCGCCGCCTCGAGCGAGGCGGTGCCCGAGGCCGCAAGCACCACATCAGCGGCGGCCATGGCCTCGTGGGCATGCCCGAACAGCACCTGGACGTTACGCTCTCGCGACTCGGTGCGATAGAGTGCCTGTTCGAACAATTCCCGGGTTTCCCGACTGACGAACGGCACCAGAAACAAAACCTCGGGCACCGTCTCTGCGATTTTGTCAGCCGTCGCCACGAACAGATCCGCCATCTTATTGAGTTCGCTTACCCGGCTGCCGGGAAGCAACGTCACGACCTTAGCTGTTGCCGGTAGGCGTAACTGCTCGCGCACGACCGCGGTGGCGGGAAAGTTTGCCAATAAATCAGCCAAGGGATGACCCACGAACGCAACGGGCACAGCCGCCCGCTCATACAGCGGCGGCTCGAACGGGAAAAGCACGAGCACCTTTGAGACCGCCCGCCTGATCTTGTCGATGCGCCCGCGTCGCCACGCCCAGATCGTCGGGCCGACGTAGTGCACGGTGGGAATGCCGGCGCTCTTGAGCTTGACCTCAAGGTCAAGATTGAAGTCGGGCGAATCGATACCGACAAACACCCGCGGGCGTTCGCGCAGAAAGTGCGCCCCCAGCCGTCGTCGGATACTCAGCAACTCGGGCAAGTGCCGCAGCACTTCGACGATGCCGAGAACAGCCAGCTTTTCCATCGGAAACAGCGTCTCGAAGCCGGCGGCCTGCATCTTGGGCCCGCCGATGCCGGTAAACCTTGCGTGCGGAAGATGCTCACGCAGAGCCTTAATGAGATGAGCCCCCAACGTATCGCCGGAGGGCTCACCGGCGACCATGCCGATGATCAGCGGTTCCGCCGGAGACACTAGCGGACGACCCCGCGCGTAGCAACGGCGAGGAAGTCCAGCGTCAAGCGCACTTCGGGGCACCCGCGCGCCTGGCGCTCGAGTTCTTTCCTGGCCTGATCGAGCGTTAAACCGGACCGGTAAAGGGTTTTGTAGGCGCGCTTGAGCCTGGTAATCGTGGAGGGTGCAAACCCCCGGCGCTTGAGCCCCTCAACGTTCAACCCGTAGGGCTTGGCCGGATTTCCGGAGACCGTGATAAACGGTGGTACGTCCTTGAGCACCACTGAGCCTGCACCGGTGATGCTGTGCGCGCCGACGCGACAAAACTGGTGCACGCCGACCAAGCCGCCAAGAATCGCATAATCACCGATGTGAACATGACCGGCCAGTTGCACACAATTGGCGAGAATTGCGTGGCTCCCTACCTGACAGTCGTGAGCCACGTGAGCGTACGCCATGACCCAGTTGTTGTTGCCGATGCGCGTTACGCCAACGTCCTGGGCGGTTCCGCAGTTGAACGTGCAAAACTCGCGGATCGTGTTGTCATCACCGATTTCGAGGCGCGTTGCTTCGCCGGTGTATTTCTTGTCCTGGGGTATCCCTCCCAGCGAAGCATGCGGAAAGACTCGATTACGGGCACCGATGCGGGTGTGTCCCGTGATGACGACGTGCGGCCCGATCCAACACCCCGGGCCAATCTCAACGTGCGATCCAATGACACAGTACGGTTCGATTTCCACATCCGGCGCGAGCTGGGCGCGCGGATCAATGATGGCGGTGGGATGGACCTTCACGTCGGTGGGGTGCGAGCCAGGAACCGAGAGTTTACGGCGCGTCAGGCGTCTTACTTGATTTTCCGTACCGTGCACATAAGCTGGGCCTCGGCGACGAGCGCATCATCGACCAGCGCCTGCGTATTGAATTTCCAAATGCCGCGCACTTGGCGGGTCAGAGTCACTTCCAGGCGCATCGAATCACCTGGCACAACCGGCTTCTTGAAGCGCGCGTTGTCGATCCCTACAAAATAATAGACCGAGCGCTCGTCCGCCTTCGCCTTCTCTGTGTGAAACGTCAGGATCGCGGCTGCCTGGGCCATGGCTTCCACGATCAGCACGCCCGGCATGACCGGGTAATAAGGGAAGTGCCCCTGAAAAAAAGGCTCGTTGATGGTGACATTCTTGAGCGCAGATACGCGCTTGCCGGGCTCGCACACCAGCACGCGATCGATCAGCAGGAACGGATATCGGTGCGGCAGGTACTCAAGAACTTCGCGGATTTCCATATGGGTCAAGACCTGCTCCTCTTGGGCTGCGCCAGCTTTTTCTCCAGTGCGCGCACGCGCTCGGCGAGTTCGCCCAGGTGCCGCAACTGTACGGCGTTCTTGCGCCATTGGGCATGCGGCTCGAAGGCATAGACCGCGGTATATCTGCCCGGCCGCTCGATCGACTTCGTGACCGCTGTGTATGCCGAGATTTCCACATTGTCCGCGATCACGATGTGGCCGGCGATGCCTGACGCGCCTCCGATCCTGCAGTGGCGCCCGATCTTGGTGCTCCCCGCGACACCGGTGCAGGCTGCAATGGCCGTGTGAGCGCCAATGCGCACGTTGTGACCGATCTGGATCTGATTGTCGAGCTTGACGCCTTCCTCGATAACCGTGTCCTCGAGAGCACCCCGGTCCACGGTCGTGTTGGCGCCGATCTCGACGTCGTCGCCGATCACGACCCCGCCGATCTGTGGCACCTTGACCCAGCTGCCACGATCCATGGCGATCCCAAACCCGTCGGCGCCGATGACAGCACCCGAGTGCACGACGACGCGATCACCGATCGTGCAGCCGTGATAGACGGTGACATTTGCGAATAAGCGCGCATGATTGCCGACCCGGGTGTCATCGCCCAGACAGCAACCTGCACCGATCACACTGCCCTCCCCGATCCGCACATTGCGTCCGGCCACAACAAAAGGCCCGATTTCCGCACCGGGCGCAATCACCGCCGACGGATCGATCGCTGCTGTCGGGTGCCTTCCTGACCGAGCGTCGGCCGGGGGATTGAACAGGCCCGATACGCGGGCGAAATACGCGTAGGGATTGGAGCACACCAGACGGGGAATGTCAGTGGTCCCGCGCGCTGATTCGCTCACGATCACCGCGCCCGCACGGCTCCTACCGAGCTGGGAGACGTAGCGCTCGCTGGCGAGAAAGGTTATGGAATCCGGGGTTGCGCTCTCCAGGGCGGCGACCCGCCGCACTGTCGTTTGGGGGTCGCCGACAATCTCCCCGCCCAGACGCTCCGCGATCTCGCTCAGGCTGTAGACACGGAGCTCGCCGGCCATGACTGCGTCTCCGGGCACCACGTGCGCCGCTATTTGCTCTCGGCCAGCGCCTTGAGCACCCTGTCCGTAATGTCGATGCGCGGGCTGCGAAATACCGCCTCCTGCAGGATAAGGTCGTATTTTTCCGCATTGGCAATCTTCTTGATCACCCGGTCTGCGCGCTCGAACAGCGAGGCAATCTCCTGATTTCGCCGAAGGTTCAGGTCTTCGCGATATTCACGCTGCAGGCGTTGGAAATCAATGCTCATGCGGGCGAGTTCCTGCTCCCGCGCGCGACGATCGCTCTCGCTCATGGTCATCGTGTCTCTCGCCAGCCCGCTTTGTGCCGTCTTTATCTCCGCATCGCGGCGTTGAAGCTCCTGCGCTCTTGGCGCAAATTCGTTCTCCAGTTGTTTGCTGGCGTGCGCCGCCGGCGCCGATTCGCGGCGGATGCGCTCAACGTCCACAAAACCGATCTTGATGTCGGCAGCCTGGCTCGCGGCGATGCTACACAACATCACGGCGGTGCCCAATATCCAATAACCGTGTTTCAAGGCTAGCTCCTTGCAGTTAGCTGATGGTCTGCGCACTCAAATACGGTGCGCCACCCAATCAAAATGCTCCGCCAAACGTAAACTGGAACAGCTGCTCGCGGTCAAGGGGACCCGCGCGGAACGGCACCGCTGCGCTGATCTTTAAAGGACCGAAAGGCGATATCCACAAAAGGCCCAAGCCCGTCGAATAACGCAGGAATGTTGTCTCCCATTTGTTGTCAACCATCCCCGCGTCGACGAACGCGCTCACTCGCCACGCACGGTCCTTTTCCAGCCCCGGGAGGGGGAACAGAACTTCGATATTCCCGACGAGCTTCCGGGACCCGCCCGTGGGGTCACCGTTGATGTCCTTCGGACCGATCGTAAACGACTTGAAGCCGCGCACCGAGGTCACGCCGCCCGTGTAAAAGTTCTTGAAAAAGGGCAACGGCTGCCCGCTGTAGCCGTCGCCGTAGCCGATTTCACCGTTCAACATCAATGTAAAGGTCTGTGTCAAAGGAAAGTACCTCTGGTACCTGTACGAGAGCTTATAGTACTCCAGATCCGCTACCGGAAGGCCCAACTGCCCTGACGCGTTGTGTAGAGACCCGCTGGTGGGATAGATCAGACTGTCGCGCCGGTCGCGCGACCAGCCCACGGTGAGGAACAGCTCGTTTGGGTTCGAACCGAAGGTCTCAACGTAATCCTTTTGTCTGAGAGGGCTGTCGTCAAAAAGCTCGATCTTCGTGTCTTCATAGCCGAGACCGTACGTTATGGCATCGGTCTCAGTCAACGGGACGCCGAGACGGACCGCTCCCCCCGCTGTCTCGGTCTTGTATTGCCCGAGGTCTTGGTCCGAG
>JAQBFV010000320.1:0-4653 GCA_032123035.1 Betaproteobacteria bacterium | reverse complement strand
CACGTCCTTGAGCTCCTTACGCGTCGTCGCGACGCTCTTGCGGAATTGCTCGATTTCGGCCTGCTCTTCGGCGGAGACGATCTGGGCGCCCTTCGCACCCGGCGCACGCGCCTTTTGCAGCTCCTGGAGCCTGGCGGTGCTCTTCTGGATCTGCTCCTCGAGACCGCGGATCTTCCCGAGGTACTGCTTCTGGGCCTCGGCCTCCAGCTCGCGCACGACGGTGAGCGGGCGCAGCGCGGAGGCGCGTCCGCGCAGCGAGATCAGGTCGTCGCCCGCGATCGCCTGCTCGATGAGACCGAGCGCGAATGCGAGATTGCCGCTCGAGGGGACGACGACTTTCCGGCCGAACATCTCACGCACGTCCACGGCGGCGCCGTCGGCGAGCATATCCACGTCCGCCACCAGCGCGATCGAGTTGCCGCGCGCCGACGTCTTTAGCTGCGCCGGTACGGCCGGCTTCGCTTCCGCCGCGGGGTTCTTCCCGGCGTCTTTGCGCTCCGGTTTGCCCGCCTCCTTGTTCTCCTTTGCATCCTTCGATACGGGAGGTCCGTCAGGAAACGCGGTCTTGAATGTTCCAGTGAGGCGTAGCGCGAGCGCGAGCGGTTTGCCGCCGGGCACGAACTCCTTCAACGTCGCGTCGCCGAACGTGGTGGCGTTTTTCGCGTCCATGAGCATCGAGTTCGCCGACGAGTGCACGATCACGTCGGCCGCGAGCCCTTCGACCGGTGTGACCTGGAACGCACCGCCGAACGGGTAGAACAGGGTCTCGATCTGGCTCGTGACCACGTCCTCGCGACTGAAGGCCGTGCGGTTGAGCGATAGCACCAGCGGCGTGTAGCGCTGGCCGCTGCCGGATGCGAATACGACGTCGGCGACCACCTTGGACGGATTCATTTCAGTGCCCCACGCTTTGAGAAGCGTCGGCAGCGTGGAGCTCGTCGGTACGCCCGGCACGCCCGGCATCGTCGGCGTCTGATCGAAAAACGCGTGCGGATCGACGAATGCGATCAGCTTCCCGCCGCGCAGCACGAACTGGTCGAGCGCGTACTCGGTTTCGCGTTCGATCTCGCGCGGGTGTATGACCAGAAGCACATTGATGTCCGCCGGGATCTCCTTGGCGTCCAAAGAGATTTCCTGGACATCGAACTCACGCTTGAGTTCGTTTGCCAGCACCCAGGGCTCGGCGGGCTGGCGGGTGAACGGGTTGAACGCCATGCCCATTACCGGAAGGCCCGCCATCAAACCGAGCTTGGGGCGCTCCGGCAGGCCGACACGCGCGATGGCATTGAGCAGATCGTATTCGAGCAGGCGCTCGCGCTGGAACGAGACGGCCGGGATCGTTTCGGCGCGGTCGAGCCGGCTCACGACGAGGCCGAGGTAGAACGACTCGCCGGTCGGAAGAAGCTGAGGCTCCATGCCGCCGAGTTGGGCGGCATCCTCCTCGTCCGAGTCCGGCTTGGGGTTGTACTTTTCGATGACGAGATTCGCGCCGGCAACCGCCTGGAACTCGCGCAGCATATCTTCCACGCGCTGCGCAAATCCGCGGAGCTGAACCGGCATCCCCTCGCCTTGCGTGACATACAGGCGAACCTTCACCGGAGCCTGCAGCGACTTGAGCGTCTTTTTGGTGCCTTCGGACAGCGTGTAGAGCTTCGTTGCCGTCATGTCGACCCGGCTGGAAGTCGCGCCGACGAGATAGTTGAGCGCGACCAGGGCCAGAAACAGGGCCACGAGCCCGGCTGCGGAGTAGATCAATGATTCGCCGCGTTTCATGCGTCAGCCTGCCCGATGGTTGCGGAGGACCACGCCGGTCGCGCACAGCGCGAATCCGATCACCGACAGGAAGAAGACCAGATCGCGCAGCGCGATCACGCCTTTCTGGAAACTGTCGAAATGGGTCATCACGGAAAATGCGGCGACGGTGTCCACGAAGCCCGGACTCGCCCAGCGGGTGAGCAGGTCGGTGATCGGATTGAAGCCGGCGAGAATGAGAAAGAGGCACAGCACCACCGACACGATGAACGCGACGATCTGATTGCGGGTCATCGCGGAAGTCATGCAGGTGATGGCGAGGTATGCGCCCGCGAGCAGCAGGCTCCCGAGATAGCCCGTCAAGATCTGGCCGTTGTCCGGGTCGCCGAGCACGTTGACCGTGATCACGATCGGAAAGGTGAGTGCCAGCGCGACCGCGAGAAAGATCCAGGATGCAAGAAATTTGGCGACAATCGCCTGCCAAGCGCTGATCGGAAACGTGAGCAGAAGCTCGAGCGTCCCCGCGCGGCGCTCCTCGGCCCACACGCGCATTCCCACTGCCGGAACGAGGATGAGATAGAGCCACGGATGCCACATGAAGAACGACGCAAGACCCGCCTCGCCGCGCTCGAAAAACCCCCCCGCAGCGAACGTGAAGAAGCCGTTCAGCAGCAGGAAGATCACCATGAACACGTACGCCACGGGCGACGTGAATGTGCTCACCAGCTCGCGGCGGATGATGATCCAGATCGGGTGCAGCGCGCTCATCGCACTGCCTCCCGCACGGTGTCGGGCAGCGTGATGCGCCGGAATACTTCGTCGAGCTGGCCCTCCTCGGAGCGCAACTGCTCGAGCTTCCAGTCCTGGCTTGCCACGAGATCGATCACCTGCCGGGCGAGGCTCGCCGCCGCATCCTTGTCCCTGGGATACACGCGCAGCGCGCCATCCTCGAGCGATTCCACGTTCCCGGCGGCCGGAAGACCGGCGAGTCGCGCAACGTCCGCACCTTGCGCTTTCAGCGTGACCGCGCCGGCGAGGCCGGACATGGCGCGCAGCTCGGCCGGCGTGCCGTTCGCGACGATGCGGCCGCGATCGATGATGATGGCGCGCGTGCACGCAGCGTCCACCTCTTCGAGGATGTGCGTGGAGAAGATCACCGCCTTGCGCGTCCCCAGTTCGCGGATCAGATTGCGGACCTCGTGTTTCTGGTTGGGGTCGAGGCCGTCGGTCGGCTCGTCGAGGACGAGGACTTCCGGGTCGTGAATGAGGGCCTGGGCGAGGCACGTACGGTGCCGGTAACCTTTGGAGAGCGTATCGATCTCCTGGTGCAGAACCGAATGCAGGAAGCACAGCTCGACCACACGCGCGATCGCCTTTTTTCTGGCATCGCCCGCGAGCCCGCGCATGTCGGCCGCAAAGCCGAGAAATCCGCGCACCGTCATGTCGGGATAGGCCGCCGCGTTCTCTGGCAGGTAGCCGAGCAGGCGCTTGGCGGGAATGGGCTCGACGAGTATGTCGTGCCCCCCCACCTTCACGGTGCCGGCGGTCGGGGGGATGAAGCCGGTGATCATCCGCATGGTGGTCGACTTGCCGGCGCCGTTCGGCCCCAGGAAGCCGAGCACCTCGCCACGCTCTACACCGAAAGACACCCCGTCCACCGCGCGATTCGGGCCAAAAGCCTTGACCAGGTTCTCGATTTTCAACATCGCAAAAAACGTCTCTCACCCCGGCTGTCGGGGACGTGAAGGTAGAGGAGTGCGCGCCATTTTTCAACCCCCGCGGCGCGCGGAGCGGGGTCGGAAGGGTCCGTTCCAGACGGAAGCACTGACAGAGACCACGTCCAGCTGGATTCGTTCGATGGGCTGAGCCGTCCTCGACCCCTCCGAATCCCACCCATTGTCGGCGGTGGGCGACATCCGCTCACGGTCGCAGCGTGCCTGGCTATTTCCCCTTGGCGTCCTTCTCCCGGGCCGCGGCGCCGGGACCGTGCGCCGCGATGTTATCGATGTGGTCGCGATCGTAACTCTTTATCCGCAACTCCGCAGCGCGCGCGTCGACCCAGCGTTCGTCGACCGTCAGGGCCTTGTAGCGCAAATAGTGAATCATGAACACCACGCTCCAGGCGGCAATTGGCCAGAACGCCCACCAGCGCGTGCCGACGAAGTAGTTGACGACATTCAGCGCCATACTGATGCCGAAGAACGACGCGGCGTGGCGCCGAAACACGCGGCGGGCGCGCGCAAGCTGATCCGTAACTCCTGCCAATTCGCCGCCCGGCGGTCGGGCGCTCGATGCAGTACTCACGGGGTATCAAACGGATCGGACATCTCCGGGTAGGCGCGCGCGATGGCGATGGTGCGCAGGCAATACCGCAGCCACACCAGCATGGCGACGACGAGGAGCAACTTGTCGAGAACGCCCAGGTTTGCGTGAAATCCGTACACCGCGAAATAGGCGAGCCCCGCGACCGGCGCGCTCGCGCAATAAAGCGCCGCGTAATGGTGCTTGGTGATGCCGAGAATGATCGCGCTGCAGAGGACGGAGAACGCGTAGAGCGGGACGATGTCCGAGTGGCCATGCGGATGCCGCGACGACAGTGCAATGACGGCAAGCGCGCCGAACAGGACACCGAGAAACAGCGTGTAGGCGAAAAGCTCGTAACGCGCCTGGGAAGGCGTGAGCCGGGCGACCGCTACAAAGTACGGCGTCTTGGCTTCGTCCCAGACGTAGCGCTTGAGCAGCTTGTCCCATTCCATCCCGATGCGCGATTCGGGCGGCCCGGGACGCTCGCGCCGCGGCACGGTCAGCCGCCGGTCAGGATGGCAGAAGTCTTGCCCCGTTCCCGGTCGGTGGGCGGCACAAGCGAGTCGATGGCGCCTTCCAGCTTGACCCGTTCCTTGC
>JAQBFV010000319.1:0-21212 GCA_032123035.1 Betaproteobacteria bacterium | reverse complement strand
ACCTCCACGACTTTCGCTGGGAGGCCGACGAGGCCCGCGTGATTCGCGAGGTCACCGAAACCTTCGCGCGGCACGAAGGTAAGGCGCCGAAAGGATGGATGGGCGCCGGCGCTTACGAAAATTCCTGGACGCCGGACTTGCTTAAGGAAGCAGGCTATACCTACATCATGGACTGGCCGCTCGACGACCAGCCGATCTGGATGCGCACGCGCGCCGGCCCGATCCTGTCGGTGCCGTACCCGGTCGAGGTTAACGATTCACCGCAGGTCATACACCGCCAGCACACGGGGCGCGAGTTTTGCGACATGCTGGTGGACCAGTTCGAGGAGATGGTCGAGCAGAGCGTGAAGCATCCCCTGGTCTGCAATATCTCGATCCATCCTTACGTCTTCGGTTATCCTTTCCGGCTGCGCCCCTTGCGCAAGGCGTTGCAGCACTGCTTTTCGAGCAGGTTCATGGACCGCGTCTGGAAGTGCAAGCCGGAAGACGTCGCGGATTACTGCTACACGCTCAAGCCCGGGATCATTCCGGGCAGCTGAATGAAACCGCCGATAAATCCATTCAGCCACGGAAATACACGGAAGGAAAACCAATCAGCCGCAGATGCACGCAGATAAACGCGGATAAAATCAAGAACAAGAATTAGCCGCCGATGAACGCCGATACACGCCGATAAAAACGTAATGGACAGAGATAGGAAACGGAAATAGGGTCAGACTCGATTTTCTAATGCCGGCGGACGAGCGGGCAGGACACTGCGAGATCGTTACAGGAAATTCGAGTCTGACCCCATTTTCTGACGTATTACTCAAAACTTCCAGGCTGACACTGCCGACGTAATGCCGTCATCTAACTCTGCGTTCGAGAGCGAGGCGATTCGGCGCCGAGCGCCTCATGGCGCGCCTCAACGCAAACGTTAAAGCACGGAAAATACGCCATGCGGTTTCACGCAAACCGCGTATCGCCCTCGGTCTCCGGCGACTATTACCAAGCCATGTTCGAGGCAATTGAGGACTCGCGCGATCCCGATAGCCCTTATCTCATCATCCAACACGTGTTAAGAATTAGGGCCAGCCTTGTCTGGCCCTAATTCTTGCGCTTGAGCAGGAACGCCTGGATGCCTTCCTGGACGACTTCTCCGCGCTGGTTCAGCACATGCAGCTGGCGCTTCATCACGCCGCGATCCGGATTTGAGGTCTCGCGCTTTTCCAGTACCTTGATCCGGGCGTGAATCGTATCACCGGGCTTGACCGGCTTTGTGAACTTGAGGTTCTCGAAGCCGAGAAAGGCGATCAGCGTGTCGTCGTAGAGATGGAGCTGGAACAACAGGCCGGCTGCAATCGCGTAGACGAGCGGGCCGTGCGCGATACGCCCGCCGAAAATCGTGTTCCGGCAATACTCTTCATTGATATGCAGAGGATTATAGTCGCCCGACAATCCCGCGAAGGCCACGATATCGGCCTCGGTCACGGTCCGGCCCGGACTCTCGAACTCCGCGCCGAGTTCCCATTCTTCCCAATACATGCCCCTCATTGCGGCAACTCCTTATCTCGTGAAACGTAAAACGTGAAACGTGAAACGTGTTTAGTGACTGGTGAACGGTGAACGGTGAACAGTGAACGGTGAACGGAGATCCGACTTTTGCCTTGTATTCTAAGTTTCTCTTGGCGCCTTGGCGTTTCAGTTTTGATTTTGCTTCTCTCCGCATCTCCGCGGTTCAATTGTTGGTGTTATCTTCGTTTATCTGCGGCTAAATCTTCAGTTCGTTACTTGATGGCGCCTTGCCGGCGCAGTTCGGCAATCCGCTCCGGCGCAAGCGATAGCAGTTCACCCAATATCGCGTCGGTATGCTCGCCGAGCCGTGGCGCCGGATTCGAAATGGTGCCCGTCATTCCGGAGACCTTGATCGGATTGCCCGGAAGCCGCACCTTGCCGACATCGGGGTGATCGTACTCGACGATCATTTCGCGCTCCACCACCGGCGGCTCGGCAAAGGCGTTGTCGAAATGATTGACGGGCGCGGCTGGCACTCCGGCTGCACGCAGGCGCTCTAGCCAGTCCGCTACGGTTCGTCTGCGAAAAATGCCTTCCAGGTGCGGCACCAGGACATCCTTGTGCTTGACGCGGTTTGCGTTGGTGTCGAAGCGCGGGTCGTCGGCAAGCCTGGGGTCTTCGAGCAGTTCGCACAATCGCCGCCAGAACGATTCCTCGCGTGTTGCGACGACGACATAGCCATCTTTGGCGGAGAACGCCTGCCACGGTACCGTGTAGTCATGGCCCGAACCAGGCGGCTGCGGCAGCTCGCCGTTGGTCAGCCACATCGTGCCCATGTAACTCAGCAGGTTGAGCATGGCATCGAACATGGAGATCTCGACGCGCGCGCCCTGGCCGGTGCGCTCGCGCGCAAAGAGCGCAGCGAGAATACCCTTGCACGAGAAGATGCCGCCGCTCAAGTCCGCGAGCGGGACGCCCACGCGCGCCGGTGGCCGGCCCGGCTCGCCGGTGATGGCCATGTGGCCGCTGATCGCCTGGATGATGATGTCGAGCGCGGGATAGTCCTTGTAGGCGCCAGCCGTGCCGAAGCCGGTGACCGAGCATTGCACGATGCGCGGATTGATCCGGTTGAGCGTGGGGTAGTCGGCTTTCAGCCGCTCGAGCACGCCAGGCCGGAAATTGTCGATGACAACATCGGAAACCTTCACCAGCTCGTAGAAGACCTCGCGTCCCGCGTCGGTCTTCAGGTTGATGACGACGCTTTTCTTGTTGCGGTTGAAGGTGAGGAACAGCCCGCTCGCGCCGCGATAAGGTGCTACCGACGGGTTGCGCCCGAGATCGCCCTCGGGCGCTTCGATTTTGATGACCTCGGCACCGAGATCGGAGAGCACCTGGCAGCCGTAGGTGCCGGCGATGATCTGGCCGAGCTCGAGGATACGCACGCCCTGCAACGGAAACGACATATCTGCCTTCGTCTGCGGCTGATAATTCAGCGAACAGTGACCACTAACCAGGAAATAGTGATGGGAACTGGTGATGAGAGATGGTGACGTTTAATCGTGATGTAGGAAGTTGCGGGCGTTCTTTATCACCATTTCGCATCACCATTTACCATCACCAACATTCATCACTTCTTTCATGCCGTGGGCGTTGATCGGCGGCTAAATCATAGCCCCAGGCCGCGCGCGATGATATTGCGCTGGATTTCCGAGGTGCCGGCACCGATCACGGCGAGCCGTGAGTCGCGAAAGAAGCGCTGCATCGGGTATTCCATGCAGTAGCCGTAGCCGCCGAGGATCTGCAGCCCCATGTCGGAAACCGCCTTGTAGGATTCGCCGGTGTAGAGCTTCAGCACCGCGGCGTCGTGCCGCGTCGCCTGGCCTTGATCGAGAAGCCAGGCGAAGCGATAGGTGAGCATGCGGCTTAAGTCGAGCATGACTTTCATGTCAGCCAGCTTGTGCGAAATGGCTTGGAATTTTCCGATCGGACGGCCGAACTGCTCGCGGTTCTTGGCGTAGTCGAGCGCATAGTCGAACGCGGCGGTAGCCGCGCCGGTCCGCGCGGCGGAGAGGCATAACCGCTCGTACCACAGGTAAGCGTCAACCGCCTCCCATCCGCGGTCCACTCCGCCGAGTACCGCCGAGGCCGGCACTGTCACGTCGTTGTAGAAAACCTGGGTCGTGCCGATGGCCCGGTGCCCCAGGGTCGCGATCTTGCGGATATCGATCCCCGGCAACTTGGTGTCGACAAGGAAGTTGGTAATACCGGCCTGCTTTTTCGCGCCGGTCGAGGTGCGGGTGACGAGGAGGCAATAGTCGCTGATGTCCATGCCAGAAGTGAAAACTTTCTGGCCGTTGATGACGTAGCGGTCTTCACCAGCCGTTGCGCGCGTGGTGAGCGCGGCCGCATCGGATCCCGAATGCGGTTCGGTCAGTGCGAAGCAGAACGAGAGTTCCCCGCGGGCCACCCTGGGCAGCAGGGAAGTTTTTTGTTCTGTGGTGCCATGCTGGGCCACCGCGTAGCCGCCATAGGTCATCGTGCGGAAAACCCACATGGCGAGCTCCTCGAAGTGCCGGCCGCACTCCTCGAGCAGGATCGCGAGGTCGATCGCAGAGCCGCCGCTGCCGCCGTACTCCGGGGAAATATTGAGACCCAGCCAGCCATGCTTGCCGAGCGCTTCGTAGGCTTCGCGTGGGGGCTGTGCTTCCTGGTCGCAGCGCTCCGCATACTCGGCCGGGCAGACCCCGCCGAGCAGCTCCTGCAGATGCGTCCGCAGATTCTCCTGGTCCGGTGTGAACGAGAAATCCATGGCTGGATGCTATCTAAAAAGCCGACTGAAGCCGCCGATGAACGCCGATGAATGCCGATCAACCCAGTGACCGGTGACCGGTGACCAGAAATAACAGCGCTCGGCGCGGCCAGTATTTCCTATTTCCTCTTTCTTCCCCATCCGTGTTTATCTGCGTTCATCTGCGGTTGCAGTGCGGTCTACTTTCGGTCGAGCTCGGCCAGGGCGAGGACGCGCTTGGCGCGCTGATACATGGCGTAATCGACGAGCTTTCCCTCCACGGTAATGGCCGCAGCGGCGCCGGTTTTCTCGACGGCTTCGAATTCGCGCACGACGCGCTGGTAGTAGGCGACTTCCGCCTCGGGCACCGCGTAGGCGCGCCGCACCGGGGCGATCTGCTTGGGATGAATCACGGTGCGGCCGACGTAGCCCAGGCGTGCGGACAGCGTCGAATCCCGGATGAGGCCTTCCTCGTCGCTGAGGTCGCTGAAGACGCCATCGAACGGGATGACATTACCGGCCGCGCGCGTCTCGAGCAGTACCTTGGAGCGAGCGTAGAGCAGCTCGGTGCCCTCGATCGACCAGTTGCAGCCCAAGTCGGTTTGCAGATCGCCGTCGCGGGCACTGCCGAAGCAGGTCGCGGTGACACGAGGTGAGGCCTTGATCAGGTCGAGGCAGCGGTGCACCCCCAGCGCGCTCTCGAACATGATGATGATTTCCACGCAGCCTTGCTTCATTCCGGCGGCAGCTTCCTGCCGGTCGAGCAGCGCCGCGGTCTGCTGCAACTCCTCGACGTGCTCGGCCTTCGGCAGGAACACGGCATCGAGCCCGGGACGCACCACCGCCGCCAGGTCGTCTGCGAGCAATCCGGTGGCGACCGCGTTCGTCCGCACAGTGACGAACGGACGCCTCTCCGCGGGCGCTGCGGCCGCCTTGTCGATGGCCTGTGCCACGAGGCCGCGCGCCTCCGCTTTGGCCGCGACCGGCACCGAGTCCTCGAGGTCGAAGATAACGGCGTCCGCGCCGCTCTCCGCGGCCTTCGCCATGACCCGATCCTTGCTGCCGGGCGCGAACAGAGCGGTGCGAAACGGTTTCAAGCGTGCCTCCCAATTTAACGTGATGCTGCGAGAGGGTCGCGCGATCGGCGCGTTGCCCAGGCGGCATCTGCGGGCGAACGGCGCAGCCGCCCAGATGCATGCGAGCTATTTTGCCAGCCGCGCTGCGCCCTGACTATCCGTGCTTAGAGCGCCTAACATGATGAAACGCGCGTGCGTTGCGAGACAGAATCGTCGATAGCGCGACAAAGCTAGCGGCGATTGTGGCCGCAACCCCTTGTGGGCTGGCGCGATTTTGGCTTGGTATGCTCCGTTGAAGTTGCATGAAATCGGTCGAAGGGGCACCTGCGCCGCATCCTCCGCCAAAATCGTGACAGCGCAGCGTGTGTTTCATCATGTTAGGCGCTCTTAGGGTCTTAGCTGCGCGCTGGACCTGAAACCGTAGATCTTCATCCATTCGCCCAGGGAGCGGCGGTCGGGCCGCTGGTAGAGCAGCCTCTGGCTTGCGCGCAATCCGGCGCTCTGGGAGAGCTCCGCCATCGCTTCCGTGAGCTTAAGGAGAACGGCGTTGCAGTCCATGACCAGCGCACCGTCGACCTCGTTGATCTTTTCCCGGCGGATGATGGCGTTGACGGTCGCGCACGCGGCGAGAATCACCTCCGCACCCTGGGCAACGAGGCGGCGTGACTCGCTTATGAAGTTTCCCGTCATGGTTTCGGGGCTGGTAAAAGCCGTTTGCACCTGATTGAAATCGATGCCGAGATTTCCGAACGAAATGTGGCGGGCGGAGAGCCCGTATTCAAACGCCTTGCGGTCATAGTATTGCGCCTGCTTGTTGTGGAAAGCGACGCCCGAAAACCGATGGCCGTACATGCAGGCCATCAGCATGGAAGTCTCGCCCAGACCGAGGACGGGGATCGCCACCAGCTCGCGCGCCTCCTGCATCGCCGGGTCGAGAAAACAACCGATCGCAACCGCGTCGTAGCCCTGATCGGCTGCCTGGATGATCTTGTTCAGAACGCCGCCGGGGCCATAGCTGTTGACGGCCACCACAGCGTTATAGTGCAGGTCCATCGAGCCGTCATCGACGCCGTTGATGTCGATTTCGGTCTCGGGCCGTTTCACGCTGTTCAGATGTTCGGCGAGCGTGGAACGATAATCATGCAACCGGTGAATCGGCGTGCTGCTTTGCCACCAGATCTTCATTTTCGCCTCCTCCAGCCCGTCCTCATGGCGCGCCCGGGAAATTTGTCCGGGGGCGGTTCCATGCTAAGACTGCGCCTGCCGGGATCCTTGATCCATGTCAAAACAATCGCAAAGAGTGGGGTGGCAAAACAACATTTCGCCGGCCAATGTCAGGTATTGACCTCCGCGGCGAACGACCCGTTCGGGTCGAGATCCGCGAGCGCGGCCCGCTCGCGTGGCGTGGGCGGTGGCGTGGGTGATGCCGCGGTGGCGTCGAAGCCAAAGCCCGTGCGCTGGACGATTTCGTCAGGAGTGACCTGCGAGTTCCACGACTCGAGCGCGAAGCGTGAGCCGCGCGCCGGCTCACGCTGAAAGACTGCGATCGGCGTGATCAACGTCGACAGGTTTCCGGCGGCGGTGACGAAATCGAGCTTTTCTACCAGCGCGCGTCTGGAATGCTCGGTGCGCCAGGTCGCGACCCGTTTTGCGGTCGGCATCATGACCGCTGCGCCGCCTCCCCCGGGCAGCCGCACCTTCGGACGGTCCCAGGGACCTATCACGGAGACGTTGGTCCGGCCTTCGGCATCGACCTGCGCGCAACCGAGAAAAACGAGATCGATGCCGCCACGCGCGCACAGGTCGTAAAAATCCTCGTTTGCAAAAATCGCAGGCGAGCCCTCGACGATGGCAGGGTCGCTGCTCGAATGCGGGATCTTCTTCGGCACGGGCTCAACGCCGCCCGCCACGTTGAGGTACGTGAAATGAAAGTCATAGGTGCGTTTCGCCAACAGGCAGGCCAGCATCGGCAGCGTGGAATTCACCCCGCTGAAGGCGATCTCGTTGGGCCGGATCTGCCGCGCGAGGTTGGTTACGATGTAGGAGAAAGATGTCCAGTCCATTTTCGTGAAACGTGAAACGTGAAACGTGAAACGTCGTTATGCATCTCGTCCACTCACCACTCACTACTCACGAATCACGGCCTTCCGGGGCGGCGGCAAGGTGCGCTTCAAGCGCACCCGGCGCGTCCGTGAGGTAGGCTTCGACGGCCGGGTAATCGACTTCGTAGAGTGGATGCATAGACCCGGGCCACGCCCCACGCGGAACGACGGCCGCCGCTTCCACCATGAAACCGGGCACCAGCGTCAGCTCGGGTTGTGCAGCGAGCGTGCTGGACGGCACGAGCTTCTCGGCCGTGACGAGCACGCGCCGCGCCGCGCGCGTAAGCGGGTGGTCCCAAAACGGTGAACCGAGTACGCGAGCGTTGCCCTGTTCGTCGATCTCGTTGGCGTGGATCACCGCGACGTCGGGTCGTATCGCGGGGATCACATAGACCTCCACGCCTGAGCCGTAGGGATCTGCGATCTTGTGCCAGCCGTTGAGCCGCGCGATGTCGCTGCCGTGTACACCCGCTACTGGCTGGAAGGGGATTCCGTATGCGGCTGCACGCAGCCCGGCGACAAGGGTCATTCAGGCGTGCTCTTCGAGCTGCGCCTCTTTGCGCTCGATGGCGCGCCGATACCACGGGGCAAGACCGAAATTGCCCTCCATCGCAACGATGCCGGCGCGGACCCGTGCGACTGCCTGCGTTCGGCACAGCAGATCGAGGTCGTAGCCCGGCGAGGGCTTGATGATCTCGAGGTTGCGCCGCTTCTGGCGCGCGAGCTCCCGCACGAGCGCAAACGGACCGCGGTGCAGGAACACGCCGCCGAGTCCAAGCGCGCAACCGTCCGGAATGCGTGCGGCGAGCTCGGCAAGGCTGCAAAGTTTGGAAGGCGCGGACTGGGTCATGGCGGGCCTTGGGAAAACAGCGCTCAAATCATAGCATCGTGCCCGGACGGCTTACAGTCCACGATGTGTGTACAGGGTATTTCGCGGGCGCGATGAGATGCCATAATTGCCGGCAAGCTGTCTACGTCGTACCCATTTAATTCCGCGACGTCGATCGAGCAGCGGTAGCGCCGGGAGTCCGGGGCGCGGCACCATCAAGAGGATCGAACATGGCTAAGGCAAAAGGTATCAAGGAAGTCGGCTACATTGATGTCAGGCAGGGTGGAGGCGTCGGGCACGTGCACGCTACGCGCGACTCAGGCCTGCAGCCCATGACCTGGTTCGATTGTGCAGGCGGCGGGCAGGTTGTCGTCGAGAAGGGGATCGCCTATATCGGCAACATGCGCAATCCCCACGGAACGCTCATCGTAGACGTGTCGGATCCGAAGCATCCGAAGGAGCTCGCCGCCATTTCGATGCCGGTGGGCACCCATTCACACAAGGTGCGGGTGAGCGACGGCATCATGGTGACCAACCGCGAGACCCTTAACGCGCGAGCCGCCCAGGGCGAGGTGCCACCCCAGGGCTATCACGGGGGGCTCAGCATCTACGATGTGTCCAACCCGGCGCGGCCAAAGCTGATCACCAACTGGGATACGACCGACAAGCCGGGACCGACCTACGCGCGCGGCGTTCACCGTTTCGACTTCGACGGCCGCTACGCCTACATCTCGCCGACCTGGGACGGCTACATCGGCAACATCATGATGATTCTCGATCTCAAGGACCCCGCAAAGCCCGAAGAGGTGGGCCGGTGGTGGATGCCCGGGCAGTGGGTGGCCGGAGGGGAGAAGCCAACGTGGGAGGGGGACGCACACAAGTGCCATCACCCGCTGCGCTACGGCAACCGGCTCTACACGAGCTACTGGCACGGCGGTCTCGTGATACTGGATATCGACGACATGACGAAGCCCAAATTTGTCTCGGGCCTAGACTGGAGCCCGCCGTTCCCGTGGCCGACTCATACGGCGCTGCGCATTCCCTTCAAGATCGCCAACCGCGATTTCATGCTTGTGACCGATGAGGACGTGTTCCGGATGGAGCATTTTCCGAAGTATCCCGCGTCATTTCTGTGGATGGTGGACATCACCGACGAGAAACATCCGCAGCCGATCTCGACTTTCCAGGTCGAGGGCATGCCCGACGAGCCGCAGCCGCGGATGACCGGTTGCCATCAACCGTGCGAGAAGGTCACGGGCACGGAGATTCCGGTGGCATGGTTTGCCTATGGGCTGCGCATCATCGACATCTCTCGGCCCCATGCGCTCAAAGAGGTGGCGTATTACCTGCCCGACGTGCCGGAAGGCTCCGAGCGTGTGCAGAGCAACGACGTGACGGTGGATGATAGGGGCCTCATTTATCTGCTCGACCGGATTCGGGGGCTTCACATTCTCGAGCGCCTCAACTGACGAACGGCGTGAATGGTGAACAGTGAACGGTGAACGGAAAAAAATAGGTTAGTCCACTCACGACTCACGGATTCTGAAATGGCCTCCGGCGTATTCGACGACGCGCTGCTCAAGCACATCTGGAGCACCGATGAGCTGCGCGCCATTTTCGACGACCGCAACCGCGTCCAGAAGTGGTACGACTTCGAGGCCGCGCTCGCGCTGGAGCAGGCAGGGCTCGGCATCATTCCACGCGCCGCGGGGGACGAGATCGCCGCGAAGGCCCGGGCCGATGACGTGGATATGGAGGCGATCGGCGCCGAGATCAGGCGGATCAAGCATCCGCTGGTCCCGGCGCTACGGGCATTGCAGGCAAAATGCAGGCCGGAGCTCGGGGAATACGTTCACTTTGGCCCGACGACCCAGGATGTGCTCGACACGGGCACGGTGCTCCAGCTCAAGGACGCTCATGCCGTCTTCCTGCGCGATATGAAAGCGGTCGGGAAGGAGATCTACAGCCTCGCTGAAAAGCATCGCGCAACGCCCATGGTCGGACGCACGCACGGCGTGCAGGCACTGCCCATCACGTTCGGCCACAAGTGCGCCGTCTGGCTTTCCGAGATGGGCCGGCATCATCAGCGCATGCGCGAGCTCGAGCCGCGCCTGTTCGTGGGCGGCTTGGTCGGCGCCGTCGGCACCAAGGCGTCCTATGGTCCGCAGGCGAACGAGCTCGACCGTCGCGTCATGAAGCGCTTGGGGCTGGGCGTCGCGGACATCTCCTGGCAAGCCGCGCGCGACCGTTTCGCGGAGTACGCCTGCGTCCTTGGCATGCTGGGCGCGACGCTGGGCAAGATCGCGAACGAGATTCTCCTTTTGCAGCACAACGAGATCGATGAGCTCGCGGAGCCCTTCAGCGCGGGCAAGCTCGGTTCGTCCACCATGCCGCACAAGCGCAACCCGAGCACGGTGGAGGGTGTGTCCGGGGTGGCGCGCGCGCTGCGCTACAACGTTGCCCTCATGCTGGAATGCATGATCATCGAGCACGAGCGCGACGCCGTCTCCTGGCGCGCCGAATGGCGTGCGCTGCCGGAGACATGCCAGATGGCGGGCGCGCTGCTCGCGAGTATGCGCTACGTGCTCTCCGGGCTGGTGGTGAACGCGGAGAAGATGCGCAGCAACCTTGACCTGCTTGGTGGTTTCCTGCTGTCGGAGCGTGTCATGTTTGCCCTCTCCGAGAAGTTGGGCAAGCAGACGGCACACGAGCTGGTCTACGAGATTTCGATGCACGGCATCGAGCACGGCATCACCTTCGAAGAAGCGCTCATGCAGGACAAGCGTGTCGGTACCGCGCTCACCCGTGCGGAGCTGCGCGCGGTTCTGGATCCGACAACTTACGTCGGGCTCGCGCCGCAGATCGTGGACGACGTGCTGGCGCAGACGCGCGCGAGCGGCTGGCTCGACTAACTCTCCGTGAATCGTGAATCGTGAATCGTAAATCATGACTTGCGTCGTCAGTCGTCAGTCGTCACTCGTCAGTCGTCACCCATCACCCATCACCCATCACGATGAAGATAACAATACTCGACGACACGCTCGACGCCATCCGGCACCTCGCCTGTTTCGACAAGCTGAAGGGCCATGACATTAAGATCTGGAACGACCATACCAAGGACCTGGACGTCCTCGCGGACCGGCTCAAGGACACGGAAGCACTGGTGCTGATCCGGGAGCGCACGCCGGTTCGCGCGCCGCTCATCGAGCGCCTGCCCCGGCTCAAGCTGATTTCCCAGCGCAGCGTCTATCCGCACATCGATGTTGACGCCTGTACGCAGCGCGGCGTCCTGGTGTCCTCTGACATGCACCCCGGGCACCCGTCGTTCGCGACGGCGGAGCTGACGTGGGGGTTGGTGCTTGCCGCGATGCGCGGGATTCCGCAGCAAATGGCTGCGCTGAAAAGCGGGCGCTGGCAGACCCTGCTCGGCACTGCGGTGCGCGGGCGCACACTGGGGATACTCGGTTATGGCCGCATCGGTGCGAGAGTTGCGGATTACGGCAGGGCATTCGGGATGAATGTGCTGGCGTGGGGCCGCGAAGGCTCGATGGAGCGCGCTCGCGCCGACGGTTTTGAAGCCGTGGCCGCAAAGGAGGCGCTATTCGAGCGATCTGACGTCCTGAGCGTGCATCTGCGGGCGACGAAGAGCACGCAGGGCATGGTGACTGCGGGCGATCTCGCGCGCATGAAACCGACCGCGCTTTTTGTTAATACGAGCCGCGCCTCGGTCGTCGAGCCGGGTGCCCTGGTGGCGGCGCTTCGCGCGGGCCGGCCGGGTATGGCGGCAGTCGATGTATACGAAGAAGAGCCGGTGATCGACGGCAACCACCCGCTGCTCAAGATGGACAACGTCGTCTGCACGCCGCACATCGGCTATGTCGAGCGTGATGGCTATGAGTCGGCCTTCGGCACCATCTTCGATCAGGTGCTCGCGTATGCGGCCGGCAAGCCGATCAACGTGATCAATCCCGAGGTACTGGGAAAGACTTGAGTCAATTCCGCGCCTGGGCTTATGCACGGTCCTGCGGTCGTCGGCACCGGCGCGCCGGTTCCAGGGGCGGCCGGGTTAACCCCCTCTCACGAACTACCGCCTCCTGGGCGTCTCGATTCACCCGGGTTGCGTCTCGGGCGCGGGCCCTCGGCAGGATCGGCGCCGGAGCTGAACGGAATGCCGGACATGGTGCCGCGCGCGAGCGCCGTGAAATCGACGCAACCGGACAACGGTCTTGCCCTCGGGCACGCTGACGACAAGCCGAAAAGGAAAACGGCGCACGCCCCGTCGGTCGCGGACGCCGCGAATCGCGGCCGCAACGGAGGGGTCCGCCGGAGAGTCCGCACAGAACAGCGAGCCCCCTCCAAGACAGCTTCCAAGCTGCCGCTGATCAGCGCCGCCGTTACGCCCGCTGCCCCGGTCCGCGTGTCGGCCGTTGTGGCGACGCCTCGCGAGTGCGGACCCTACCCGAACCTATGCTCATGAGCCGGCCGGCGCCCGGTTCTGCTGATTTTATTCAGGGTGATGACCTAGTCCCCGCGCAGCCTGGCCGGGGTTGTTGCGGTGCAAGAAAAATGGGATGATGCCGTGAGGCGGGTCGCCGGAGTTTCATGCATAATGCGCGCTGTCACGGGCGTGGCAAGTAATGGCCTCACAGTATTCGCAACGAGAGGAAACACTCTGCGCTCACGCACGGGTCGAACAAGACAACAAATGAGAATGCTCCGCGCCGGCGGAAGCCCACGGGGACATCGGATGTTCACTACAAAAGAACGGGGCAAATCCTGCACCCGCTCGATTAGCTGACGCTACGTCCGTGGTGTCGGGTCGGCGGATGGGTCGATAACAGGAGGACGCAGTGCGATTCAAGATCAAAAGCCAGGAAGACTTCTGGGCCGGGCTCATGTTCATCGGCTTCGGCCTCGTTGCCGTTGTCATTGCGCGCGACTATCCGCTCGGCAGCGCCATGCGTATGGGTCCGGGATATTTTCCGACCTATCTGGGCGTGCTGATGATGATCATGGGCGCGATCATCACGGTTCGCTCGACGAAGGTGCCAGGCGAACGCATCCGCGCGTTTGGTTGGCGCGGCCTGGGCTTTCTGAGCCTTGCGTTCTTCACGTACGGCCTCCTCATTGACACGCTGGATGTCGGATTCGTTCTGTCGATCGCTGCAGTGGTCATTCTGAGCACCCTTGCGAGCCGTGAATTCAAGCTCCTCCAGTCTTTGGCGCTGGCGGCCGGGCTGGTTTTGGGGACGGTAGCCGTTTTCATCTGGGGACTCGACATGCCCTATCCCCTCTTCTGGTGGAGATAACATGGAATTTCTCGCAGAGTATTTCCCCAATTTGACCCTGGGTTTCGCCACGGCGATTACGCCCATAAACCTCCTGTACTGTTTTCTCGGCGTGTTCGTCGGTACGCTGATCGGCGTGCTCCCCGGCATCGGTCCGCTGGCGGCGATCGCGATGCTGCTGCCGCTTACCTTCAACCTGCCGCCGGTCGGCGCGCTCATCATGCTGGCGGGCATCTACTACGGCGCGCAATACGGGGGTTCCACAACGGCGATTCTCGTGAAACTGCCCGGTGAGTCCGCGTCGGTCGTCACCTGTATCGACGGCTACGAGATGGCGAAGCAGGGCCGCGCCGGACCGGCGCTGGCGATAGCGGCGCTGGGCTCGTTCTTCGCCGGAACCGTGGGCACGATTCTGATTGCAACCGCGGGCCCCCCGCTCGCCGAAATGGCGCTCAAATTCGGCGCCCCCGAGTACTTTTCCCTGATGGTGATGGGTCTCATCGCTTCCGCCGTGCTTGCGCACGGCTCGCTGCTCAAGGCGTTGGCAATGATTCTGCTCGGCCTGCTCTTCGGGATCGTGGGCACCGACGTCAACTCCGGCATGTCGCGATTCGCATTCGGTGTCTCGGGGCTCACAGACGGGATCAGCTTCGTGGTGATCGCGATGGGGTTGTTCGGCTTCGCCGAGATCGTGAACAATCTGGAGGCGGGCGGCACCAAGCGCGACCTTCTGTTCCAGAAGATCAAACACCTGTGGCCGACGTGGGATGACTTCAAGCGTTCCTGGCGGCCGGTATTGCGGGGCACGGCAATCGGGGCATTCTTCGGCACGCTGCCGGGCGCGGGTCCGACGATTTCGGCGTTTTCCTCGTACGCGCTCGAGAAAAAGGTGGCCAAGGATCCGTCGCGTTTTGGCACGGGAGCAATCGAGGGCGTCGCCGGCCCTGAGTCGGCCAACAATGCGGCCGCCCAATGCGCATTCATTCCGACGCTGACGCTCGGCATTCCGGGCAGTGGCACGATGGCGCTGATGCTGGGTGCCCTGACGATCCAGGGCATCGCGCCGGGCCCGCAGGTGATGACCCAGAACCCGGAGCTGTTCTGGGGGCTCATCGCCAGCATGTGGATCGGAAACGGCATGCTCGTCCTGCTGAATCTCCCGCTGATCGGCTTGTGGGTGAAGCTGCTGACCGTACCGTACCGGATGCTGTTTCCGGCGATCATGGTGTTCATGGCGATTGGCGTCTTCAGCGTGAACAATCAGGCGCTCGACATCAACATGACGTTGATGTTCGGCTTCCTCGGCTACATCTTCGTGAAGCTCAAGTGCGAGCCCGCGCCGCTGATTCTCGCCTTCGTGCTGGGGCCGCTGATGGAAGAGAATCTGAGACGGGCTTTACTGATCTCGCGCGGGGATCCAACGGTCTTCATGACACGACCGATCAGCGCGGGCTTCCTGATTGCCACCGCGCTGTTCCTGGTCATCATGCTCGCCCCGGCGATACGGAAGAAGCGCGACCAGATAACCGACGAACCGCTGGGAGCGTAGCGACAAAGGTTCTTTCGGTCGTTCTGACGGCAGAAAATGCCGCGCCTGCGGGCGCGGCATTTTTCAATAGACGCGCCGAGTCAACGCAGGCGCATTACGCTGCACAAGCGCTGGGGAGTGTGCCTGCGGCGCGGCGCGGCGCGGCGCGGTCGAAGAACGGTCAGGCACGCCAGGGAGCGAGTGCCGCCGCATGCTTCCCCGCGATTCGACCCGTCACAAAGCACTCTGCGATATTCCCGCCGGACAGGTAAAGATGTCCGAATGAGCTTCCCAGCTCGCCGGCGGCGTACAAACGAGGGATCGGGTTGCCGTAGACGTCGATGATGCGGCTGTCCGCGTCGTGAACGGGACCGCCCTGGGTGTTCGACAGGGTCGCCCAGACTGGAGCTCCGTAGAACGGCGGCGTCCGGATCGGCGTCATGCTGCCCGGCGGTCGGCCATAATCGACGTCGTTGCCTGTGGCGCACTGCTCGTTCCAGCGCGAGATGCTCCCGACCAGCTGCTCTGGGTCGAGCCCGAGTGCAATAGCCAGTCCCTCCATCGTGTCGGCGCGCTTCAGGATACCCAGCTCGACTTCCTTGAGGTTGTCATCGCTCCACTCATGGCGAATGCCTTCATCGTTGGACGTGGCTTTGCCGAGCGGGTACATCTTGCGTCCTTCCTCGTCGCAGATCATGAAGGCCGGGTTGCGGGGAAAGCGCTGGTGCGCGGAGTCGTAGTACTGCATCGGGCGCACGGCGGTGTCCTGCGTATACGGCTGGTACTCTGCCATGAATCGCCGTGCATCCTGGTCGAGCAGGATCCACGCCATCTTGACCCGCGCCCGGTGCTCCTCGCCGGGAAACCAGTCGGGGAAACGCTTGAGGCGGATGGCATATGGATACGCCGGATCCGGGTGCCGGAAGCCGTATGCGCCGTGGATGTGCCACATATGCCAGAGCGCCGCGCCGAGGTCCTGCGCCATGCGGATCCCGTCGCCGGTGTTGGTGCGGGCGGCGGCGTTGAATACCGGTTGGCCTTCCAGGAACTGCGCCTTCATTTCCGCGTTGCCCTCGAATCCGCCGCACGCGAGGATGACGGCGCGGCGCGCCTCGATCGAGCGTTCGCTCCCGCCGGTCTCGATGCGCAGGCCACGCACTTCGCGGGTCGCGGGCTCCGCGATGAGCCGGCGGGCGGCGGTCGCGAGGCGGATCTCCACGCCGCGCGCGGTGAGATGGTCGTGCACGATCTTGAAGAGCTTGGGGCCGCCCGGGGCGCCGTTCGCCCAGGGATAATCCCGGTCCGGGTCGAAACCCGGCACATCCAACACCGTGGTGTGATAGAAGGTGTCGGTCCCCGGAAACGGATAGTTGCCACTGACGCGCCGCTGGTACGGGTCGTCGCTTTTTCCTGCCGCTTGCTCGATAGATGTGCTGATCACGGCGTGGTTGATCCGGCCAAGCTCGCGCACGTAGGCTTCCAGCCCGGATATGCCGCGCGCCAGAGCCCGCAGCACATTGTCGGGCGTGCGGCCGCCGTTCGTGGCCTTCAGATAGGCAAAGGCCGCGTCGGCATCTCGCGCGGTGCGCACGGCGCCGTACGAGCAGATCGAGAGCCCGCCGGGCACGCTCGATTTCTCGATGAGGAGCGTTTTCGCGCCGGCCGCGGCCGCTGTGATGGCCGCAATGCCGCCGGCGAGGCCGAAGCCGACTACGACAACGTCGAAACATTCGTCAAAATTCATGCAGCAACCGCAGATGAACGCACATTAACGCAAATCAAAATCGTGAATCGTAAACCCGGTTTCGCTTAGAACCTGAAATTTAGCCGCAGATAAACGCAGATAAACGCAGATTTACATATACAAAAAACTCAGAACCCAGAACGCCCAACCGCGAACAGCTTTTTTGGCCGCCGATGGACGCCGATCATACGAAAGAAGTGATGAATAGTGGTGATGGAAAATGGTGACGGGAAACGGTGATGAAGAACGCCCGCAACATCGTACATCACCAATAATCATCACCATCTCTCATCACCAGTACCCATCACTATTTCTTGGTCACCGCAGTTATGGCCGCCGATGAACGCCGATACACGCCGATAAACAAAAAACAAAACCTGGAACATGGAACCATTCCAGCCGCAGAGATCAGGGGAGCGGGTTAACGTTTGCATTGATCGGCGCGCCGCTTTCTGGCGCGTCCGTTCTCGAACGCGTTATCAGGCGCCTTTGACACATAGCACCTGTTTAATGGTGTGGACAACCTCCACGAGATCGCGCTGGTTCTCCATCACCTCGTCAATGTCCTTGTACGCTCCTGGTATCTCGTCAAGTACTGCGTCATCCTTGCGGCACTCTACGCCTTGCGTCTGTGCCTTAAGATCGGCAACCGTGAAGTTCCTGCGCGCTTCTTTACGGCCCATTTTGCGGCCCGCCCCGTGGGAGCACGAACAGTAGCTTTCAGGGTTTCCGAGTCCGCGCACGATGTAGGACCGCTGGCCCATGCTGCCGGGAATGATGCCTAGATCCCCTTCTCGGGCGCGGATTGCGCCCTTGCGGGTGAGCCATAGGCTGCGTCCATGGTGATTCTCGCGTTCGACGTAATTATGGTGACAGTTCACCGCCTCATCGTGCTCTCTGAATGGCGGCAGGTGACGATGCAGGACAATCAGAATGCGCCGCATCATTTCGTTTCTGTTTTCCATCGCGTAGTTTTGTGCCCACGTCACGGCGCGGCAGTAGTCGTCAAAATGTTTGGTGCTTTCGGAAAAATAGGCCAAGTCCCGATCTGGTAGATTGATAAAGTGCTGCCGCATATCCTCGCGAGCCAACTCTATGAAGTATTGGCCGATGGCGTTGCCAATTCCGCGGGAGCCGGAATGCAGCATCACCCACAGGTCGCCAGTTTCGTCTACGCAAAGCTCGATGAAGTGATTGCCGCCGCCGAGCGAACCGAACTGCGAGGAAATTATCTTGTCGGCGCTGTCTTTTCGTTTGGCAAACGCTTTCGGATGCTTATCCTCCAGCCACTTAAAGCGCTCATATAGCACCGAAGCGGCTTTCTCGTTTTGCTGCGCGGGCATGTGCTTCTCAAATCCAGTCGGAACGGTATGCTCGATCTCGGAGCGAATTTGCGACAGAGATTCCGGCAAGTGTTCGGCGCGGGCGCCAGCCAACCGCACAGCCATCATGCCGCAGCCGATGTCCACGCCAACGGCGGCTGGAATGATCGCGCCAGCCGTGGCAATAACACTGCCCACGGTCGCGCCTATACCGTAATGAACATCGGGCATGGCGGCGACGCCGTGCGGATCAATGAATGGCAATTTGGCGAGGTTGCGCAATTGCGCCAAAGCCGACTCTTCAATGTCCTCGGTCCACAACTTAATCGGGCGTGAACCCGCGTCGTGTATTACTCGAATCTTCCCTCTCCTTGTGTATCGCCTAACTTCCAATAATTGGCGAAACTGCCGGATATTATAGAGGTGCGTTTCGGCTGATCCCTTCAAGCCCTTGAGGTTGGTCACATTAAGGAATCCGGGCCCCACTGGGATTCGATGTTGTCCGTTAGAGTCAGGTCCTTAAACCAATTTTGACCTTGCCCGTAGTCGAAACACAGGGGGCCCGAATTCCTTGGCTCGAAAATCGTGAGTCCGCCGAGTGAAGCCGGGTTTAACGTCTATTCACCATTCACGCCTTCAATAACCCAATCGCGGATCCACCCGGTTCTTGAGCGGTTTCCCGTTCAGGAAGCGCGCAAGGTTCTCGAACCAGAGATCGAGCGTGATGTCGATGTAATGCTCGCCATCGTCGCACGAGATGTGCGGCGTGATGATCAAGTTCGGCGTGTCCCAGAGCGGGGACTCCGGTGGCAGCGGTTCGGGCTCCATCACGTCCAGCACCGCGCCGGCCAGCTCGCCGCGCGTGAGCTTGTCCCGCAGCGCGTCGTAGTCGGCCACGCGCGCGCGCGCGATGTTGATGACGCCGGCGTCGCGCTTCATGCGGTCGAGCCGCGCGCGGTCGAGAAGGCGGTTTGTCTCGGGCGTGAGTGGAACGGCCATGACGACGAAGTCCGCGTGCGGAAGAAGCTTGTCGAGCGCCGCCGTGCGATAGGACCGGTCCACGTGCGGCACCTTCTTCCCGCTGCGGCTGACGCCGATGACCTTGAGGCCGAGCTGCTTTGCAGCGCGAGCCGCTGCCTGTCCGAGATCGCCCAGGCCAACGACGAGCACGGTCCTGCCCGCGAGGCTGCCGGTGAAGAGCTGCCGCCACTTGCGATCGCGCTGCTGGGCGATGATCTCGGGCATCCGCGTGTGCAGCAGGGTGTAGGCCATGCGCATGAACTGCTCCGCCTTCACGCCATGCGCCCCGCGGTTGTTCGTGAACACGGCGCGGACGGGCAGCCAATTCAGTGGCAGAAAGCCGTCTATCCCGGCTGATGTGGAGTGCATCCACTTGAGATGCGGAGCGCGCTGCGCGAGACCGTCACGGCGCGCGGGCACGCCGATCATGATCTCGGCCGTCTTCAGTGCATCGCCCAGGATGTCGCCATCCCAGCCGATGGTAGCGTCCAGCCGCTGCGCGAGACTCCGGTGCCGCGCGCAGGCGGCATCCCAGAGCGCGGGCGTGATGCGAAAGATCTTGGTCTCGTTGCGCGCGTTCTCGATGTGCACACGCAGCTTTCGCGTCGCCATACGGAGTCAGAAGCGGAAGCAAATAGACAGGATTAACAGGATTTACAGGATTAGATCAAATACAAGGCCAGAGCCAGATCGTCATCTTGCTGTTGGGTCTAATCTTGTTAATCTTGTGAATCCTGTCCATTCTCTTTTTTACTCCGCCTTTGCGGGAGGTCTTGCTGCAAAGGCGGATCCGCGTAGACACGTGCGTCCGCGCGGGTCTTGCCAGAGTTTTTCCTCGGCGTGCAGCCTGCCCAAAGCGCGGGCCACCGCCTGGAACTCATGCCTGCCGAAATGTTCGGCGATCTCCTGGTAATACCTGGGCTCGCTCTCGATAAACTTTACGATCTCGTCCGCGAGACGCGCAATCAGCGTCTCGTTATGCCCCGCCGTTTGTGGCGGGGCATCCGCCTTGCCCGTCACATAGTCGTCGATCTTGGCGCGGTCGGCGTAAGCGTAAGCGATACGCTCGAAGCGCTCGCGCGGAATACCTTCGCCGATGGTCGCGTCGATGCCGACTTTGGCTCCGGTCGGAACCACGCCGGGCGGGGTCACCGCAAGGCTTGGATCGAGCGGCTTTGCGCGCGCGCCTGGCACGATGATGACGTCGCGGTCACCCTGAACGCGGGTCGCGATCGCCCACTCCACGTCCATCGCGTCAAAGACGTCGATGTCGTCGTCCACGACCACGACGTGCTTGATGTCCTGCGCGGTGAGCGCGGCGAGGAGGGCGTTCTTGCCTTCGCCCGCCTGTTTCTTGATGGAGACAATGGCATGCCAGAAGCCGCACCCGCCGAGGGTCACGTTGATGTCCTTGGTCTGAATGCCCGCGCTTCTTAACGCTCGCCGGATCGCCGTGTAGCGGGTGGGGGCGGCGAGCCACGTGTTCTCCCACGGCATGTGCAAGGCGTAATAGATGGCGTCACGGCGCAACGTGATCGCCTTCACCTTCACCAGCGGGTTCCAGTGCAGCCCGCCCATGAGCCGGGTGAATTCGCCGAAGCGGCCCTCGGGCTGCGTCCAGCCGGTCGGCAGGATCTCGGCCTCGAGCACGATTTCCGCATCGGCGAGGCACGGCAGGTCCATCGTCTCGCACATCGCGAATTCGACGGGAGCGCCGCGGATCCCGCCCGCAATGGCCATTTCGTCGACGCCGAGCGGCGCGCGAAATCCTGACCCCATGATCTCGAACGGATGCGTGCCGATGGAGATCGATATCGGGCAGGGGCGGCCGGCCTCGTAGGCACGTTGCGCGAACAGCCGCATGTTGTTGGGAGTGACAATGTCGATGCCGGTGAGATTTTTTTCCTTGACCAGAAAGCGGTAAATTCCGGAATTGAGGCCGAGTTCTGGATCACGCGCGATCACTACGCCGGCGGTGATCATGGGGCCGCCATCATAGATCGAAGACATCGGAATCGGCA
>JAQBFV010000318.1:0-13546 GCA_032123035.1 Betaproteobacteria bacterium | reverse complement strand
GGCCGAAAGCAGTCATTGGTAAATGACCTGTTTCGACTCTAAACTGCCGTTCAGGCTTGCCGAAAGCAGCCGTTCCAAGCGCAGACTTCCCTGCAGGCTCGCGCGCGAGGGGGGGTAATGGGGTTAGCCAGCGATGTTCCGCTAGACGTAACGCATCTGCAAACCAAAAGGGGTGTTGAGTTATGAGAGTACGCATGATACCCATCACCAGCGTGTTTACGCTGCTTGCCCTGTTCCTGGCCGCCTGTGGGGAAACCACCAGTCCGGCGCTATCCGTGGCATCGACCCACCAGGGCCTGCCAGTTCTACCCAAGAACCCCGCTGGCTACATGGACCTGAGTGTAGAGCAGCTTGCCAAAAGCATGGCGCGCAAAAATTTCACTCTGGTCAACGTGCATGTTCCGTATGAAGGAAACCTGCCCAATACGGATCTGTCCATTCCCTTCGATCAAATCACAAGCAAACTGGACAAGCTGCCCAGCAAAGAGGCGCCCGTCGTACTCTATTGTCGGAGCGGGAGCATGAGTACCCAGGCCGCGAAGGCGCTTGCTGCCGCGGGGTACACTAAAATCTACGAGTTGAACGGCGGCTTCAATGCCTGGAAAGCTGCGGGACACGATCTATTGATCAAGTAGTCGTTTGTCGCGACGGCAACAGGATGTCCTGTTGATCCGGCACAAGCTCCTGATCGCAGCGCGTCGGCGAGCTCGTCCGACTTGGTTGGAGCCGTCGCAAAAAAAAGCGGCCTCAAACTATCTCGCTCAGACTCCCCTCCAGCGGGGTTTTCTTAGGATTTTGGACGCGCCCCTCTACAGTTCGGTTTTGGCCGACCCGAGACCTTCAGGGCTTCCGACCGGTCCGTTAGGGACGCACTTAATCAACTGCGTCAGCGTGACATAGTCCCACGTTTTGCGTCTTGCAACGGGAGATTTGATATAGATCAATGCTTTCTGCACGGGCAGGATTAGCATGACACTGGTGTACCAACAATTGCCGTGCGCGCCTGGATGCGGTCCGGGTTGTGTCCGGCAACGGGCATGAGAAAAAGGCGATTTCGTTACCTGATCACATTCGTTGCGGCGATGTTCTTTACGAACAACGTCGGAGCGGCTGCTTACGCATGCCTTGCAGGCCTGGGCAGCTTGGTGTCTGTAGCAGCACCGCAGCTCGATCTCGCCGGGGCCGGGCACTTGGAGCACGTGGCTGATGCCGATGCTCTCTGTCTCACGGAGTGCGTTAAAAGCTATCGCGATCCGACGCAGGAACTCGCGGCCAATGGTTTAGACATCGTTCCCATACCGGCCTTTTCTGGTCCGTGTCTGTCGGTCAGGTACGAACCGACCCGTAGCCGCATCGCATGGGCTCCGAAGGCCGCCGGACCCAAGTTGTTCATACTCTTCGGCAACCTTCGTAATTGATCCCCTGCTGCGGCGTCATACGGAGCCATTAGTCCGGCTCTCCGTGTGAGTCTTGCGTCGTCGGACGCACGCCGCTTTCGTTCCCGATCCCCCGTTCGTTTCGAGTGCCCTGGGTTGCGGCGCGTACCGGTCGCCAGGGTTGGCGAGTCGAGCCCGTCAATGGCCATGAATGGATTAGAGGACCACACCAAGCTTCGGATGATGTTCTTACTACATCGAGACAAGGATGTCTGAAATGACTGATCAGGTCTATGTCGACCACATGCGCGAGAAGGAGCACGCCCCGCGCATGGCGGTTTTCACGCCCCTCCTGCTGTTTCTGGGGATGGCCGTGCTGTTCGGGATCGGGCTCACGTTGAACCCGCGGGACATACCGTCGCCGCTGATCGGCAAACCGGTGCCGGTTTTCGACTTGCCTGCGGTCAAGGGCCGTGAATTGGGCCTCTCCAGCGCCTCTCTTCAGGGCGAAGTGTCGCTGGTCAACGTGTTTGCATCCTGGTGCACAGCCTGTCGCGAAGAGCATCCGCTGTTCATGGAGCTCCAGAGAAACAGCATCGTGCCGATCCATGGACTCAACTACAAGGACAAGCCGGATGACGCCTCGAAATGGCTGGACGAGCTGGGCGACCCCTATACGCGGACGGGTGCCGACATTAACGGTCGGGTCGGGATCGAATGGGGTGTCTACGGAGTACCCGAAACCTTTGTGATCGACCGCCAGGGCCGCATCGCCTATAAGCATATTGGCGCGCTAACGCCGCGGGCGCTGCAAGAAAAGATCATTCCTCTCATCTCCGAGTTGCGCAAATGAACCAGACGCGGATTACCAAGGCCGGGCTCCCGATAGCGGCTGCAGTCGTGGCCGGATTCCTGCTGGAACGAGAACAGCGTTCACCGTTCAGATGGTGTGTTCTGGTATTTCTGGCGGTTTCTTTAGCCGCAACTGCGGCGCCTGATCCGGCAAGGGAGCGCCTGCTCGAAGAGACGGCGGCAAACGTTCTGCCCGCCGGCGGCTACCAAAGCAGGGTGGTGCTCGGGGACAGCATCATCAAGCTGATTCAAGAGGGTGTAATCGAACCGGAAAAGCTTCGGGCCATTTACGCACGGCGCGGCGGGATCCCCGAGGAGCTGCAAGACGCCCTGAGCAGGCCTTCGTACCGGCCGATCCAGCTCACCAGAAAAAATGCCGGCGTCTACGTGAACCAGCTGTGGCCGTTGGGGCTCGCGAACCGGATGGCCGCGAACAAAGACAGCCCGCTCAACGGGCCTTCGCGCCTGAGCTTCGCCTCCACAGGTGGGTGGACCCTGGGCAGGGAAAAAAACGGCGGCGTTTATTTCAACAGATTTCCTATCGTTCGCCTCACCGCGCAGCAGGAAGCGCTCGTGGCCGAAGTTGCCCGCCACACTTATCGCCCGTGCTGCAACAACTCTACTTTCTTTCAGGATTGCAACCATGGTTCCGCGCTACTTGGGCTGCTTGCCCTCGGCGCAGCGCAGGGGTTGACCGAAAAGGAGTTATACCGTGAAGCCCTCGCCTTCAGCGCCTTCTGGTTTCCCAACAAATACGTTCATACCGCGCTGTACTTCAAGGCAGTGAGGAACATTCAATGGCAGGACGTCGATGCGCGGGAAGTGATGGGCGCGGATTTTTCCAGTGCAAGCGGCTGGCAAACGAACGTCGCCAGGAACTTGGCGCGCCGCGGCCTGCTACCCGAACAAGGCGGCGCGAATTGCAGTGCCTAGACTTTTTCAATCCGACTGGGATTTGCGATGATTGACATCTCCGTTCTCGGCCTAGCGACCGCTATCGCGGCCGGGACGGTGTCTTTCCTGTCGCCCTGCGTGCTGCCTCTGGTTCCTGGCTATGTTTCCTACGTAGCCGGCCATGCGTTGCCGCATTCACACCACGAGGAACGCCCCGCACAAAGACTGTCGGCGCTGGCGTTGAGTCTGTGCTTCGTGCTGGGGTTTTCAACCGTATTCATAATTCTCGGCGCCAGCGCCACGGTACTCGGCCAGCTCCTTATCCGTTACCAGTATGAGACGAATATTGTGGGCGGCATCATCGTGATGGCCTTCGGTTTGTTCATGACCGGGGTATTGAGGCTGCCCTGGCTGGAACGCGATGTGCGTTTTCATGGAGCAATCCGCGGCACCCGCCCGCTTACGGCTTATCTGCTCGGGCTTGCATTCGGGTTCGGGTGGACCCCGTGTATCGGGCCGGTGTTAGGCGCAATCCTCACGATAAGCGCGGCATCGGCGACAGTTTCCAGCGGCATCGTGCTGTTGACCGCGTATTCGCTCGGTTTGGGAATTCCATTTCTTGCGACCGCGGTGTTCACGGGCGCATTCCTGAAACGGCTCAAAACGATGCGCCGCATCGGACGGCCGCTTCAGGTCGTAGCGGGCATCATCATGATAATCATGGGCCTGGCCATGGCTACCGGTCAACTCTCGGTGTTCGCGTGGTGGCTGCTCAATACCTTCCCCGGATTCGCGAGCATCGGATGAACGCGGCGAGCGAAGCATCACTACTTCGAATAGTGCCAAGGCTCTGAACTTGTCTTGAAGAAAGGATACTCACATGTCAAGTAAGCACACGGCCCGCAAAAAGGGCATGCATATGTCAAAACCCATGACGCGGAATCACGAAAATCCCGTGTCGAGATCGAACGCCAAGAGAAACATCCTCTACGCCCTTGCGGCCGGAACCGCTGTTGCAATCGCCTTAGGGATCTTCGTGCCCCAGAAGAAGCCTTCGGGGGGATGGGTGCCATACGACGAGGCGCGGCCCACCGTTGCTCAGTTTTCCGGCGCAAGAGTGCTCACCTCGGACGCACCGTCTTTCGATTTTGGACGCATCTCGATGGCAGCGGGCAACGTCTCTCACCGGTATTCGATCAAGAATACCGGCACGACTCCGCTCACCATCACCGAGATATTCACCTCCTGCATGTGTACGACCGCTACGTTGACGACGCGCTCGGCAAGAAAAGTAGGGCCATTCGGAATGCCGGGGCATGGTCTGCTCGCGAGCATTAGTGAAAGCCTTGCGCCGGGAGAAGCGGCGCAAGTAGACGTAGTGTTCGACCCCGCAGCGCATGGTCCGGCAGGGGTTGGTCCGACCGCTCGTACCGTGACGATCGTAAACGACGCGGGGGCCGCTCTAAAACTTCGGTTTGACGGCATGGTGACGCCGTAGGCAATCATGAACAAAAAACTCTCATTGCTGATTGGAATCGGGGCCCTGCTCGTCGCGTCCGTGTTTTTCTTCAAGGCGGGCAACATCGGGACGGCCACCCTGTGGAACTGGTCGGATCAAGGCTCGTGGCTCCTGCCGCTCATCGTCGTCTCGGCGCTGATAGACAGCGTCAACCCCTGCGCTTTTTCGATCCTGATTCTCACGATTTCCTTCCTCTTCAGTATCGGCAAGTTCCGGTCGAGCGTGCTCGAGATCGGCATTGCGTACATTCTCGGAATTTTTCTGGTCTATACGCTCATCGGTCTGGGAATCCTGCAGACGCTGCACATCTTCGATACGCCGCATTTCATGGCAAAGGTCGGCGCCACGCTTCTGGTGGCCCTCGGACTCATCAACATCACCAACCAGTTCGTCCCGGCGTTTCCAATCAAGCTGAGGATTCCGCACGGCGCGCATCAGCGGATGGCGGGGCTGATGGAAAAAGGATCACTCCCATCCGCATTCGTTCTGGGCGGATTGGTGGGGGTCTGCGAGTTCCCTTGCACGGGCGGGCCGTACTTGATGGTGCTGGGACTGCTTCACGATCAGACCACCCGTACTGTCGGCCTCGGGTATCTTTTCCTCTATAACCTGCTCTTCATTCTCCCTCTCGTGATCATCCTTTTCATTGCAGGCGACAAGGCGCTAGTGGAGAGGCTGCAGGACTGGAAGAAGCGGAAAGCGCACACCATGCGGCTTGGAGGGGGGCTCGCCATGGTGACCCTCGGTTTCATTATCTTCACTATCTGATGACTGCCATGACCACACAACCACCCAGCTTTGATGCATTACGCCGGAAAATCGAGACACTGAAGAAGTCAGGAAATATTGATCTTTCCGCCGAGGAGGACCTGAGCATCGCCGTTATGAACCTCATCAGCCTCGAGGAGCATTTCTTCTTCACCGGCATGAAAACGGAGAACGCCGAATACTTTGATTTCATGAACGAGGTGCGCTCGACCCGAAAAGCGCTACTGGAGAAATTGATCGACAAGCATGAAGGGGAGACCTGGTGCATCACGAAGCATTTGCTCGCGACAACGATGCGGCTCATGGAGGTGGGCACCAAGCGACAATCGGAGGGGAACAAGAACGAGGCAAAGGAGATTTTTGGGCATGCTTACAAGGCCTATTCGCTGTTTTGGGCTTTGCGGCTCAAGCTGATCGATGCCTCCGGATTCCGGCAAGTAGCCGCCGAGGAAAAGCCGTGGACGCTTGACGATATTGTGAAGAGACTGGTCAACTGCTGTGACGAATGACGAACCGGCGCGTCATCGCCTTTATCAGAGCGGTTGAGTGTGTCAGGTTCCGGAAGGACTCATTAATGGAAACGGCGGTTATGTCGTACGAAACGCGGGTTACAGCGACGCCCGCGCGGCGGAGCAAGCCAGCCAGCACTGCGGCAACCTTCGTCTGCGGATTATGGACGGTCGTCCTTGCGATCCTGGCCTTGCCGGCGTTCGCCGCCACCCCGCCAACCGGCAACGCGGCTCAGGTGAACCCGCGTCTTGCGAGCCTGCGTATCGATATCTGGCCGGAATACGACCGTCAGGCCGCACTCATCATCCTCAAGGCCGAGTTGTCCCCGGACACGCCCCTCCCGGCTGTGGTATCGCTGCGCCTACCCGCAGCCTCCGGCGGCCCGTCGGCGGTCGCATTCGCCAGCGCCGCTGGATCCGAACTCTTCAACTTGCAGCACGAGGTGACGAGCACCGGGAATTACAGCACGCTGCGATTCACCGCCCCGCAGCGGTTCATTCACGTCGAGTACTACGACGCGCTCGCGACCGGATCGTCCATGCGCGCCTACACCTACGTTTGGCCAGGCGATCTCGCGGTGGACCGGTTGAGTGTTAGGCTCCAGGAGCCTGCGGCGACAACCGATGTCTCCGTCCTGCCGGATCTTGGCCCCGGGACCGCCGGCCCGGAAGGGCTGTTTTATCGTACGCTGAACCTCGGCGCCTACGAAGCGGGAAAACAGCTCCCCATCGCGATTCGCTACACGAAGCCGGATTCAAGAACCTCCGTGGAGATACTTAAGCTGAATACTCCCGCCGTAAAATCCCCGGAGCCTGCAGGATCGATCGAGAACTACCCGGGCTGGACCGTGTTTGTCACCATCGTGGTAGCTTTGACGGTGGGCCTGGGCCTGGCGGCGTTGTGGTGGGTGTGGCGCCGGCGCAAGGCCGCATCCGGGTTTCGACCGGCGATTGCGGGTTTCTGCTCCCAATGTGGCAGCGCGCTCGCCCCAGGCAACCACTACTGCTCCTCGTGCGGCGCACCCGTACAACAAAGATAGGACAATTCGTTTCGAACGATCGCGACTGGGCGAGGTTCCCGGTTTGACATAGGTCAGTACCCGGCGAGTTCTGGCCTGCTAGGTTTGTTTGAATTGAAAGCCGTTTGACCGTTTTATTTGAAGCAAAGGAGTCAAATTGTGAGAGTGTTCCTGAGGGCAGCCGTTGTGGGTGCGGCGCTGCTACTGCCAGCGTGCGCGGCCGAGAATACGGACACGACCGCAGTCACCGTCTACAAGAGCCCGACCTGAGGGTGCTGCAGCTCGTGGACTGAACATCTGCGGGCGAACGGCTTCCGTGTGGAGTCCAAGGCAGTGAATAACCCTGCAACCTACCGTGCTCAATACGGCATACCTGATGTGCTCGGTGGTTGCCACACCGCTGTGATCGAGGGTTATGCAATCGAAGGTCACGTGCCCGTGCGAGAGATCAGGAGACTTCTCGCCGAGCGGCCGAAAGCGCGAGGACTAGCCGTGGCGGGTATGCCGAGCGGCTCGCCGGGGATGGAAAGCTCGCGCCGCGAGCCGTACGACGTGTTCCTCGTCCTTCCCGATGGCCGGTATACGGTCTACGCCCGCTACGGCCGGTAAGCTCGCATAAAATCAAACATTAGCCGCAGATAAGCGCAGACGGAAAACCTGTACAAGTGAATGCAGGTCGTTTCTATCGGCGTCTATCGGCGGCGGACCAAACTTGAGGCAGAAGGCGAAACGGTTCTTGATTTCTGTATCGATGTATCTGTGTTTATCTGCGTTTATCTGCGGTTAGTACTAGGTTTTTGTACGTTCCGATTCACGATTCACGATTTACGACCGTTAATCGGCGTCCATCGGCGGCTTAAAATAGGGCGCCACCATGAACCTTCACCATTTCCTCTCGAAGCGCGCGGGCAGGCAAGCGCTGACGGCGGCGGTGATGCGGCACTTGCAGGGAGCAATCCGGCGTAGACGCCGGGACACGGGCAGCTCAACACACGGAGGAACCGGAAATGGCCAAAGGCAAAGCTCCGAAGATCTACCTTCAACTCAAACGCCGGCACCCGCGCTTCTTTGCCGCGGTGGATCGCCTGGGGCAGGCCGTGCGCAAGGAAGGGCCGCTTCCCGAGAAGACCATCCAGCTGGTCCAGCTCGCGGCAGCGGCGGCCATCCGCTCCGAAGGCGCGGTTCACAGCCACGTGCGGCGCGCGCTTGAAGTCGGCGGCACCTCCGACGAAGTCCGCCATACGCTGCTGGCGCTCACCAGCACCATTGGTTTCCCCAATGTAATTGCCGCGTGCAGCTGGGCTGAAGATCTCTTGCCGAAGAAGTAATCTTCGGTTTTGCTGTCGGTCATTGCCCCTGCACCAGCAGACGTCTGTACTGTGGGCAGTAGGCCGCTCGCGGCGCACGCGGGAAAATTGCGCCAGCGCCGGAACGGTATAATGTGCCGGTCTCTGTCAGCCGTCGCGGCGAGCCCGCGCTTTCGGATATGAATCTCTACCACCTGCTGGCCGAGCGTGCCGCTACCGCTCGCCCGTTGCGCGTGGTCCTGATCGGCGCCGGCAAGTTCGGCTCGATGTTTCTCGCGCAGGTCCAGCGTACCCCCGGGATTCACGTCCTTGCCGTTGCCGACCTTGCTCCGCAACGAGCGAGAGAGGCTCTCGCCCGAACTGGATGGGACGCGACGCGTTACCGCGCCCGTTCTCTTGATGAAGCTTGCAGAAATGGGACGACCTGCGTCACGAATGACGCGCCCAGTGCGATTGCGTCGGGCGCGGTCGAGATTGTCATTGATGCCACCGGCAACCCGGGCGCCGGCATTCGCCATGCGCTCGCCTGCTGTCAGCACGGCAAGCACATCGTGATGGTCAACGTCGAGGCCGACGCGCTCGCGGGGCCTTTGCTCGCGCGTCGCGCACGCGAAGCGGGCATCGTTTACTCGCTGGCCTACGGCGACCAGCCCGCGCTCATCTGCGAGCTGGTCGACTGGGCGCGCGCCGCCGGCTTCGAGGTCGTGGCTGCCGGCAAGGGCACCAAGTATCTCCCCGTCTTCCACGAATCCACGCCCGAGACGGTGTGGGGCCACTACGGTTTTCCGCCCGAGCAGGTGGCGAAAGGCGACTTCAACGCGCAGATGTTCAATTCATTTCTGGACGGCACCAAGTCCGCGATCGAGATGGCGGCGGTCGCCAACGCGACCGGCCTTACGCCCGCTCCACAGGGTCTCGCCTTCCCGCCGTGCGGAGTGGACGATCTACCGCGCGTGCTGCGGCCTGCGGCTGAAGGAGGCCAGCTCCATCATCGCGGCCAGGTCGAAGTGGTGTCGAGCCTCGAGCGCGACGGCCAGCCCGTGGCGCGCGATCTGAGATGGGGCGTGTATGTGACGTTCGCCGCAGATGCGGAGTACGTGCGCCACTGCTTCGCGGAATACGGCCTCCTGACGGATGACAGCGGCAACTATGCCGCGATGTACAAGCCCTATCACCTGATCGGGCTCGAGCTCGGCATCTCTGTCGCGAGCATCGGCCTCCGGGGCGAGTCAACGGGCGCGGCGGACAGGTTCCGGGGCGACGCGGTTGCCGTCGCGAAACGCGACCTCAAGGCCGGCGAGACGCTCGATGGCGAGGGCGGCTACACCGTTTGGGGTCGCCTCATGACCGCGCAGGACTCGCTCGCTTGCAGCGGATTGCCGATCGGCCTTGCCCATGGCGTCAAGCTCACGCGCCCGATTCCGAAGGGAGATCTCGTCACCTGGCACGATGTGGCAGTGCCGGAATCGGAGGCTGTACTCGTGCGCCGGGAGATGGAAACCTTGTTCGCCTCCGAACTCGGCGTTCCAAGTTCAACCCAGGTTCAAGGTTCCAAGGCGTAGGATTCGGGTCCTGGCCATTTCTGAACGTCCATCCTTGAACTTTGAACCTTGAACTTTGAACACGGAACGGAGGAACGCGGACACGGCCGCTTGACAGCCGCCGTGTTCTGTTCCGACAATTCGCGGCATGCAACGACGTGACTTCATCAAGGCGTGCGCCGCCAGCTGCGCGCTTAGCGCGCATGAGGCCCTGGCTGCAACGGACCTGAAACCACGCTTCTACTCGCGCGCGCAGCTCGTCGATTCGCACGGCGCGCCAATCAAGGCGGCGCGGCTCGCCGTGGGCGAGAACTACCTCTTTCACTACCCGTTCGAAGGCACCCCCTGCTTCCTCCTCAATCTCGGAAAACCAACGCTGTCGAACGTGCAACTCAAGACCGAGGATGGCTCCGCTTACCGTTGGACGGGCGGCGTCGGGCCAGGCCACGCTATCGTGGGCTACTCCGCGATCTGCGCGCACAAGATGACTTACCCCACGCCGCAGATCAGCTTCATCAGCTACCGCAAGCAGTCCACGGCTTCGGCCACGATGCGGCCGAATACCATCCATTGCTGCTCCGAGCACAGCGAGTACGATCCGGCGTCGGGCGGTCGCGTCGTCGGTGGCCCCGCTCCGCAGCCGCTGTCGGCCATTCTGTTCGAGTATGACGCCAGGAGCGACAGCCTCCACGCCGTCGGCACCCTAGGCGGAGAACTGTTCAACGCCTTCTTTGCGAAGTACGAGTTTCGGCTTGCGGTGGACTACGGCGCTGCCAAGGCGAGCCAGCGCGTCGTGAACCAAACCACCGTGATCGAGCTGCGGCAGTTCTGCAAGCAACAGGTCCGTTGTTGACGGGCCGGCGCGCGCGGGAACACTGTTCCCCGTGCTTCAGGAAAGCTGCGATCCGCCGAGGAAATCGGTCGTCGTTGCCACCGTGCCGGCTCGGGCAAACTGAAAATGACTAGACCTTTGAACCCGTCTGGCTTAGCGCCAGCCGGCCAAGGTGGTAGAGCGGTAGCAGAGCTCGTCCCCCGCGTGGACGACAGGCTGTGTCGCCTTGGCCATTCCGAAGACACCGACGCCGACGATCAGAACGGCGAACGCCGTGCGCGCCGCTCGCCAACCCGGCGATAAAAGCCGCGCCGAGGGTCGCTTCAATCCACATGGTCACTGCTCAAAGGCGTGACCCGTGACCGGTGACCCGTGACCCGTGTTCGTTCGTTTCCGATTCACGTTTCACGTTTCACGATTCACGGATTCAAATGACGCGTGAGTAGCGGCGCACTTCCTGGTCGTGCCTCAAATAACGGTCGAACACCATGCAGACACTGCGGATGAGGAACCGCCCGTTGGGCGTAACCGTGATCCAGCCGTCCTCGATCGCGAGCAGCCCCAGCCTCTCGAGCCCGCGCAGCTCCTCGAGTTCGGTCGCGAAGTAGCGGTCGAAATTGATGAGATGGGCAATCTCGATCGCCTCCTTCGACAAGGAAAAGTGGCACATCAGCGCCTGGATTACCGCACGCCGCACCAGGTCGTCGGCGGTGAGCTCGATGCCGCGCATGATCGGCAGCTTGCCATCGTCGATGCTGTCGTAGTAATCCTCGAGGGTGCGATGGTTCTGGCTGTAAGTGGGCCCGATGGCGCCGATTGACGAGACGCCGAGGCCGACGAGGTCGCCCTCCGGGCTCGTCGAATAACCCTGGAAGTTGCGGTGGAGCCGGCCCTGGCGCTGCGCCACCGCGAGCGCGTCGTCCGGCAACGCAAAAATGGTCCATACCGATGTACACATAGCCGGCCGCACCGAGGCGCTTGATCGCGTGGCCGAGGAGCTTCAGCTTGGTCTCGGGCGCCGGCAAATCGGCCTCGCTGATCCGGCGCTGCGGCTTGAACAGCGTGGGCAGGTGCGCGTAATTGTAGAGTGCGATGCGGTCGGGACGCGCCGCTACCACCCGCGCCAGCGTCACGTTGAAGCTCATGAGCGTCTGCTTCGGCAGTCCGTAGATGAGGTCGATGTTGACCGATTCGAACCGCGCGCGGCGCGCAGCCTCGATCAGCTCCAGCGTGCGCTGCTCGTCTTGCAGTCGGTGGACCGCCGCCTGGACCGCCGGATCGAAGTCCTGCACCCCGAAGCTCGCGCGATTGAACCCCATCTCACGCAGTGCATGGATCATCTCGACGTCCACGGTGCGCGGATCGATTTCGATCGAATACTCGCCATGCGGGGTGAACGTGAAGTGTTCCGCGAGCCGGGCGAACAACCGGGTCAGCGCGGCCGTATCGTAGTAGGTCGGCGTGCCGCCGCCCCAGTGCATCTGGGACACGTGAGGATCTTCCTGGAACAGTTCCGCCTGCAGCTCGATCTCCCGGCTGAGGTAGTCAAGGTAAAGCGCCGCCTTACCCGAGTCCCGCGTCACGATCTTGTTGCAGGCGCAGTAGAAGCAGACGTCGCGGCAGAACGGAAGGTGCACGTAAAGCGAGAGTGGCCGCTGTATTCCCCCCACATTGCGGCGCGCGGCCCAGGTCCGGTAGGCCTCGTCCCCGAATGCCTCGACGAAGCGGTCGGCGGTAGGATAGGACGTGTAACGTGGCCCCTTACGGTCGAAGCGGCGCACCAGTTCGACGTCGAATTCGATCGGCACTCCCATGGTCTGCCCGGGCCCGGTTCCCCGCACTGTTCGGTGGTTGCGACGGCGCCAGTATTGCACGGCGGGCACGGATGGCTTTGATGTAGGTCAAAGGGAGGCACGTACCCCCCGGCATACTGCAGATTATGGAGAATCACGGCCCCCCGGCCTCCCCACTCGACCGGGGTCATCCGCACGTGGCGTGCTCGTCATGCAGCCTGCGGGAGCTGTGTCTGCCGGCGGGCATCGACCCCCGGGAGATGGAGCGCATCGACGACCTCGTGAATCACCGCCGCAAGCTCAAGCGCGGCGAGCATCTTTACCGCGCCGGCGCGTCCCTCGCCTCGCTTTATGCCATCCGCTCCGGCACGATGAAAAGCTGCGTGCTGCACGAAGACGGGCGCGAGCAGGTCGCGGGCTTTCATATGATGGGGGACCTCCTCGGCATGGACGCGATCGGCGGCGGGCGACACATGTGCGATATCGTGGCGCTGGAGGACTGCGAGGTCTGCGAAATCCCCTTTTCGTGCCTCGAGCAACTCTCCCGCGAGCTGCCACCTCTGCAGCGCCAGTTGCACCGCATCATGAGCCGCGAGATCGTGCGCGACTACGGGGTCATGCTGCTGCTCGGTAGCATGAAAGCCGAGGAACGCCTGGCGGCTTTCCTGCTGAACCTCTCGCAACGTTTCGCCACGCGCGGCTACTCGGCCAGCGAGTTTAATCTGCGCATGACGCGCGAGGAGATCGGCAGCTACCTGGGTCTCAAGCTCGAGACGATCAGCCGCGTGCTGTCGCGCTTCCAGCAAGATGGGCTGATCGAGGTCCACCACAAGCAACTGCGCATCGCCGACGCCAAACGTCTCCGCGCGATCCTCGGCCAGGCGTCCACCGGTGATGCGTGATCGGCTTCAAACTTGGTGATGGAAAATGGTGATGGATACTGGTGATGAGAACTGGGGATGAACACCAGCTCATATCACCATCTTTCATCAACATTAATCATCACCAGTAATCGTCACTTCTTGCAGTGGCGAGCTACCGTGAGCGGTTTAGTCCATTCATCACTCGCCGCCTACCGCTCACCGCTCACCGCTCACCGCTCACCGCTTACCGCTTACCGCTTACCGCTTACCGCT
>JAQBFV010000317.1:0-20433 GCA_032123035.1 Betaproteobacteria bacterium | reverse complement strand
GAGGGGCGGGGCATGAACGGGCCGGAAAACGCCGCCGCCCGCGGCCTTACGGTCATCACACTCGTCTGGGTGCTTGCGCTGGTCGCCTCGGGCATCGCGCCGTACGACCGTATCACGTGGTTCATGGAGGTGGCGCCGGTGCTCGTCGCGCTTCCGGTCATGCTTGCGACGAGGTACACGTTCCCGCTCACCGGGCTGACGTATTCCCTCATCTGCGTTCACGGTCTGATTTTGATCATTGGCGGGGCCTATACCTATGCCCGTGTGCCCGCAGGTTTCTGGGTCCAGGAATGGCTCGAACTCGCGCGCAATCCCTACGACCGGCTCGGACATCTCGCGCAGGGATTCGTGCCCGCAATCGTGGTGCGTGAACTGTTGATCCGCGTATTCATGCTTCGACGGGGCAAGTTCCTGATCTTCGTGACGCTTTGCATCTGTCTTGCCGTCAGCGCCTTCTATGAGTTCATCGAATGGTGGGCAGCGCTGGCGCTGGGCCAAGGGGCCCACGATTTCCTCGGAACGCAAGGCGATGAGTGGGATACCCAATGGGACATGTTTCTCGCGCTGACCGGGGCCGTTGCATCGCTACTGCTGCTCTCGCGCGTCCACGACCGTCAACTGCATCGTCTTGCTCGATGAGCCGCGCGAGGAATTCAAGCTACCACGACGGCAAACAAGCCGAGCCCGGACCTCCGGGGTGGCTTCACCACAGCGCCCTCGGCCGGATTTTGGGGGTAGGATAGAATTGCACGGCGATCGCATACGCATACTGGGGGAGGCCAGAAATGGGCAAAGGTGATAAACGTACCTTCCGTGGCAAGTTGTTCCGCGGCAGCCATGGCAAGACTCGACGGCGCAAACAGAAGAAGAAAAAGCCGGGCGCACGGTGACTATAAAGGATAGGAAACGACATGACGCAAGCCAGCAGCATCAAACTCGACTCCGGCAGCCGTTTTCCGGACATCGAGTTCCAGTTGGTCAATGGGTCGAAGCTGACCTTGCCGGGGGCGTGGTCGGGCCATTGGGGCACGGTAATCTTTTACCGCGGCCACTGGTGACCATACTGCCGTCAGCAGTTTGCTGACTTCCAGCAAAAATTGGCCGAACTCAAGAAACTCGATGTCGAGGTACTCGCGGCGTCCGTGGACAACGAGCAGGACACGCGTCGCATGGTTCAGGAGACTGGCGTGACGTTTCCCGTCGCCTACGGCCTGGATCCGGAACGCATCAGTGAACTCACCGGCGCATTCTGGGAAACCAGACGGAAGATCCTGCACGCGACGGGATTCCTCATCAAGCCTGATGGCACCCTGGCGCACGCGGTCTACGCAGCGGGGCCGATCGGGCGCTATACCGCGTCGGACGTGATCCAGAACGTCCAGTTCATGACCCAGCCCAAGACCTGATGATGCGTGAGTAGTGAGTGGTGAATGGAATAAAGCGTTAGGCCACGACGTTCATCCGCTCACCGCTTCTAAAGAACCATGACCACCATCGGGTGGTCGCAGAGTTCGCGGTAGAGGGCGTCGAGCTGGTCGCGCGAGGTCGCGCGGATCACGCAGGTGACGCTGAGGTAGCGGCCGCGCTTGCTCGTTTTCATCCCCATGCTGGCGCCGTCGAACTCGGGGGCGTGCCGTTGAATGATATCGAGCACGGCCTGCGCGAAGCCCGCCTGGGTGTTGCCGAGAATCTTGATCGGGAAGTCGCAGGGATATTCGAGCAGCGAGGATTCCATCGGTGCGGCCCGAGATCAGGCCGCCTGACGCATGATCTTGCGCTTGAACTCCTGGAACGCCTGGTGGATCCGCTTGAAAACCGGGCCCGGTTTCCCATCGCCGACCGGACGCCCGTCCAGGGTGGTGACGGCGAGCACTTCCTTTGACGACGAGGAGAGCCACAACTCGTCGGCGCTGCGGACCTCGTCTTCGCCAACCTCGCGCACCTCGATCGGCACCCCATTCGCAGCCGCGAGTTCGAGCACCACGTCATAGGTGATGCCCGGCAGTACGAGATGGTTCTTCGGGGGCGCGAGGAGCACGCCGCCCCTCACCGCGAAGACGTTGCTGGACGAGCCCTCCGTAAGATAGCCGTCGCGGAACATCACGACTTCATCGGCGCCAGCATCGACGGAACGCTGCCGCAGCAAGCAGTTTGCCAGCAGCGAGGTGACCTTCACGTCGCAGCGTAGCCACCGGAAGTCGGTGGTCGTAATGGCGGAGCCTCCGCGCTCGATCAGCTCGCGCGATGGTGTGCCCAGAGGATTACTCATCATGAACACCGTTGGCGCGACGCCCTTCGGGAACGCGTGGTCCCGCTTGGCGACGCCGCGCGTGACCTGCAGGTAGACCCCCTGGTCCTCGGCTGCGTTGCGCTCGATCAGTTGGTGCACCAGCCGGGTCCATTCGGCCTCCGCCAAAGGAGGGTCGAGGCGCGCCGCGTCCAGACTGCGCTGGAGGCGTGCCAGATGTTCAGGCAAACGGAACGGGTGCCGCGAATAAACGGGAATCACCTCGTATACGCCATCGCCAAAAATGAACCCGCGATCGAGCACCGGAATGCGGGCGCTTTCGAGCGGCATGAATTCGCCGTTGAGATAGACAATCTCGTTCATCCTGTCCTCGCGAAGCTGGAGAAATGCGGCATGTGTGTGTCGAAGAGTCGAAAACGGAAAGTCTACACTGATGGGACGCCCGCCCGCGGCTAATGGAATAGCAGCCGGAGGGAATCCCAGCTGCGCCCCATGATGCCTGCGAGAGGCACGTTCTCCAGCGCAACCACCGGCAGCTCGCGATACGGTTTCCCGTCGAGCATGACTTTCATCGTGCCGACCTGTTGACCGACGTTGATCGGCGCCAGCAGCGGCTGCAGGCTTTCAACCGCGGCCGTGAGCTTGCTCCGCTGGCCCTTGGGCAGCGTCACGTAGAAGTCGGTGAGGAAGCCGGCTTTCACCGTGTCCGCCGCGCCCTTGAACACCTTCAAAGTCGCCACCGGCTCTTGCTTGGCGTGGATGCGGAAGCTGTCGTAGAACTGGAACCCGTAATTGAGCAGCTTCCGGCTCTCGGTTGCGCGGCCTGCTTCGCTCGCCGCGCCTAGCACGACAGAGAGCAAGCGATGTTCGCCGCGCTTTGCCGACGTGATCAGGCAGTAACCGGCCTTCTCCGTGTAGCCCGTCTTCATGCCGTCCACGGTGGGATCGGTCCACAACAGGCGGTTGCGGTTGGCCTGCTTGATCTTGTTGTAGGTGAATTCCTTCTGCGAGTAGAGCGGATAGTGCTGCGGAAAGTCACGGATGATGGCGCTCGCCAGGAGCGCGAGATCCTCGGTCGTCGAGTAGTGTTCGGGGTGCGGCAGTCCGGTTGCGTTCACGAAGTGAGTGTTTTTCAGACCCAGGCGCTGCGCCTCGCGGTTCATCAACTGGGCAAAGGCCTCCTCGCTGCCTGCGATGACCTCGGCGAGCGCGATGCTGGCATCATTGCCGGACTGCACGATCATGCCGTTGATCAGCTGGTTCACCGTGACCGGTTTGCGCGGCTCGATGAACATGCGGGAACCGATGGCACGGAACGCTTTGACCGAGACCGGGACCCGCTGATGGGGACGAATTCGTTCCTGCTGGAGCGCGGTGAAGGTGACGTACGCGGTCATCAGCTTGGTAAGCGAGGCTGGTTCGACCCGCATCTGAGGATTTTGCTCGCCAAGGCGCTCCCCGCTGTTGAAATCGAGGAGCAGGTAAGCCTTGGCCGCGATCGGTGGGACGGGCGGGACCGGAAGTGGAGCTGGCTGGGCGTGGAGCGACGAGGCGAGTGCCAGCAGCAGTGAGGCGATGATCAGATGCATGATGTCTCGCGAGGAAGAATTATAGCAAAGCACACTTGTGTTTATCCGATGACCTTGAGCGGAGAGGGCACGGTTTGCGCACCGGGATCGCGTTGCCGGCAGCCGCTCCGGAGAGGCAGCGAGTGATGCGCAGAGACACGTGAGCGCCCGCTTGGGTTGACGAATGCAGGCGCGGGATCCTGCCCTGGCATGACCGCGATCGGCGAGTGATCTTGTATAGCGGCGCGCCGCGTGGGCAACCGACCTAAAATCAATTGGTTGCGATGCCCAGCGAATCGCCCGGCGGGGCTTGCCCTTGAAAACCGCGCGGCGGCTCCTATATAGGTTCTGTCGGCGCGATGCGCCATCTTTTTTAACGGAGAATGATTATGGCTAATCTCACGCATTTCAGACCTTTGGACGATGCATTCGACGATCTGTTCCGTGGATTTTTCGTGCGCCCGGTGAACTTCGAGGGTCGTCCGAGCGGCACGGGAACATTTCGCGTTGACGTATCCGAGAATGATAAGGCCTACACGCTGCGTGCGGAGCTTCCCGGCGTGAAAAAGGAAGATATCAATGTCACGATCGACGGCGACACCGTCGCGGTCAGCGCAGAAGTGAAGCACGAAAAGGACGTTAAGAGTGGCGAGCGTGTCCTGCGTTCCGAGCGTTATGCGGGCAAGCTCTATCGCGCGTTTACCGTCGGGCAGACGATGGACGAAGCTTCTTCGGCGGCGAAATACGCCGATGGCGTGCTCGAGTTGACCCTCCCGAAGAAAGCGGCGGTTCACGCGAAACGTATCAGCATCCAGTAAGCGTCGAAACCGGCGGTCGCGACCGCCGGTTCGACTCCTCCCGATCGAACGAACCAAGCGGGTTCGCCGTTCGATTCGGGCCGGTTGTCTCAGAGCGGTGGGTTCGAAGGCCTGCCGCTTTTTTTCGCCTTCCCGTAGAATAGGCTGCCGCCGACCAACCACGCGCCACCCGCCCCCATGGCCCTGACCGGTACCTCTGCCGCAGACAGAGCGAAGATCCTCGCCGAAGCGCTGCCTTACATCCAGCGCTTTCACGGCAAGACCATCGTCATCAAATACGGCGGCAATGCCATGACGGACGAGACGCTCAAGAACAGCTTCGCGCGCGATGTCGTCCTGCTGAAGCTCGTCGGCATGAACCCGGTGGTCGTGCACGGCGGCGGCCCGCAGATCGACGACCTGCTCAAGCGCGTCGGCAAGAAGGGCGAGTTCGTTCAGGGCATGCGGGTGACCGATGCGGAGACGATGGACCTCGTCGAAATGGTGCTGGGCGGCCAGGTCAACAAGGAAATCGTCAGTCTGCTGAACCAGCACGGGGCGCGCGCGGTGGGCCTCACCGGGAAGGACGGCGGATTGATCCGCGCGAAGAAGATGCTGGTGCGGGGTGGTGCCGATACCGACGCCCTGCTCGACATCGGCCAGGTTGGCGAGGTCGAGAGCATTGACCCGGCGATCGTGCATCAGCTCTCCGCTAACAACTTCATCCCGGTAATCGCGCCGCTCGGCGTCGGCGGGAAGGGCGAGACCTACAACATCAACGCCGATCTTGTCGCCGGAAAGATCGCCGAAGTGCTCAAGGCTGAGAAGCTGATCGTTCTCACCAACACGCCAGGCGTGCTCGACAAGAGCGGCAAGCTGCTCACCGGGCTGAGCGCGCGCAAGATCGACGAGCTCTTCGCCGACGGCACGATCTCCGGCGGCATGCTCCCCAAGATCGGCTCCGCGCTCGAGGCCGTGAAGAACGGCGTCAACAGCTGCCACATCATCGACGGACGGGTCGAGCACGCGCTGCTGCTCGAGGTTCTTACCGACGAGGGCGTCGGCACCCTGATCCGCCGCCGCTGAATGCGGCTTACTGCCGCCATTCAGCGGCGGCGGATCAGGGTTCAACGTTCAATGTTCAACGTTCAATGTTCAAGGTGCCCTAGTGCACCGCGTTAGCCCTTAAACCATAGAGCTTAAACCTCGAAGCTTGAACCTTGAACTTGGAACTTTGAACTCGAAACTCGAAACTCGAAACTCGAAACTGGGAACTGGGAACTGAATGATGTGGCGGTACGCTTGGATCTTTGATTTGGACAACACGCTCCATAACGCGCGCCCCCACATTTTTCCGCACATCAACCGCGCGATGACCGCCTATCTGCAGGCGCACCTCGGGCTCGACGAGGCCGCCGCGGGCGAGTTGCGGCGCCATTATTGGCACCGCTACGGGGCCACGCTCCTCGGGCTGATGCGCCATCACGCCACCGATCCGAAGCACTTTCTCTGGCACACGCACCAGTTCCCGGCGCTCGAGCGCATGCTGGTGCGCGAGCCGCAGCTGCGCACGACCATCCGGAGGCTGCCCGGGCGCAAGTATGTCTTCTCGAATTCTCCGGTGCATTATTCGCGCGCCGTGCTGCGGGCGCTCTCGATCGCGGACCTGTTTCACGACGTGTTCTCGATCGAACACACGCGCTACCGCCCCAAGCCGGACAGCTACGGTTTCCTGCGCCTGTGCCGGGTCAACCACCTCAAGCCGCATCGCTGTATCATGGTGGAGGATTCAATCGAGAATCTGCGTACAGCAAGCCGGCTCGGCATGAAAACGGTGTGGGTGACGCGGTCGGCCAAGGCACGGGATTTCGTGGACGTGAGCGTACCGAATCTCATGCAGTTGCCCCGTAGACTGGCCTGTTTACAATAGTGTAATCCTGACACCGGCGCGGACGGGAACATGGCGGCGAGAACGGGCGAACGCAAGGATCAGATCCTGCAGACGCTGGCGGAGATGCTGGAACGTCCTGCGAGCGAGAAGGTCACTACGGCGGCGCTGGCGGCGCGGCTGCGCGTGTCGGAGGCGGCGCTCTACCGGCACTTCAAGGGCAAGGCCCAGATGTTCGAAGGACTGATCGAGTTCGTCGAGCAGACGTTGTTTGCGCTGGTGAACAAGATCACGGCGGAGGAAAAGAGCGGACTGCGTCAACTGGAAGCGATCATCGCGGTGCTGCTCGGGTTTGCGCAGAAGAACCGCGGCATGACACGCGTGCTGATTGGCGATGCTCTGGTCAACGAAGACGAGCGTCTGCAGGCGCGCATCAATCAGCTGCACGATCGCCTGGAGGCGGTTCTCAAGCAGGCGCTGCGCTTTGGCGTCACCCAGAACGAGATCGCGGCCGAGGTGGACATCACCGCACAGGCGAACCTCCTGATGTGCTTCGTCACCGGCCGCTGGCATCAGTTTGCCAAGAGCGGCTTCAAGCGCGACCCCGCTGAATTGTGGGCGAAGCAGTGGCGGCAGATCATGGAAGGCGTGATTGCCTGAACGTATCTCAAAAATCGAAAGACGTTATTAACCGCAGATAAACGCAGATACACACAGATTGAAAAGCAAAACCAACTTTCGCCGCCGATGAACGCCGATAGGCGGAAACAAAAGACGGTGCGATTCACGATTCACGTTTCACGGAATTGACCTGCGTTTATCTGCGGTTAATATAGTTTCTTGTTTTTGGGGTGCGTTCTAGTGTTTTTCGCCGCTGCTAGGCCCGGGCCGCGGCACGGCTAATCAACCAAGGGGACAACGCGATGGTGAATATCACCTCCCAACAACTGGCGGAACTGCTGATCGGCATCGCGCGTGCGCAGCAGGCGATCGTCGATGCGGCGGAAAGCCAGCGGGTGGGCTTCAAGGGACATGTGGCGCCGGCATTGCAGACGGCCGCCCGCAATCGCAACACCGGTCATGCGCCCACCCTCATGGACTTCCCGTCAAGGGTTCTGCTTGCTCACCAGGGCCGCAGCGGCCCGGACGTGGAACAGATCACGCGGGACCTGGAGGCGCTGCTCAATCGGCCGTCGTGAGCGCCGTGTCGAATACGGCTGCTGCGATCGCGCCCGGGCCTGCGTGAGGCTTGCCGGCGGAGAGTCAACTGCCCGGCGAGTTTGAACCGCGGGCTGAAACCTTGGCGGCGGCTGTCGCCGCGCCGCAAACCGGGCAAGCCGGGTCTTTCGCGAGTTTGATCGTGCGCACCCGCATGGTCAGCGCATCGAGGAGCATGAGCCTTCCCGCGAGCGTCTCACCCGTGTCCGCCAACAGCTTGAGTGCCTCGGCCGCCTGGATCGAGCCGATGATTCCGGTCAGTGGGGCGAAGACACCCATGACGGCACAGCGCACGTCTTCCGACTCGCCGTGCTCCGGAAAGAGGCAGGCATAGCAAGGCGTATCCGCGGCCCGCAGGTCGAACACCGCGACCTGCCCGTCGAATCGCACCGCCGCGCCGGACACCAGCGGCTTGCGCAGTTGCACGCAGGCCCGGTTTACCGCGTGCCGGGTGACGAAGTTGTCGCTCCCATCGATAACGACATCCGCCTGCGCGGCGAGCGTCAGCAGGCGCTGTTCGTCCACCCGTTCCGCGAGCGTAGCCACCTGGACTTCCGGGTTGATGGCCGCCAACGTGACGCGGGCCGACTCGACCTTCTTCAGCCCGATCGACTCGGTGCGGTGGACGATCTGGCGCTGCAGATTAGTGAGGTCGACGTCCTCGTCGTCGCACAGGACGATGTGCCCGACGCCCGCCGATGCGAGGTAGAGCGCGACAGGCGAGCCGAGTCCGCCCGCTCCGATCACGAGGGCGCGCGCGGCGAGTAGCTTTTCCTGACCTTCGACGCCGATCTGCGGCAACAGGATGTGCCGGCTGTAGCGCAGCAGCTGACGGTCATCCATGGCGCTCACTCGGCGTTGCGCGCGGCGACCCGCCCAAAAACAAACGCCCGGCTGGCGCCGGGCGTTGCAGTGCGTCGCGGCACTCGCGCCGCAACGCTAGTTGGTTTTCGTTCCATTGCGGCTTTTCAGAAACGCATTGGCTTTCGTTTCATTGCGGCTTTTCAGAAACGCGATGGCCTGGTTGAGCTCGTAATCGTGCTTGGACACGATCTGGCCCGGCTCCGGCCTGAGCAGCTTCTCGTCGACGTCCGTTGGCCGCGGCTCCGGTGTGAAGTCATACTCTTTCGCGGCGGTCTCCGTTGCCGTCGGCTTTTCCGTGACGGCCTCGGTCAGGTGCTTGGTGAGATCCGCCTCGCGCAGCTTGAGCGCGCTCGCCCGCCCGGCCGATCCATCGTCCAGAGGAATGTCGGGCTCGATGCCCTTGGCCTGGATCGAGCGCCCGTTCGGCGTGTAGTAGCGCGCCGTCGTGAGCTTGATGGCCGTGTTGTTCCCGAGCGGCAGGATCGTTTGCACCGAGCCCTTCCCGAACGTGCGCTGGCCCATGATGACTGCGCGCTCGTGATCCTGTAGCGCCCCGGCGACGATCTCGGAGGCAGAAGCGGAACCCCCGTTCACGAGCACGACCATGGGAACCGTCTTCGTATCTTCGGGCAGCCGGCCGATGTAGTCCTGCTCCAGGCGACCGCGCAGATAATGCTCCGGCGTGGCGCTCAGGCGCATTCTCGAGTCATCGGTGCGCCCGTCCGTATAGACCACGAGCGATCCTTTCGGCAGGAATGCGGCCGACACCGCGACGGCGCCATTAAGCAGTCCGCCGGGATCATTGCGCAGATCAAGCACGATGCCTTTCATGGGCACCGGGCTTTCCTTGAACAGCTGGGCAATCGAGCGCGCCAGGATCTCGCCCGTGTGCTCCTGGAACTGGGTCACGCGGAAATAGGCGTAGCCGGGCTCGAGCAGCTTGAACTTGACGCTCTGAATCTTGATGACCGCGCGCGTGAGCGTCACCACGATCGGTTTAGTCTCGCCCTTGCGCACGATCGTCAACGTAATCTGCGTGTCGGGTTTGCCGCGCATGCGCTTCACCGCATCGCTCAACGTCATCCCCTTCACGGAGGTGTCGTCGAGCTTGACGATGAGATCGCCCGACTTGATCCCGGCGCGGGACGCGGGAGTGTCATCAATCGGCGAGACCACCTTGACGAAGCCATCCTCCATGCCGACCTCGATACCGAGCCCGCCGAACTCGCCCTGGGTCCCGACCTGCAGTTCCCTGAATGCTTCCTGGTCGAGATAGGCGGAGTGCGGGTCGAGCCCGGTCAACATGCCGTTGATGGCCTCGGTGATGAGCTTCTTGTCTGCCACCGGCTCGACGTAATCGCTCTTGACGCGTCCGAATACTTCGGTGAACGCGCGTAATTCCTCGATCGGCAACGGCGAGGCCAAATCCCGCTGTGCGACCGCGGTCAAATTGAGGCTGACCAGCACGCCCAGCAGGGCGCCGATTGCGATCAACCCAAACTGACGAAACTTGTTACGCATTGACTGCTCCCGCAAAACCGCACCGCACGGTGCCTGATTCCGCAACACAACCCCATGAATGATCAGGATTGTCTCTTACCGTCCCTTATCGGATATCCACCCAGGTAAGGGGGTCCAGAGGCTTACCCTGATACCGTAGCTCGAAGTATAAACCGGAATCCGGATTGCCGCCGCTGTTGCCGACCGTAGCGATGATCTCGCCGCCACGGATCGGGTCGCCGACTTGCTTGTAGAGCGCCTCGTTGTTGGCGTAGAGGCTCATGTAAGCGCTGCCGTGGTCGATGATCATCAGGTTGCCGAAGCCGCGGAGCCAGTCGGCAAACACCACGCGTCCGGCCGCAACGGCTTTCACGTTCTCGCCGGCCTGCGCCGCGATGAAAACGCCTTTCCAACGCGTGCCGCCGCCAGAGCGTGGACTGCCGAAGTGGGCGGCGAGTTCCCCCTGTACCGGGAGGCTCAATCGCCCCTTGAGCTGGGGAAACGCCGTGTCGCCGGTCGAACCGTCCGGCACGCGCTTATTGCGCCGACGGGAACTGCGCTGTTCCCGGGCGACGAGCCGCGCGAGCTGCTCGACCAGGCGCGCGAGCCGGTTCTCGTCACGCTTGAGCGTGCGGATTTCGCGGTGCTGCCGCTGGATGTCGCGCGAGAGGCTCGCGAGCACCTTGTTGCGCGCGCGGTGCTCCCGCCCCAGCCGTTGCCGCTGGTCGCGCTGCGCGCGAGTGACTGTGGCGAGCTCTGCCGACTGCTCCCGGGCCTCCTGCGCCAGCTCGCCGAGGCGGGTGAGATTCGCGCGCAGTTCGGCGATCAGCTGCACGCGGGCACGCGAGACGTAGCCGAAGTAGTGCAGGTCACGCGCGATCTGGTTGGGGTCTTTGCGATTGAGCAACAGCTTGAGCGGCTCGGCCTCGCCCCCGAGATATTGCCGATAGAGCAGGCGCCCGAGACGCGCTTGCTGTGCCTTGAGCGTTGCATCGTGCGTGCGGGATTCCGCGCGTAGCGCGGCGAGCCTGCGATTGATGTTCTGCGATTGCCGCCCCAGATCGCGTAGCGCGCGGTTCGCTTCCGAGATCGCGCGCTCCGATTCCTTGAGCGCGTCGGCGGCTTCCCCCTTGGTTTCCTCGGCGTTGGCGAGGTCCTTCTGCAACGCATCGATTCGGCTGCGCAGCTCGCGCAGTTCCTTCTCCTTGGCCCCGCCCGCCGTCGCCGCGATCCCGCCGGAACTCGCGACCAGAAGTAGTATGAGTAGTACGCCGGCGGCGCGGAGGCTCACTGGAACGCGACGAGCGGCTTGCCGGTCATCTCGGGGGGCTGCGGCAGGTCCATCATGGCAAGGAGCGTCGGCGCGACGTCCTGCAGCGCGCCGCCGCTGGCGATCTTCGCCTTGCGCCCGATGTAGAGCAGGGGCACGACATTGAGCGTATGGGCGGTGTGTGCCTGCTTTGTCGCGGTGTCGCGCATCGTTTCCGCGTTGCCGTGGTCGGCCGTGATCAGCACCTCGCCGCCGGTCTCCTGCATCGCCGCGACCACCCGGCCGATGCACTCGTCGAGGACCTCGATCGCGCGGGTCGCAGCTGCCAGGTTGCCGGTGTGGCCGACCATGTCGCCATTCGCGAAGTTGCAGATGATCGCATCGTACTGGCGGCCCTTGATCGCATCGACCAGCTTGTCGGTGACTTCGTAGGCGCTCATCTCGGGCTTGAGATCGTAGGTCGCGACGCGGGGCGAGGGCGCAAGGATGCGGTCTTCACCGGGGTAGGGGGCCTCGACGCCCCCGTTGAAGAAATAGGTGACGTGGGCGTACTTCTCGGTCTCAGCGATGCGCAATTGCTTCAGACCGCGCTGCGAAAGATACTCGCCAAAACCGTTGGCCACGCTTTGCGGCGAAAACGCGGCGGGGATAGAGGCGAAATTCTCGCCATAGCGCGTGAGCGTGCAGTAATAGCCGAGCTGCGGGAAACGCTCGCGCGGGAACCCGTCGAAGGCGGCCTCGGTGAGCGCGCGCGTCAGCTGCCGCGCGCGGTCGGCGCGAAAATTCATGAACACCACCGTGTCGCCATCGCGCATCGGCGCCGGCTCACCGACCAGGGTCGCCTTCACGAACTCGTCGGTCTCGCCTCGCGCGTAGGCGGCGTGCAGCGCGTCTACCGCGGTGGCGCAACGAAACGCCGCCTGGCCTTGCGCGACGAGCGCGTAGGCCTGGCTCACGCGCTCCCAGCGCTGGTCTCGGTCCATCGCGTAGTAGCGGCCGCATACCGATGCGATCCGGCCTCCCCGCAGTTCGTCGCACTTGGCCTGCAATGCCAGCAGCGAGGCTTCCGCGCTCTTCGGCGGCGTGTCGCGCCCGTCGAGGAAAGCGTGCACGCGAACGTCGCGCACGCCACCGCGAACGGCCATCTCGAGCACGGCGTGAATCTGCGTCTCGTGGCTGTGCACCCCTCCCGGCGAGAGCAATCCGAGAATATGCAGCGCCTGCCCGGGCGCACGCGCGGTTTCGAGCGCTCTTACGAGCACCGCGTTCCGCGCAAACTCGCCCGTTTCGATCGCGTGCTCGATGCGGGTGTAGTCCTGGTAGACGACGCGGCCGGCCCCGATGTTCATGTGGCCCACTTCGGAGTTGCCCATCTGGTCCTTGGGCAGGCCGACCCATTTCTCCGAGGCGTCGATCGTGGTGTGCGGATACCGGGACCAGAGCGCGTCCCAGTGCGGCTTTCGCGCCTGGCAGATGGCGTTGTTCTCGCACTCTTCGCGGTAGCCGAAGCCATCGAGTATGACCAGCAAGACGGGCGTTAGCTTCATGATTTGACGAACATATTAGGGCTAAATCACTCGCTGAAGCAATTTTAGTATATTCTAATTAAGCAACGTAACGGGACACTTGGATGACAACAAACGCAGAGCGAGTGCGCGCCCCACTCATGCACCGGCAGGAGCATATCGAGCAGGCCTCGCGCGCGCTCAAGGCGATGGCGCACCCGTTGCGGCTGAAGATTCTTTGCTTGCTCGGCAACCAGGAATTGAACGTGCAGGATATCGTCGACTGCGTGGGCACGTCGCAGAGCAACATCTCGCAGCACCTCGCGATACTACGGGAAAAAGGTGTGCTCCGCACACGCAGGGACGCGAATCGTGTGTTTTATCGCGTCGGTGACAAGCGCACGCTGACGTTGATCGGCATGATGCGGGAAGTGTTCTGCGGCATGACCTGATGCCGGCCGGCGCGAACACCACCGTGCCGGCCCATGGGCGCGGCGGAATGGACTGGCGCGGGCCGCCGTCGCCAGCGACGGACGAGTGGTGCGGGACGGCCGGGTGTTAACTCCAGCTCGCGCGAGCCTGTATTGCTGCGGGCTGCTGTGCGCGCTGCCGTTCCTGCAGCCGTATCACCGCTTTCCTCTGACTTCTTTTTATGGCGAGTGGCTCGCGTTCGCGCTCGGCTTGTTGGCGGCGCTCTTCCTCCTGCGCCGCCAGGCCGGACAGGATGCGGGATTTCCGGTCGTCGCGCTCGCCCCGCTCGGCCTGATCCTCGTGCTCGGGCTTCAGATGGCGCTTGGGCGCGTGCCCTATCCGGAACAGGCGTTGATTGCCACTCTGTACCTTTTGTGGGCGTCGCTTCTGCTCATGCTGGGGCGGAGGCTCGGCCAGGAGCTGGGGCTCACCGCCGTTGCCGACACCCTCGCGTGGTTCGTGCTCGCAGGCGGGATGCTGAGCGCGCTGGCGGGACTGATTCAGCACTACCAGATTTCGACGCCAGTTGATTTTCTCATTGCCCGGAAGGGCTCGGCGGCGGTTTACGGCAACCTGGCTCAGCCGAACCATTACGCGGCACAAATCGCGCTGGCGCTCGCCTCGGTCACGTATCTTTTCGGACGCCGGCGATTGGGTGGCCTCGTGGCCGGAGGCTGCATCGCGGCCCTGCTGCTCGTGTCCGCCTTCGCAGGCTCGCGCAGCCCGTGGCTTTATCTCGCCGCGTTCACCATCCTCGCGCTGTTGGTGCGCCAATTCCGCCGCGATGACGAGAGCCGCAGGCTGGCGTTCGTCGCCATGTGGCTGTTGCCGGGCTTCCTCGTCGCGCAAGGTGTTGCGATGCTGATCGTCCCGGCGGAAGGGCTTCAGGTGACGTCGGCGCAACGCGTATTCCAAGTGGCAAGCGGAATCGACGCGCGCATCCAACTCTGGGGTGATGCGTGGGGTATGTTTCTCGACGCGCCGATTCTTGGCAGTGGTTGGGGACAGTTCTCCTGGCATCATTTCGTGAACCAGGCGTTGACCGGCGCGAGCGCGGCGCCGGGCCTTTTCAATCACGCGCACAACCTCGCGCTGCACCTGCTGGCCGAGACCGGGATGATCGGGTTTCTCGTCATCTTCGGCGCCGTCGTTATCTGGCTGCTGGACCTGCGCAAGGTGGCGATCGATGCCCGTTGGTGGTGGTTGCTCGCCTTGTTGGCGGTGATTGGGATTCACAGCCTGCTGGAGTACCCGCTGTGGTACGCCCACTTCCTTGGTCCAGCTGCGCTGCTCATAGGGCTCGGCGCACAGCGTACGGTCAGGTTTCGCTTTCACGGCATGCTGCGTCTGGTCGTCGGCCTTTGCATTCTCGCAGGCTCGCTGAACCTTTTCGGTGTGTTGGGTCCCTACCGTGATTTCGAGCGCCTCCTCTTCACGCCCGGGAGCGCCGCCCTGGCGCAATCGAACGATCGGCTGCTGGAGCTTGCAATTGCAGACCTGCACCGCGAGCCGTTGCTCACGCGTTACGTAGAGCTCGCCATTGCCTATGGGGTTCCGGTTTCCCGCGAACGGTTGCAGGACAAGCTCGAGCTCACGGCCCGAACGATGCGATTCGCGCCAGTTGCGGTCGTGGTCTACCGGCATGCGCTGCTTCTCGCGCTTGCGGGTGACGGTGCGGCAGCGCTGCAGCAGCTGCGGCGCTCGATCGAGGTCTATCCTGCCGAGCTTAACGAGGTGACTGGAGAGCTCGAGGTCCTGGCGCGCAGCCACCCCGCCGAGTTCACCCCTCTGCTAGAATTAGCGGCTGCCAAAAGCGCGGAACTTCGCGCGCGCGCAGCCAATCGATAACCTGGCCCGCTGCGCTACGCTTCAGGAGCCTGTCGTGAATGAGTTTCTGGTTTTCCTGGGAAAGAGCCCATTTAACATGGTGCTGCTCGGGGTGGTGCTCGCCTCGGGCACCATGCTGGTGTGGCCGCTCGTCTCGCGCCTGCTCAGGCGAACGAGCGAGGTTGAAACTTTCGAGGCGGTCCAACTGATCAACCGTCGCGACGCGGTCGTGATCGACGTGCGCGAGACTGGCGATTTTGCGGCCGGGCACATCGCGAATGCCAGGCATATTCCCGAGGCGCAACTCAACGAGCGGATCGGCGAGCTCGAGAAATTCAAGTCACGCCCGATCATCGTGAGCTGCCGCACCGGCAGCCGGGGGCCGGCCCTTGCCGGTGCGCTGCGCAAGCGCGGGTTTCAAGAAGCCGTGGGGTTGCGAGGCGGCATCGCGGCGTGGCAGCAGGCCAGCATGCCGCTGCAGAAACGCTGACGGAACGTATGCGGACAGTCACGATGTACAGCACGGCTTATTGCCCGTTCTGCCGGATGGCCGAAAACCTGTTGCAGGCAAAGGGCGCACTCATCGACAAGATTCGGGTCGATCTGGAGCCGGAGCGGCGCGTGGAGATGGTGACGAAGACCGGGCGCCGCACCGTGCCGCAGATCACCATCGGCGAGCTGCACGTTGGCGGTTACGACGAGCTGGCGGCACTGGAACGGGCTGGCCGGCTCGATCAGCTGCTGCGCGCCGAATGACACCGTTACCAACCGGAGCCCCCCCCGACATGAGCGAGCAGTCACAGCAAGTCTTCGCGGTCGAGAAAGTCTACCTCAAGGATCTCTCGCTCGAGATTCCGAACGCGCCGCAAATCTTCGGCGAGCAGGACACCCCGAAAATCGACATCAGTCTGAGCAATGAGGCGCGCGCGCTCGATGGGGGGTTGTTCGAGGTCGTGCTGACCTCGACCGTCACCGCCACGTTGCAGGAGCGCACCGTTTTTCTGGTCGAGGCGGCGCTGGCGGGCATCTTCCAGCTTCGCAACGTACCCGAGGAAAAGCTCGAGGCCGTGCTCAATGTCATCTGCGGCAATGTTCTCTTTCCCTACCTGCGCGAGACCGTCTCGAACGTTGTGGCGCGCGGCGGCTTTCCGCCTTTCTTCATGAATCACGTAAGCTTCGAGGCGCTCTATCAGCAGCGTCTCGACGAGCAGCAGCAACAACAGCAGTCTGGAACGCCGGCCGCGCCCGCAGGATGAAGTCGCTCCTCCTATTGATCTTCGCGGAAATGGTTGACGCCCCATTTCCGCGCACTCCATTTCCCCTCCCTCTCAGGGGGAGGGGGAAGGGGTGGGGGTGGGGCATGGTGCGGGAGTGTCGAGCCCATACGGGAAGCGCGATAGTGATCCTGTCCGCGCTCGTCGCCCTCGCCGCAGCGAGCGCGACTCGCGCTGCCGAATTCCGTTCCGTCGGCGATAAGGCGGTCGTGCTCTACGACGCGCCCTCGAGCAAGGGAAAGAAGCGCTACGTCCTGAGCCAGGGTTACCCGCTCGAGGTGGTGGTGGTCGTGGAAAGCTGGACCAAGGTGCGCGACGCGAAGGGCGAGCTGACGTGGGTCGAGAGCAAGCGTCTCGCGGACAGGCGCTTCCTCCTGGTCAACGTGCCCGTCGCGCAGATCCGCGAGAGCGCCGACGAGAGCGCACCGGTGGCGTTCGAGGCCCAGGAAAACGTGCTGCTCGAGCTGCTCGAAGTTACGCGCGGCGGCTGGCTGCGCGTGCGGCATCGCGACGGCGAGGGCGGGTTCGTCAAGATCACGCAGGTCTGGGGCGCCTAATACAAGGTTCAAGGTTCCGTGTTCAAAGTTCAAAGTTCAAAGTTCAACGCTCAATCACATGGAACCTTGAACTTGGAACCTGGAACCCGGAACTGCTGATGAAAATCGCGGTACTCGGTGCGGGCGCCTGGGGCACGGCGATCGGCATCACCCTCGCAGCGCGCCACACAGTCAGCCTGTGGGCGCGCGACGCGAAACTGCTTTCAGCTCTGCGCCGCACCGGGACCAACGAGCGCTACCTTCCCGGGATCACCCTGCCGCCCCCGCTCGTGCTAGTCGATGAGCTCGCGCGCGCGCTCGACGGCGCGGAGCTCGTCCTGCTCGCCGTGCCCACCAACGGGCTGCGCGACGCGCTGCGAATGATGAGCGAAGCGCGCTGCCGCGCTGCCCTCGTGTGGCTGTGCAAGGGTTTCGAAACCGACCAGGCGAAGCTGCCGCACCAGATCTGCGGCGAGGAGTTGCCGGCGTCCGTCGCGCGCGCCGTGCTGTCGGGGCCGAGTTTTGCGGAAGAGGTGGCGCGCGGCCTGCCCGCGGCGCTCACGCTGGCATCGGACGACGCGGACTTTGCGCGGACGGCTGCTGCTGCCGTGCACGGCGCGGCGCTCAGGGTCTACCTCAGCACCGATGTGGTGGGTGTGGAGGCGGCGGGCGCCATCAAGAACGTGATCGCGATCGCTGCGGGCATCAGCGACGGTCTCGGGCTGGGATTGAGCGCGCGCGCGGCGCTCATGACGCGAGGCCTGGCCGAGATGACGCGGCTTGGCGTCGCGCTCGGCGGCCGTGCCGAAACCTTCATGGGCCTCGCCGGCGCGGGCGACCTGATCCTGACTTGCACGGGAGACCTTTCGCGCAACCGCCGGGTAGGCCTCGCGCTCGCCCGGGCGACACCGCTCGCGACCGTGCTTGCCGGGCTTGGACACACCGCCGAGGGCGTGCATACAGCCCGGGCGGTCGCGCGTCTCGCCGGGAATCTTGGCGTCGAGATGCCGATTACGCGTGCGGTTTGCCGCGTCCTCGATGACCCCGGCAGTGCGCAAGCGGCGGTCCAGGAGCTGATGGCGCGGGAGCAGAAGCCCGAGTATTAGGCGAAAAGAATCGAAATCCTTATTAACCGCAGATAAACGCAGATGAATTCAGGCACAAAACCAGCGTAAATCAATGAATTTCCTTCTCATCGGCGTGTATCGGCGTTCATCGGCGGCTAATAAAGGTTTGCGATTTTTGAGATACGTTCTGGCATTGCCGTCTCGCGCTTATCGTCCCCCCGCAAATCCGGCCTGCCGCCATGCCTCGTAGACCACTACGGCAACCGCGTTGGAAAGATTCAGGCTTCGGCTCGTGCCGAGCATGGGCACGCGGAGGCGCTGTTCGGCCGTGAACTGGGCCATGACCGAATCGGGCAAGCCGCGCGTTTCCGATCCGAATATGAAGGCATCCCCAGGCCCGTAGCGTGGTTCGTGGTAGCCGCGCTCGCCGCGGCTCGTCACTGCGAACAACCGCCGGGCCCCCAGAAACGCGCAACACGCGGCCCAGTCGTCATGCTGGCGCAACTCAACCGCGTCATGATAATCAAGGCCGGCCCGCCTCAACTGCTTGTCCTGTAAGGAAAAACAGAAGGGCCGCACCAGGTGCAGACGGCAGCCTGTATTCGCGCACAGGCGAATCAAATTGCCAGTATTTGCGGCGATTTCGGGCTCGAACAGGACGACCTCGAACATGGGGCGCACGCGAAGGGCTGCAGTCAATAACTAGAAGTTATCTCAAAAACCCAAAATGCAGCTGCCGATGAACGCCGATCAGTGTTCGTGAAGCGTGAAACGTAGAATGTGAATCGAACCTCGGGGGCTGTCCCGAAACACCCGTCACCGGTTACCGGTTACCGGTCACGGGTCACCGTAGTTATTGCCGCAGATTAACGCAGATACACACAGATCAACTTACGAATAACAGAAAACTTGAAACCCGGAACCCGGAACCCGGAACAGGCGTTATTCGCCGCCGATTAACGCAGATAGGCGGAAACAGGGGACAGCCCGATTCACGATTTATGTTTCACGATTCACGGACAACGCGGCATTTCGCACAATCGGTCGCCGATCCCGGTTGCCGTGAGCCGCGAAACAAGATATTTTGATAGATCAATAGCATGGAGCATGGAGCTCACACATGGCATTACAACTGGATCCGACACAGCGGCGGGCGGCCCGGCCTGAGAAACTCCGTCTCGGGCAAATACTCGTTCAGCAAAATCGGCTCACCGAGGAGCAGTTAAAGACGGCGCTCGAGGAGCAAAAGCAGCTCGGGCGCCGGCTCGGCCGCATCCTGACCGACAAGGGAATCATCACGGAAGCGCAGCTTGCGGAAGCCCTCGCCCGCCAGCTCAACCTGGCTTACGTTGACCTCAAGGACGTCAACATCAAGCGCGAGGCCGTGCTCAAACTGCCGGAATCAGCGGCACGCCGCTTCCGCGCGCTCGTGCTCGACGATGCCGGTGCGACCTGCAAGGTCGGCATGGCCGATCCTACCGATCTCACGGCGTACGACGAGATCGGGCGGTTGCTCAAGCGCGACATCGAGATCGCGGTCGTCACGGGAACGGACGTATCGCGCGCCCTCGATCGCATCTACCGCCGCACTGAGCAGATTGCAGGTCTCGCCCAGGAGCTCGGGGTCGAGCTGGGCGACTCCAACGTGGTGGACTTCAGCTCGCTGGCGCTGACGCCGGGGCTCGAGGAAGCGCCGGTGGTGAAGCTCCTGCAGACGGTGTTCGAGGACGCGGTGCAACAGCGGGTTTCCGACATCCACATCGAGCCGCAGGAAAAGAAACTGCAGATCCGCTTCCGCATTGACGGCGTGATGCACTTGCAGATGCAGGCCGAGTCCAGGATCGCCGCCGCGCTGACGCTGCGCCTGAAGCTCATGTCCGGCCTCGACATATCGGAAAAGCGGCTGCCGCAGGACGGGCGCTTCTCCGTGAAAGTGCGCAGCACGCAGATCGACGTGCGGCTCTCGACCATGCCTACGCAGTACGGCGAATCGGCCGTGATGCGGTTGTTGAACCAGTCGAGCGGCGTGCTCGGCATCGACAATATCGGCATGCCGGCGGAACTGGTGAAGCAGATGCGCGCCGTGATCCACCGCACGAGCGGCATGGTGCTCGTGACCGGCCCCACGGGCAGCGGGAAAACAACGACGCTCTACGCCGCGTTGTCCGAGCTGAACACCCCCGAGCGCAAGATCATCACCGTCGAGGACCCGGTCGAATACCGCCTGGCCGGCGTGAACCAGGTGCAGGTCAACGAGAAGATCGATCTCGGCTTCGACCGCGTGCTGCGTTCGGCCCTGCGCCAGGACCCGGACGTGATCCTGGTGGGGGAGATGCGCGACCAGGCGACGGTGGAGACCGGCATGCGCGCGGCGATGACCGGCCACATGGTGTTCTCCAC
>JAQBFV010000316.1:0-49360 GCA_032123035.1 Betaproteobacteria bacterium | reverse complement strand
CCGTAACCTCTTCGCAGCGGTGGATGAGGTGGTTGCCGTCCATGAGAACTTCTGGCTCCACGATCGGCACCAGCCCCGCCTCCTGGCAGATTGCGGCGTAGCGGCCCAGCGCATGCGCGTTCGCCGCGATGCAGGTCGAACTTGGCAGATCGGCGCCGATCTCGATGACCGCGCGCCATTTGGCGAATTTGGCGCCCAGCTTCACGTACTCGGCGCAGCGCTTTGCGAGATTGTCGAGTCCCTCGGTGACTTTCTCTCCCGGGCATCGCGCAAGGTCCTTGGCGCCGGTATCCACCTTGATGCCGGGAATGATCCCGGCCTTGCCAAGCAGCTCGACAAACCGCGTGCCGTTGGCGGATTTCTGGCGGATCGTCTCGTCATAGAGGATCACGCCACTGACGTATTGCCCGAGGCCCTTGCCCGAGAACAACATGTCACGGTAGGCGCGCCGGTTCTCTTCTGTGCTCTCGACCTTGATGCCGGCAAAGCGTTTCTCGATCGTTCCGGTGGACTCGTCGGCGGCCAGTATTCCTTTGCTACCCGCGACCATGGCGCGGGCGACGGCTTCCAATGGATGAATGGACATATGAACTCCTCGGAATTGCGTGACGGGTAGTTTGTGACGGGTGAAGAATGCTACAAACCCTGAGCCTTTTATTTTACCCCTTTCGACTCACCATTCACCATTCACGGCCCTTAGGCCCGGCGATGCTCGCCGACCTGAACGATCTTCATCGTGTTGGTGCCGCCGACCTTGCCGAAAGGCTCGCCGATCGTGAGCACCATGTAGTCCCCGATCTGCACGGCACCCCGCTTGAGGAGCTCGTCCTCCGCCATGTGAAGCGCCTTTTCGGGATTGCGGGCGCCTTTGAACTTGACCGGGTAGACGCCCCGGAACAGCGTGACACGGCGTCGCGTTTCGACCCCCGCGCTCATCGCGTAGATCGGCACGCTGGTGGACATTCGCGACATCAGCAGTACCGTGTTCCCGCTCTGGGTCATGGCAGATACCGCCTTGATATTCAGGTTATTGCAGGTGAAGACCGTCGCCCGTGCGATGGACTCCTCGACATTCGCCGGTGGCCGGTTACGGCGCCGGTCGGTGGCCGGCTCGTCCTCCTTCTCCGCTTCCACGCAAACACGCGCCATCGCGGCGACCGTCTCGACCGGGTATCCGCCGGTCGCCGTCTCCGCCGACAGCATCACCGCATCGGTACCGTCCAGTACCGCATTGGCCACGTCGGACACCTCGGCGCGCGTCGGAATCGGATTGCTGATCATCGACTCCATCATCTGCGTCGCGGTGATCGCGATCCGGTTTTTTTCGCGTGCCAGGCGGATCATGCGTTTCTGCAGCGCAGGCACTATGGCGTCTCCCACTTCGACGGCGAGATCCCCGCGCGCCACCATGACGCAATCTGCCGCATCAAGAATATCCTCCAGCGCCGTAATGGCTTCCGCGCGCTCTATCTTCGCCACCATCAGCGCACGGCCCCCGGCTTTGTGCATGAGATCCCGCGCCCAGCGGATATCCGACCCCGAGCGCGGGAAGGACACGCCGAGGAAGTCGGCTTTTAACTCAACCGCCAGCTTGATGTCGCGCATATCCTTTTCCGTCAGCGCCGGCGCGGTCAGGCCGCCACCCTTACGGTTGATGCCCTTGTTGTTGGAGAGGACCCCGCCCTGCTCCACCACACAGTGAATGCGCGAACCGCGAACGGACGACACGCCTAGCACGATGCGCCCATCGTCGAGCAGCAGCGTATCGCCGGCGTGCACGTCTTTAGGAAGATTGCGGTAATCGAGACCGACGCGGTGCCCGTCTCCAAGCTCACATTCTGCATCGAGCACGAATGCCCCGCCCATCTTCAGGTTCACCTTGCCGTCGCGGAAACGGCCGATCCGGATCTTCGGGCCCTGCAAATCGACCAGAACGCCGACCGCGCGGCCCGCCCTGCGCGCCAGCGCGCGCACCAGCTCGACACGCTTGCGATGTTCGTCGGGGGCGCCGTGCGAGAAGTTGATGCGCACGACATCAAGCCCGGCATCGATCATGCGCGCTAGCGTCTTCTTGTCGCTCGAAGCGGGGCCGAGCGTGGCGACGATCTTGGTACGGCGTTGCATCAGACTGCTCCGGGTTCCGGGTTCAACTTCCAAGTTCAGGGTTCGTAGTTTAATGGCTTGGCGGCTCGCGTGGAACGTCAAGCCCTGAATCGGGAACTTGGAGCCTGGAACATTGAACGGCGCCGCTAGCCGTCGGCCCGCTGTTCGAGGACCTCGATCGCCGGAAGCGTCTTGCCCTCGAGGAACTCGAGAAAAGCGCCGCCGCCAGTGGAAATGTAGGAGATCTTGTCGGTTATGCCGTACTTCGCGATCGCTGCGAGCGTGTCGCCGCCTCCGGCAATCGAAAAGGCCTTTGACTTCGCGATGGCCTCCGCGATGGTGCGTGTGCCCGCGCCGAACTGGTCGAACTCAAAGACACCGATCGGGCCGTTCCACACGATGGTGCCGGCCTTCTCGAGCAGACCGGCCAGCTCTCGCGCCGTCTCTGGTCCCACGTCGAGGATCAGATCGTCGTCGCTGACGTTACTGCTCGCCTTGGGCTCGGCGTGCGCGCTCGCCGAGAATTCCTTGGCGCACACGACATCGCTCGGCACCGGCACCGTGCCGCCCTTGGCCTTGATGATCTCGATGATCTTTTTCGCTTCGCCCACCAGCGTCGGCTCGGCGAGCGATTTACCGATCTTTGCGCCCATGGCCAGCATGAAAGTATTGGCGATCCCGCCGCCCACGATCAGCTGATCCACCTTCTCGGCGAGCGCAGCCAGAATCGTAAGCTTGGTGGAGACCTTGGCGCCGCCGACAATCGCGACCAGCGGGCGCGCCGGATGGCCGAGCGCCTTGCCAAGCGCGTCGAGCTCAGCGGCCATCAGCGGACCTGCGCAGGCGACCTTCGCGTACTTCGCGATGCCGTAGGTCGTCGCTTCCGCGCGGTGAGCCGTGCCGAACGCGTCGTTCACGTAGACGTCGCACAGCGCGGCCATCTTGCGCGCGAGCGCCTCGTCGTCCTTTTTCTCTCCCTTGTTGACGCGGCAATTCTCGAGCAGCACGACTTCGCCCGGCTTCACCTCGAAGCCACCGTCGACCCAGTTCGCGATCAGCCGCACCGGCTGGCCCAGTAGCTCGCCCATGCGGGCGGCGATCGGCGCGAGGGTATCCTTCGGCGCGAGTTTGCCCTCGGTCGGGCGGCCGAGGTGGGACGTCACCATGATCGCGGCGCCCGCCGCGATCGCGTGCTGAATCCCCGGCAGCGAGGCGCGGATGCGCGTGTCCTCGGTGATCCTCCCCGCGTCGTCCTGCGGCACGTTGAGGTCCGCTCGGATGAAGACCCGCTTACCGGCGAGCGGCAAGTCGGTCAGGCGGCGAAACGTCATTTTTTCGCGACAACGCGGACCATTTCCAGCACCTTGCAGGAATAACCCCATTCGTTGTCGTACCATGCGACGACCTTGACGAACGTCGGGTCGAGCGCGATGCCCGCCCCCGCGTCGAACACCGACGTGCAGACCTCGCCGCGGAAATCGGTGGAGACAACCTTCTCCTCGGTGTAGCCGAGTATGCCCTTTAGCGCGCCAGCCGACTGCGCCTTCATCTCGGCACAGATTTCGGGGTAGGCCGCGGGCTTGCCGAGTTCGACCGTCAGGTCCACCACGGAGACGTCCGAAGTCGGCACGCGGAACGCCATGCCCGTCAGCTTCTTGTTGAGCTCGGGGATCACCACGCCCACCGCCTTCGCCGCGCCCGTGGACGACGGAATGATGTTCTCGAGAATCCCGCGCCCGCCGCGCCAGTCCTTGTTCGAAGGGCCATCGACTGTCTTTTGCGTCGCGGTCGCTGCGTGGACGGTCGTCATCAACCCGCGCTTGATACCCCACTTGTCGTTTAACACTTTCGCCACCGGTGCGAGGCAGTTGGTCGTGCAGGACGCGTTGGAAATGATTGCCTGCCCGGTGTAGCTCTTGTCGTTCACGCCGTAGACGAACATCGGCGTATCGTCCTTCGACGGCGCCGACATGATGACCTTCCTCGCGCCCGCGGCGACGTGTTTCTGGCACGACGCCTTGTCGAGGAAGAGGCCGGTGGATTCCACGACGACGTCCGCGCCCACTTCGTTCCACTTGAGCTCGGCCGGGTCCTTGACCTGCGTCAGGCGGATCCGGCTGCCGTTGACGAGCAGCGTATTGCCATCGACGCCGACCTCGCCCCTGAACGGGCCGTGGACCGAATCGTGGCGCAACATGTACGCGAGATACTCCGGCTCGAGCAGGTCGTTGATGCCTACGATCTCGATGTCCGGAAAATGCTGCACCGCGGCCCGGAACACCATACGCCCAATGCGACCAAATCCGTTAATGCCCACCTTGATTGCCATATCGCTCTCCGCTTATTCCCGTTGATTGCCAAGCTTAAAGCGCCGCCTTCACCACGGCGGCAACGTTTTCTGGTGTGAAGCCGAAATGCCGGAACAGTTCCCCGGCGGGAGCTGACTCGCCAAAACGGTTGATGCCGATCACCGCGCCTTCGAGACCGACGTACTTGCGCCAGTAATCGGGCACGCCGGCTTCGACCGCCACGCGCGGCACGCCGCGCGGCAATACGCTTGCGCGATAGGCCTCGTCCTGCCCATCGAACACGCTGGTTGAGGGCATGGATACCACGCGCGTCCCGATGCCTTCGGCCGCGAGCTGCCGGTGTGCTTCGAGCGCCAGCGCGACCTCGGAGCCAGTCGCGATGATGACGCAACTCGGCGGTACGCCGGCCGCGTCCGCCAGCACATACCCGCCGCGCCGGATGAGATCGAGCTGGCCCGGCGTGCGCTTCATGAACGGCGCGGCCTGGCGCGTGAGCAACAGGCTCGTCGGACCGTCCTTGCGCTCGATGGCAGCGGTCCAGGCCACCACTGTCTCCACTGTGTCGCACGGCCGCCACACGTGCATGTTGGGCATGAGCCTGAGCGTTGCGGCATGCTCGATCGGCTGATGCGTGGGCCCATCCTCGCCCAAGCCGATCGAGTCGTGTGTGAATACGTAAATTACGCGAACCCCCATCAGCGCCGCCATGCGCAACGCATTCCGTGCGTAGTCCGAGAAAACGAGGAACGTGCCGCCGTACGGAATCAGGCCGCCATGCAGGGTCAGCCCATTCATAATCGCGCACATGCCGAATTCACGCACGCCATAGAAAAGATAATTGCCGCCACCCTCGTGCCCGACGACTTTCGATGCACTCACCATGGTCAGGTTTGAAACCGTCAGGTCGGCCGAGCCGCCCACGAGTTCCGGCAGCATTGCCACCAGGGCTTCGAGCGCATTCTGCGATGCCTTGCGTGTGGCAAGCGTTTCCGCCTTCGCGTCCGTTTCCTTGACCAACACCTCGACCCGCGCCGCGAAATCGCTCGGCAGCTCGCCCGCGCTGCGCCGCCGGAATTCCGCGGCCTCGGCAGGATATGGCTTCTCGTACGCGGAAATCAGGCGTTTCCAGCGCCTTTCGACGGAGGCGCCGCGTTTGCGCGCGTCCCAGCCTTCGTACACTGCGGCCGGCAGCTCGAAAGGCGGGTGCCCCCAGCCCAGTGCCTCACGGGTCGCGGTAATTTCCTTTTCGCCAAGCGGTTCACCGTGCGCGGCGCCGGTGTTGGCCTTTGACGGCGCCCCCTTCGCAATGATCGTCTTTGCACAGATCAACGTCGGCCTGGATTTTTCGCGACGCGCCTTCCTGATCGCCCGGTTCACCGCTTCGACGTCATGACCATCGACGTTCGGGATCACCTGCCAGCCATACGCCTCGAATCGCCGCTTGACGTCGTCCGTGTACCATTGCCGGATCTGGCCTTTTCCCGAGTCGATGGAAATGCTGTTGTCGTCGTAGATGGCGATGAGCTTGCCCAGTCCCAGAGTCCCGGCGAGCGCGCAAACCTCGTGCGAGACACCTTCCATCATGCAGCCGTCGCCGAGAAAAGCGTAGGTGTGGTGGTCGACGATGTCGAACCCCGGTCGATTGAATTCGGCTGCGAGCAGGCGTTCAGCGAGCGCCAGGCCCACGGCATTGCCGAGGCCTTGTCCGAGCGGGCCGGTCGTCGTCTCGATCCCTGGCGCACAGCCGTACTCCGGATGACCCGGCGTCTTCGAGTGCATTTGCCGGAAGCGCTTAAGCTCCGCCATGGGCAGGTCGTAGCCCGTGAGATGAAGCACCGAGTACAACAACATCGAGCCGTGCCCGTTCGAAAGGACGAAGCGGTCGCGATTCGGCCAGGCCGGATTGCCCGGGTTGTGGCGCAGGTGATCGTTCCAGAGGACCTCCGCGATCTCCGCCATGCCCATCGGCATGCCCGGGTGCCCGGATTTGGCCTGTTGCACGGCGTCCATCGCCAGCGCGCGGATCGCGTTGGCCAGTTCAGCGCGGGAGCTCATTCTGTCTAGTCCTTGCGGGGGCAAAGCGGACGTGCACGAATTATAAACCGGGGTCGTAAGGCTGCCTCGCTGAATTGAAAAAACCCGGGGCAAGAACCCGGTAAGCGCGACCTAGCGCGCTCCCTTGACCGCCTAGGCCGCTTCGCCGTTCTTTCTTGCGAGGCGGATGCCGAGCTGCTTCAGCTTGCGATAGAGGTGGGTGCGCTCCAGGCCGACGCTGTCGGCGACACGGCTGATGTTGCCGCCTTCCCGCGCGATGTGATACTCGAAATAGACGCGCTCAAAGGCGTCGCGCGCATCCCGCAGCGGCAGGTCGAATGGCAGGTCGTGAGCAACGTTCACGGCCGGGGCGGGTTGCGGAAGACCTTGGCTCACGTCCTCGAGAGAGATCTGTTCTACGGGGGCCGTCGTCGCCAGCGTGCGCACCACACTTTCGAGCTGAGTGAGGTTTCCCGGCCAGTCGAAATTGCGCAACGAATTCAGCGCGCCGGTCGAAAACTGCCGCGGCGGGATTTCCTTCGCTTCTACCATCCGAGTTAGCATCAGGTTCGCGAGGTCAGGCACGTCCTCCCGGTGCTCGCGCAGACTCGGCACCCGGATCAGGGTCGCGGCGAGCGCGCCGAAGAGGCGGCTGTCAAAGACGCCACTCGCCACCAACTCGGCCAGGTCACGGGAGGCGCCGCAGATGAGCCGCACGTTGTAGCGCTCGAGCTTCGAGACGGCCAGCAAGAGGCCCTTCTGCTCGACGCGCGAAAGGTCCGCAATCTCGTGCAGGAACAGGGTGCCCTCGCGCGCCTGCCCGAGCAGCTCGAGCGGCGCCTCAGCCAGCACGCCGTGATTCTCCGGCGCAACCCACGGCGTATTGCGTTGGTGAAGAAAACGCGCGGCCAGCTCAATGCCGCAGCCGGGCTCGCCGGTGAGGAGAAGGGGCGTGCGCAGATTCGCGACCCGCTCCAGGCGTTGTTTGAGCTCGGTAATCTGGGCGCCCCGCCCGAGACTCTCAAGCGACAGGGCAGGCCGTGACTGCTCGCCACCGTGCTTCAGGGCGCGACCGACCGTCGTTAGCAGCTTTTGCAGGGCGATGGGCTTCTCGAGGAAGTCGTAGGCGCCGATGCGCGTGGCCTCTACCGCCGTGTCGATCGTGCCATGCCCCGACATCATGACAACTGGCATCGTGAGGAGGCCGGCGCTCGACCACTCCCTGAGCAGGGTGATGCCATCAGTATCCGGCATCCAGATGTCGAGCAACACCAAGTCCGGGCGCGCGCGCGTGCGCTGCGTGCGTGCCTCACTCGCGTTCTCCGCCAGCCGCACCTGATAACCCTCGTCGCCGAGGATCTCAGAGAGCAGCTCGCGGATACCGACTTCGTCGTCTACGACAAGTATGTGCTGCATAGGGTGCGAGCGCTTAGTTTACACCTTGGCTCGGGCGGCTGAGCGGCGCGCCGAATCTTGTGTGATTGCAGCGGGCAGCCGGACGGTGACCTGCGCCCCGCGGGGCGCCACGTTCGCAATCGTGACCACGCCCCCATGCTCTTCCACAATCTTCTTGACGATCACCAATCCCAGGCCCGTGCCCTTGGGCTTGGTGGTGACATAGGGCTCGAATGCCCTCTGAATCATTTCCTCGGGAAATCCGCAGCCATTGTCGATGAAGGTGAGCTGCAAGGCACGGTCCACGCAGCTGCTCGCTACGACGAGTTGCGGTTGCGGGGTGTCCACCAACGCGTCCTGCGCGTTCTGTAGCAGGTTGTGGACGACCTGGCGCAACTGACCAGCATCGCCCAGCACCGGCGGCAGGCCCGGCGTGAGCTCTAGCCGGACCGCCTGGCCCAGCGAAGATTCGTACAGCACGAGCACCTCCTCCATGAGCACGCTGATGTCGAGCTCGCGCATCGCGGCCTCGGGGCTGCGCGCGTACTGGCTGAAGGCGTCGACCATGTTCTTCAACGCCACGACCTGGTTCACGATCGTCCGGGTCGAGCGCGAGAGGATATCGGCGTCGCCGCCCCCGAGCTTGCCCTCGAGCTTCAGCTGCAAACGCTCGGCCGATAGCTGTATCGGCGTAAGCGGGTTGCGGATCTCGTGCGCGAGCCGCCGCGCGACTTCGGCCCAGGCCGCCGCGCGCTGCGCCTCGGCAAGATGGGTAATATCATCGAACACCACCACGTAGCCCCGCTCCGTGCCCTGCGGCAGCCGCGTGCCGCGCAGAAGCAACAGCTGGTTCGAGCGGCGCGACCGACGCTCCACCTGCTGCTCCCATTCCCGGCCGCCCGCTTCCTCGAAAGCAGAGGAAATCTTGCGTGCCAGCTCGGAAAGGCCCGGTGCAATCGCGGGCCAGCGCTGTGGAGCGGCGCCCATGAGGGGCGCAAAATCAACGCCGAGGATCGTACCCGCGCTGCGGTTGGCCGCACGCAGCTCCAGCGCCTCGTCGAAAGCGAGCACGCCGGCCGATAAATTGGCCACGATACCCTCCAGGTACGCCATCGCCTGCGCGAGCTCGGCCTGATTCCGCTCCGCTGTGGCCCGCGCGTCTGCCAGTTGCAGCGTCATGCTGTTAAACGATTGCGTCAGCACGCCGAGCTCGTCGCTCGATGCCACGGCCGCGCGTTGGCTGTAGTCGCCCTGGGCCACCGCCCGCGTGCCCTCGACCAGCGCGCTGAGCGGTGCCGAAAGACGATCAGAGAGTAGAAACCCGAGCGCAGCAGCCGAGAGCAGCGCGAGTAACAACGTGAGCGTGAGCGTCAGCCCGTAGAGCCGTTTCAGCCCACGCCGCGATAGCGCGAGCGCCTGGTACTCGCGATAGCCCGACTGCACCGCTTCCGCATCCTGCGCAAGCCGCATGGGCACGGGCTGCAGCAGCTGGAGTACCCGCACCTCATCCGCGAGGCGCAGCATGGATATCGGCACCAGCACGCGCAGGTAAAGTCCCTTGCCCGGGATCGATTCGACCGCGCTATAGCTGCGACGCGAACGCAGTGCTCGCAACGCAGCGGCCCCGGGCAGCTGCGGCATGAGGCCGACCTGTTCGTTACCCGCGACAGCAAGTACCTTGCCGCGCATGTTAAACAGCGTGACCTCCTCAACCGCAGCCTGCTCGCGAAGACCGTTGAGCACCGCGAGATGTTCCGCTGGCGGGCGCGTGGAGAGAGTGAGCGCCATGGTATCGGCCTTCGCATCGAGGTCTCTCAGCAGGGTGTCGAGCATCCCGCGGCCGAGATTGATGCCCCCCTCTAGCGCCTTGTCCACGGGGACCTGGAACCACGCTTCAATCGAGCGCCCCAGAAACTGCACTGACATCCCGTAGATCAGGGTGCCAGGTAGCACCGCCATTAACGCGAACAGCAGCACCAGCCTTAGCGTCAGTCGGGCGCCAAAAACCCGCGCCTTGAGCTTGCCCCGGAGCCTGACGAGCTGGAAGATCACCAGCGCCGTCAACAGGACGGCGACGCCGCCGTTCAGGACCAGCAGCAGCGGGTAAAACTCGGCGAACAGGGCGGGGTCGCTACTTGCGGTGGCGAGCAGAAACAGCGCAATGGCGCCGAGTCCCACACTAAGGATCAGCAGGTAGCGGATCGCGGCGCTCGCCAGCGCCGGGCGAATTCTCGGCGCCGCAGCCATCATGGTGTCACCGTCCAGCGGAACCAGTCGGAGCTGACGCTCCACTCGCGCGAACCCACTGCGCTCACTTGAAATGGCCGCGGCAATTGCGCGTCGTCCAGACGTAATCGCACGCCGGCGATATAGCTCGTGCCCTTGCTCAGGCTTTCGGTCCCCGCAATTTCACCAACACGGACCTTTTCCAGGAAGCCCATCGCTTCGCGCCGCGTGGCGAAATTCTGATAGAGCGCGCCGACGGCGACGCGGTACTGCCGGGTCAGTGCATTGAACGAGAGGCGGAATTGCTGCTGGCTGTCGGCAATCTGCTCGTTGAACCAGTACCGGCGCGGCCGAATGAGCTCGAATTCGAGCAAAAAGTAGAGCGGAACGCCTTTGCTCAGCGCTTCTTCCAGCGGGCGCGTCAGCGTGATCTCGAACTCGGCCTCGAGAAAATGGCCCTTCTCCGAGGCCACCAGAGCCCCCTTCCGCACTTCGACCCCCTCGGCAAGCACCGCAACGGGGGCAGCGATCAGCAGCCACAGCGCTGCAAGGACAGAAAGCCAGCTATGCCTTCTGCAGTAGCGCATAGAAAAAGCCGTCATGCCGCAGGTTCTGGAGGAGTTGTCCCGCGGGTAGCCGTGGATCGTCATCGAGTGCGGGCAAGGTCAGGCGCGTCGCGTCGGGGTGGCGCTCCACAAAGTGCGCAACCTGCTCACCGTTCTCTTCCGGGAAGACGGAGCAGGTCGCGTACAGCAATTTACCACCTCTGCCCAGCACCTGCCACAACGCATCCAGCATGCGCCTTTGCACTTGCGCGAACTGCGCCACGTCGGCCGCACGACGCAGCCACTTGATATCGGGATGCCGCCGAGCGACACCCGATGCGCTGCACGGTACGTCGGCAAGAATGCGCTCGAATGGTTTTCCGTCCCACCATGCCCCCGACTCAGTCGCATCACCGCAAACCACCCGTGCGGTTAAGCCTAGACGCGCGAGGTTGGCGCGCACCCGCTCCAGGCGCTGCTCGTCACTGTCCAGCGCGACGAGATCGACGTCGGCCAGCTCCAGCGCATGCGTTGCCTTACCGCCCGGCGCGGCACACGCATCCAGCACTCGCATCCCATCGCACAGGTCGAGAAGCGGCGCGGCGAGTTGAGCCGCCGTGTCCTGCACCGATACCAGCCCCTCGGCCAGCCCCGGTATTCGATCGGCGGGGAGAGGCGATGCCAGGATTACACCGGTTTCACCGACCGCCTCTGCGCGGATTCCTTGCTGCGCGAGCAGCGCTAGGTAAGTCTCGGCGGCGACACGGCGCCGGTTCACCCGCAAAGCGAGCGGTGGGTGCAAGTTGTCCGCCTCAAGGGCCGCCGCATAATGCAACGGGTACTGCGCGCGGAGCTTTTCGATCCACCACTGCGGATGGCAAAAACGCGCGGTTTCCAATCGTTGCACGCGCGCCCCAAGCGCAGTGCGGTCGCGCAGGAAGTTCCGCAGCACGGCATTGGTAAGTCCTTTGGCGGACGCCAGCCCCAACAGCTCACACGTGCGCACTGCGTGGTCAACCACCGCATGGGGTGCGGCGCGTGTGTGTTCGAGCTGATAGAGGGCGACCAGCAACAGGGCGCGCAGGCGCGCATCGCGGAGCGGCTTCTGCAGTAATGCGTCGAGCACGGCTTCCAGCCAGCCGAGAAAGCGCAGCGTCCCATAGGCCAAATCCTGGATGGCACTGCGGTCGCGCGCGGCGCTTTGCGCCCGTCGGCGCCACAGGGCCGCCAGCTCGGCATTCAGGCTGCGCCCGGCCAGGACGCCGCCGACTACGCCGGCCGCGAGCCGCTGGACTTCAACCATCGCTGCCTCCCAGGCACATGCCCGGTTTGAGGTTGAAGCCCGCAAGGAAAGCCGCCGCCGAGAGGCGCTTGCCGCCGGCACGCTGCAGTTCGGTGATACGCAGTGCGCCGTTGCCGCACGCCACCACGATGCTATCGGCCGCCACAGCGCAGACGGTGCCAGGCGCGCCGGAGATCTGTGGTTCAACGCGCGCACACCAGATTTTGAGTGCCGCAGGGCCGAGTTGCGTATAAGCGCCCGGGGAGGGATTGAAGGCGCGCACCTGCCGCTCGATTTCCCCGGCGGGGCGCCGCCAATCGATTTCCGACTCGCCCTTGCCAATGCGCGCGGCGTAGGTGGCGCGCGCGGCATCCTGCGGGCGCGGGGCAGGGCGTTCCGTCAGGGCACGCACGATCAAACACGCACCGAGCGCGGCCAGTTCGTCGTGCAATACGCCCGCCGTCTCTTCGCCAGCGATTGGAACGGTCTCCTGCAGCAGGATCGGCCCTGTATCGAGCCCCGCTTCCATCTGCATGATGGTGATCCCGGTCACCGCATCTCCCGCAAGCAACGCCCGCTGGATCGGGGCCGCGCCGCGCCAGCGCGGAAGAAGCGAGGCGTGAATGTTAAGAGAACCGAGTGGCGGCAGGTTGAGCAAGGTTTCGGGCAGGATCAGCCCGTAGGCCGCGACGACAATCACCTCGGGCGAGGCGGACGCAACCGCGCGGACAACGTCCACGCTTTTCAGGCTCGACGGCTGCAGGATTTTCAGCCCGCGCTCTTCGGCGAGCCGCTTGACTGCGGACGCCTGCGGCTTGAGCCCTCGCCCAGCCGGACGGTCGGGCTGGGTGAGAACCAGCGTCACCTCATGACCGCTGTCGAGGAGCGCCTTCAGCGCACCGGCTGCAAACGCGGGCGTCCCGGCAAAAACGATTTTCATGAAACCGGCGCGACCGGGCGCATAGGGCTGGGGCGAGACGCCGTCCTGACGGGAAGTTCAGCGGCGACCGCTACAGGGTTGGCTCGAGACGCGCGTCAGAGCACCGCCCGGCGCGGCGCCTCCGGCTCCGATGCGCGCTGGTCCTGCTTCTTCAGCTTTTTCAGGATGCGCTGTTGCTTCAGCCGCGAGAGGTACTTCACGAACACCTTGCCCTCGAGATGGTCCATTTCATGCTGGATGCACACCGCGAGCAGGCCATCGGCTTCCAGCGTAAAGCGCTTGCCCTCCGCATCGAGCGCACGCACCGTAATGCGCTCGGCACGGCAAACTTTCTCGAATATGCCCGGCACCGAAAGGCAGCCTTCCTCAAAATCGGATTTGCCGCTCGTCGCCACGAGCTCGGGGTTGATGAACACCTTGAGTTGGTCGTGCGTCTCTGACACATCAATCATGATCACGCGCTTGTGAACATCAACCTGTGTGGCAGCCAAACCAACACCGGGCGCGGCATACATAGTCTCGGCCATGTCCTTGATTAGCTGACGAATCTCATCGTTGGCCCGCTCTACGCGCACCGCCACCGTGTGGAGCCGCTTATCCGGATAGTGCAAAATGTGCAAAAGTGCCATGAAAAAGCTTGCGAATTTAGACAGCTAGATGCAGAATTTAAACCAATCTCTCGGGCGCAGCCTTGGTATCGAGGCTGCGCCTGTTAGTGTCTTGAACTGGGGGCGTTTCATGAAGAAAGCAATTATTATATCCCTGATTTTACTGCTAACTCCGCTGGGAGTGGCAGTCGCCGCCGAAGCCGACGCGATCCGGGCCGATGCCCCGGATCGCTACACGGTGGTGCGGGGGGATACTCTCTGGGGAATTTCCGGGCGCTTTCTGACGGATGCCTGGCGCTGGCCAGAGGTATGGCGACTCAACAAGGACGAGATTCAAAACCCTCACTTGATTTTCCCGGGTAATGTGATCGTGCTGGATCGGGCCACAGGCCGCCTTTCTATCGAAGGACGCGACGGCGGCGCGACCGGCGCGGATCGTGCAGCGGGTGCGGGCGGTGCAGGGAGTGCGGCAGGGCCTCCACAGCTCGCAACGGTGTCCATTTCGCCGCGAGTCCGGCTCGAGGCCCTGGCCGAGCAAGCGATCCCCACAATCAAACCATCCGACATCGCAGGTTTCTTGTCCAAGCCTCTTATCGTGGGCCGGGATGAGCTCGACTCCGCTCCGGCCATCGTCGCGACCGAGGAAGACCACATCGCGATTGGCGCCGGTAGCAAAGCCTACGCCGAGGGCCTCAAGAAGGAAGCGGGCCTCGTTTGGCAGGTATTCCGGCGCGGTGATCCGCTGGTCGATCCCGAGAGCAACGAAGTACTGGGCTATGAAGTCTTCTATCTCGGTGAAGCGCGGGTCGTAAAATATGGCGAACTGAGCACGCTGGTGATTACATCATCCGACCGCGAAATCAACCGCGGCGACCGCCTGCTACCCGCGTCACAGGAGAAACCCGTCTTCGCCTACGTGCCGCGAGCGCCAACAAAACCGGTGCGAGGGTACATCATATCGGCCTACGGCAACCTCGGGGAAACCGGCCCGCTCGGGATCGTCGCGCTGTCAAAGGGCAGCCGCGACGGCCTCGAGGTCGGGCATGTGCTCGCGATCTACACCAGTTCGGCTATAGCCAAGCGATCTGGCCGCTACGGCCTTCGCACCTCAGCCCTCTACGGGCGGCAGGGCCTCAGCGGCAGCGACTCTCCGCGCACCTACTATGATCCCGAGATATCGCCGAGAGACGGCCCGCTCTACGGGAAAGTGGAACCGATCGACGAGGCGCTGATACGCAAGCTGCCCGATGAGCGTTACGGGCTGGTCATGGTCTTCAGGACCTTCGATCGCGCGTCTTTCGCTCTCGTCATGGAAGCCTCGCGGCCGGTCGCGCTGTACGACGCTGTAGTCAACCCCTGAAAATTTAACGGAGATCAAGCCGCGTCCGCGCCCCATCCGGGGTGTGCGGCGCGGGTGGCCGGCTGCCATGCCGCTCGATGAAGAGCTCACCGCGTGGCTCAGGCTCACGCTGATTCCGGGTCTACACGGCGACCGCGTGCGTCGCCTGCTGAGGGCATTCGGTGGGCCGCAGGCGGCGCTTTCGGCCAGCGCCTCCGCCCTCTCCCGGCATGTGCCGGGCGCGGTCGCTGCGGCGATCAAACGCGGTATTGCCGACGAAGCCATCAACGCTGTCGCTGGCTGGCTCCAGGACCCCGCAAATCAGATCGTCACGCTCGCTGACCCGCACTATCCCCAACGGCTCCTGCAGGTGCCCGATCCTCCGCCGCTGCTCTACGTCAAGGGCAGCCTGGATCTTTTGCGCCGACCTGCGCTCGCGATCGTAGGCAGCCGCAACGCAACCGCGCAGGGTGAGGCGAATGCCGAGGCTTTCGCGCGCGTTTTGAGCGACTCCGGTCTGACCATCGTCAGCGGGCTCGCGCTCGGCGTCGACGCTGCAGCGCATCGCGGCGCGCTCGCCGGCTCCGGAAGCAGCATCGCGGTATTGGGCACCGGCGCTGATATCATCTACCCCGCCCGTAATCGGGCCCTTGCTCATGATCTCGCCGCACGCGGTGTTCTCGTTTCAGAATTTGCGCTGGGCACGCGGCCTATTGCATCGAACTTCCCGCGCCGCAACCGCTTGATCAGCGGGCTCGCTCTCGGCTGTCTGGTCGTCGAAGCCGCGGCTGAAAGCGGCTCGCTCATCACGGCCCGGCTTGCTAACGAGCAAGGGCGGGAAGTCTTCGCCATTCCCGGCTCAATCCATTCTCCTCTCGCGAAAGGCTGTCACGCACTGATCAAGCAAGGCGCGAAACTCGTGGAAAGCGCTCACGACGTTCTCGAGGAACTGCGCTGGCCAGCCCACGCACTATCGGCCCCGGCCCCGCAGAATTCGCCGATTGATGCGAACACGCGCCGCCTGCTCGACGCGCTCGGCGAAGATCCGTGCGATCGCGACACGCTCGCTGCTCGCAGCGGACTCGGCGCCGCCGAGATCTCGGTTCTCCTGACGCAGCTCGAGCTCGATGGCGCAGTGGCAACGCTGCCGGGTGGATCAATCCAGCGCATACATCGTTGACACGTTTCAGTTTGCGCCGTGATTTAGGACACTCTTCGGCAGGCGTTTAAAGGGCGCGCTTGCGCCAGCAAATGATTGTTCTTATCATCTGGCGCTCTTTTTGCCTCCGCGAACGGGAACGCCAAGCGCATGGGAAGCCGCCTGATCATTGCCGAGAAACCTTCGGTCGCCGCTGACATCGCGCGCGCGCTCGGTGGATTCACGCGGCAGGGCGATCACTTCGAGAGCGCGCACTACGTGCTGTCTTCCGCCGTCGGGCATCTTCTCGAATTGCGTGCGCCGGAGGAGCACGATCCGCGCTCGGGACGCTGGACGTTCAAGCACCTGCCTGTGATCCCCCCAAAATTCGAACTTGCGCCCATCGACGAGAGGGCCGGCACGCGGCTCAATCTTCTGCTGCGTCTTATCAAGCGCAAGGATGTCACCGGAATCATCAACGCGTGCGACGCCGGGCGCGAGGGTGAGCTCATCTTTCGCTACATCATCCAGTACTCGAAGACCTCGAAGCCCATCGAACGGCTTTGGCTGCAATCGATGACGCCGGCCGCGATCAAGGAATGCTTTGCGGGTCTGCGCACGGACAAGGAGCTGCTATCACTGGCGGACGCGGCGCGTTCGCGCTCGGAAGCCGATTGGCTGATCGGCATCAATGGCACCCGCGCCATGACGGCCTTTAACAATCGCCTGAGCGAGGGGGGCTTCTACAAGACCACCGTCGGCCGGGTCCAGACCCCGACGCTTGCGATTCTGGTAGAGCGCGAGGAACGTATTCGCGCCTTCCGGCCCCGGGATTACTGGGAGGTCCATGCGCGCTTCGCTGCACAGGCCGGCGAATATGCGGGGCGCTGGTTCGATCCAGGGTTCAAGAAGGACGAGGACACCGAGCGCAGGTCCGAGCGGATCTGGACGGCGACGGAGGCGGAAGCGATCGTTGCCGCCTGCAATGGCAAACGCGGACGCGTAGTCGAAGAGACCAAGCCTTCAACACAACTCTCGCCCCTGCTGTTTGACCTGACCAGCCTGCAGCGCGAAGGCAACAGCCGCTTCGGCTTTTCGGCAAAGGGAACATTGGGGATTGCACAGGCCCTTTACGAGCGGCACAAGGTTCTCACCTATCCCCGCACCGACTCGCGCGCGCTTCCAGAGGATTATCTCCGAACGGTCAAACAGGCGGTCGAGCTGCTGAAGGGCGCCAATGAGTATGCGCCCCACGCCAAGAACATATTAAAGAACGGCTGGATTCGTCCGAACAAGCGCGTGTTCAACAACACCAAAGTAAGTGATCACTTTGCGATTATTCCGACGCTTCAGCTGCCCAAACATCTGAACGAACCGGAACAGAAGATCTACGATCTCGTCGTTCGGCGTTTCCTTGCGGTTTTCTTTCCGGCCGCGGAGCACCTCCAGACGACCCGGGTTACGCACCTCGATGGCCATCAATATCGCACCGACGGCCGCATCCTGCTGAGCCCGGGTTGGCTGGCGATCTACGGCAAGTCAGCGCAGGAAGAAAATGCGAACCTTCCGACGGTTGGTGCCAAAGAGTCGGTGGAGACTGTCGAGTTGAAAACGCTCGCGAACCAGACCAAGCCGCCCGCGCGTTACACGGAAGCGACCCTGCTCTCGGCCATGGAGGGCGCCGGCAAGCTGGTCGAGGACGATGAGTTGCGCGCCGCGATGGAGGCCAAGGGACTTGGCACCCCCGCAACGCGAGCCGCCATCATTGAAGGGTTGATTCACCAGGACTACGTGCACCGTAACGCCAAGGAACTGGTACCGACGCCCAAAGCAACCTCCCTGCTCTTCGCGCTCACGCACTTCGGCGTCACCGAAATCACCTCATCGGAACTCACCGGAGACTGGGAGCACAAGCTCAAGTTGATGGAAGGCGGCCGGTTGCGCCGCGGCGAGTTCATGGATCACATCGAGCAGGTCACTCGCGACCTGGTCGACCGCATCAAGATGGGTGACATTCCCGACGAGGCATACGCCACCATTGAAGCCCCGTGCCCCAAATGCGGCGGAGTCGTGCAGGAAAACTACCGCAAGTTCCAGTGCAAATCGTGTGAGTTCTCCCTGTGGAAGGTCATCGCAGGCCGGGAATGGGCGCCGGAAGAGGTGGCGGATCTGATCAGCCGCCGTTTCGTCGGGCCGCTCACCGGTTTTCGCAGCCGCATCGGCCGGCCGTTTGCCGCCGGCGTGCGGCTGACGGACGAGCTTCGAATCGAATTTGATTTCGGTCAGGCTCGCGCCGACGAGGAACAAAACGCCCCGGACTTCACCGGGCAGGAAAGTCTCGGGCCATGCCCCAAGTGCGACGCCCGCGTGTTCGAGCACGGCGTGGTCTATGTCTGCGAGAAAGCGGTGGGGCCCGACCGGAGCTGCGATTTCCGCTCCGGCAAGATGATCCTCCAGCAACCGATCGAACGCGAGCACATGCAAAAACTTCTGGCGACCGGTCGCACGGACCTGTTCACGCGCTTTGTCTCCAAGAAGGGCCGCCGCTTCAAGGCCTATCTCGTCAAAACACCGGAGCGAAGGATCGGTTTCGAATTCGAGCCCCGCGCGCCACGAGCCGCTGCGGCTCCTCGGCAACAACAACCCGCGCAAGCGCCCGCCGCGCCACCGCCTGCGGCGCGGCAACGAGCGCGGTCCGCGAAGAAAACGGCCCGCCCGAAGACCGCCAAGGCCGTCAAGGCCGCACCGAAGGCGAAACGAAAAGTAGCCTAGATATCGAGGTTACGCGCGCCGAGCGCGTTGGCCTCGATGAAGTTGCGCCGCGGCTCCACCTGGTCGCCCATCAAGGTGGAGAAGATTTCCTCCGCGATGATGGCATCTTCTATCTGCGTCCTGAGCAGACGCCGCGTGTTCGGATCCATGGTCGTGTCCCACAGCTGCACCGGATTCATTTCCCCGAGGCCCTTGTAGCGCTGGATAGACACCCCGCGCTTAACCTCGCCGAGGAGCCAGTCGATCGCCTCGCGGAAATTGCTGACCGGCTGCTGATGCTCACCGCGCTTGACGTAAGCACCCTCACCCAGCAGGCCGTGAAGCACCTCCGCAGTGCGCCGGATCTGCTCGTAATCCCCGCTCTGCACAAAGTCGCTGTCGATGTAGCAATGACGCACAATACCGTGTTGGGTGCGGCTGACGGCAAGCATGTAGCGCTCGTTCTTTTCATCGACTCTTGGATCGACGCGAACCGCCTGCCCCTCGAGCAGCGTATTGAGAACAGTTGCGCTCTGCTGCGCCGCCTTCTCATCGCTCAGATCCAGGGCTACCGGCTGATGCAGCAGCGTGTGGAGTACATCCTCGTCGATGAGTCGGCTCACGCGGTCGATCACGGCCTCCGCGATGAGATATTGCTTGGCCACCTGTTCGAGCGCCTCGTCCTTCAGCGGCTGCGCCCGGGCGCTCGGGTAAAGCTCGGCGTCCGCGAGCGCAAGGCTCAGCAGCATCTGCTTGAGCTCGTGCTCGTCCTTGAGATAGCGCTCGGTCTTGCCATGCTTCACCCTGTAGAGCGGTGGTTGCGCGATATAAATGTGGCCGCGCTCGATCAGTTCGGGCATCTGCCGGTAGAAGAACGTCAACAAGAGCGTCCGGATATGCGAGCCGTCCACATCGGCATCCGTCATGATGATGATACGGTGATAGCGCAACTTCTCCGGCGCGTATTCCTCCTTCCCGATGCCCGTTCCCAGCACGCTGATGAGCGTGATGATCTCCTGCGAAGAAAGCAGCTTGTCGAGCCGGGCCTTCTCCACGTTTAGGATCTTGCCTTTGAGCGGCAAAATCGCCTGGAACTTGCGATCGCGGCCCTGCTTGGCCGAGCCACCGGCCGAGTCGCCCTCCACGATGTAGAGCTCACACTGCGCCGGGTCGCGCTCCTGGCAATCCGCCAGCTTCCCGGTCAGCCCGAACGAGTCCAGCACGCCTTTGCGCCGCGTGAGTTCACGCGCTTTGCGTGCGGCCTCACGGGCCCTTGCCGCTTCCACAATCTTCCCGCATATCACCCGTGCGTCAGAGGGTTTCTCCAAGAGGAACTCATTCAGCTTTTGCGCCACGATCTCCTCGACCACCGGGCGTATCTCCGAGGACACCAGCTTGTCCTTGGTTTGCGATGAGAACTTCGGCTCCGGCACCTTCACCGACAGCACCGCCGTGAGCCCCTCTTTCATATCATCGCCAGTGGTTTCGACCTTGGCTCTTTCCGAAAGCTTGTTCGCTTCAATGTACTGGTTGAGCGTCCGCGTCATCGCGGCGCGCAGGCCCGTGAGGTGCGTCCCTCCGTCGCGCTGGGGGATGTTGTTGGTAAAGCACTGAACATATTCCTGGTACGAGTCGTTCCACTGCATGGCGATCTCGACCACTACGCCCTCTTTCTGGCCGACGGCATAAAAAATGTTCGGGTGCAGGACGTGCTTGGTGCGGTTGATGTACTCGACGAAACCCTTGACCCCTCCCGTAAATGCAAATGTTTCCTCCTTCGCGCTGCGCTGGTCGACGAGGATGATCTTGACCCCGCTGTTGAGGAAGGCAAGCTCGCGCAGCCGTTTCGCGAGTATTTCATAGTGAAATTCGACGTGCCCGAATACCTCGTGGCTCGGCAGGAAATGAACCTCCGTGCCGCGCCGCTCGGACTTGCCAACCGCCTTGAGCGGGGCCACGGCCTCGCCCATTCTGAACTCCATCTCGCAGACCGAGCCGTCACGCCGGATCGACAAACGCAGCCACTCGGACAAGGCATTGACCACCGATATCCCAACGCCATGCAGCCCACCGGCGACCTTGTAGGAGTTGTTATCGAACTTGCCGCCGGCATGAAGCTCCGTCATGACGACTTCCGCGGTCGAGCGCCGCCGCTCGTCTTCCGGATGCACCTCCGTCGGTATGCCGCGCCCGTTGTCTATGACGCTGACCGAGTTGTCCGGATGGATCGTGATCGTGATCTCGTCGCAGTAGCCGGCGAGCGCTTCATCGACGGCGTTATCAACGACCTCGAAGATCATATGATGCAGCCCGGTGCCGTCAGCTGTGTCGCCGATGTACATGCCCGGCCGTTTGCGCACTGCCTCAAGGCCCTTAAGGACCTTGATGCTGCTCGCATCGTAATCGTCTGCTGAGGTGTGTTCTTTCGCTATGGGCTGCTGCACGGTCACCGAATATCCCTTCAAATTCTCATGGGCATGACCACGTACCGGAACTCGCTGTTCTCCGGCACCATGATGAGCATGCTGCTATTGGCATCACCGAGCGCGCACTCCACTTCTTCCGTGTGAACGTTGTTGAGCACATCCAGCAAATAAGTGATATTGAAACCAATGTCGAGCGCGTCGCCGCCATAGGCGATTTCGAGCTCTTCCTGGGCCTCTTCCTGCTCGTTGTTGGTGCAGGAGATACGCAGGCTATTGGCAGTCATCATCCAGCGCACGCCGCGGAATTTTTCGTTCGAGAGAATGGCCGCCCGCTGCAACGATTGCAATAGCCGGACTCGGTCGATGGTAAAACGATGTTGGTAACCGCTCGGGATCACGCGGGTGTAATCGGGAAACTTGCCGTCGATCACCTTACTCGTAAGAACCACGCTGCCGAATGAGAAGCGCACCTGGCTCGCAAAAATCTCAATCTCCACAGGTTCGTCGCTCTCGTCGAGCAGCTTGGCCAGCTCGATGACAGCCTTGCGCGGAAGGATCACTTCGCGCTTCTCCTGCTGCTGGCCGAGTGGGCGTGCGGCATAGCTCAGGCGATGACCGTCCGTCGCCACGACCTTGATTTCACCGCCGTCGAGCACCAGGAGCAAGCCGTTGAGATAGTAGCGAATATCCTGCTGTGCCATCGAGTATTGGACCAGCAGCAGCAGTTCGCGCAGCGCTTTCTGCGGCAAGGTGATCTTGCCCTGAGCCTGTCCCGGGTCGGCAAGTAGAGGAAAGTCTGCCGCTGGCAGGGTCTGCAGGTTAAAACGGCTCTTGCCCGCACGGATCTGCAGCCGGTTGTTCTGCGCGTCCAGTGTTGTCTCGGATGCCTCCGGCAAAGCTCGCAGGATGTCTTGAAGTTTGCGCGCAGAGACTGTCAGGCTGACGTCCTCTCCCGCGGCCGCGGCAATGTCAGCGCTGGTCGCCACCTGGATCTCGAGATCGGTTGCAACCAAATGCACCCGCCCCTGTTTACGTTCGATCAGAACGTTGGACAGAATCGGCAAGGTATGACGTTTTTCCACGATGCCAGTCACCGCTTGCAGTGGCCGGAGTAACGTGTCGCGTTCGAGTTGAACGAGCTTCATAGGTTATAAGTACTTCTCAATAGTAGGACTAGTAAGACCCCTGTAAAGGTGTGAGTAACCCCGGAATCTCTGTTCCGGCAAGGAGTAGCACACGCCCGACGATGTGCATAGGTGGGTAGATGACGTGTGAGAGATTTGTGGACAAAAGCTCTGCACCCTCGCGTCGCGCTGTTTATCCACAATTAATAACGTGATGTTCAACTCCTGAGAACCTTGAGCAGGGAGTTGAAATCACGGGTCAGATCGCTGTTGGTTGATTTCAGCAGCGCGACTTTGCGGCAGGCATGCAAGACGGTCGTGTGGTCCCGACCACCAAACGCATCACCAATATCGGGCAGGCTGAGTTGGGTAAGCTCTTTCGCCAGAGCCATTGCAACCTGACGCGGTCGGGCAACATTGCGAGAGCGCCGCTTGGAATACATCTCGGAGATCTTGATCTTGTAGTAGTCAGCGACGGTCTTCTGGATGTTCTCGACAGAGATCTGGCGATGCTGGATCGCGAGCAGATCACGCAGGGCGTCGCGGCAGACTTCGACGGATAGCGGGAGGCCGGTGAAACGCGCGTAGGCGAGTACGCGTTTCAGGCCGCCTTCGAGTTCGCGGACATTCGACTGAATGTGCCGCGCGAGAAAAAAAGCCACATTCTCGTCGAGCCTCACCCCGTCGGCCTCCGCCTTCTTGAGGAGAATGGCAACGCGCATTTCCAATTCGGGCGGCTCGACCGATACTGTAAGGCCCCAGCCGAAACGCGAGATCAGGCGATTCTCTATGCCCGAAATCTCCCGGGGATACGTATCGCAGGTGATGACGACCTGGCGGTGCGCCTCGATGAGCGCATTAAAGGCGTAGAAGAATTCTTCCTGGGTGCGGTTTTTCCCGCTGAAAAACTGAATATCGTCGATGAGCAGCAGATCGAGCGAGTGATAGTAGCGCTTGAAATCGTCGAAGGCTTTGTGCTGATAGGCGCGCACCACGTCCGAGACGTACTGCTCGGCGTGGATGTAGCGGATCTTCGATTCCGGCGCGCCCGCCCGCAGCTGGTTACCGATCGCTTGAATGAGGTGCGTCTTGCCAAGGCCCACGCCGCCGTAGACGAACAGCGGGTTGTAAGCCGCACCGGGCCGCTCGCCCACCTGCATCGCCGCGGCACGCGCGAGCTCGTTGGCTTTGCCGGTGACAAACGTATCGAACGTGAACGCCGGGTTCAGGCGGGAAATTTCTCGGCTGCTGGGTTTCGCCGGCCCGGGGGCGATAGCGGGGGCTGCCGGGGCAGGGCTCGGCGCAGGGTGATCGCGCTCGAGCAGCACCAGCCGCACGTCGAGCGGGCGCTGAAGGTGTTCGAGCGCAAGTTGTTCGATCCGGGCCAGAAACCGGTCCCGGATCCACTGTTGCACGAACCGATTCGGAGCCACCAAGGTGAGCGCGTTGCCCTCGATCCGAACCTGCAATGGTTTGATCCAGGTGGTGAACTGCTGAGGCGGGAGTTCCTTTTCGAACCGGGCCAAACAGAAGCGCCAGAAGCTATTCATCGGTGTCGCATCGGAGTTTGAATTTGCACCTGGGCGCGAGCGTGTATTGCAGGCTCAGATTTTATCCGTTTTAGGGGGGGTTATCCACAGCTTTGAGAGCCGGAGGTGATGATTGTCGCCGCCGCGCCGAGGTTGACACGACAGTGTGTTAAAGGTTGTAATAGCGCGCTTTTCGATTGCGAGGGCCAGCACATGAAACGGACTTATCAGCCATCGGTGATACGGCGCAAGCGCACGCACGGGTTTCTCGTGCGAATGCGTACTCGTAGCGGGCGCGCGGTGTTGCGCGCGCGCCGGGCGAAGGGGCGCGCACGGCTGAGCGTCTGAACGCTGGGGGTGCGCCTACTGCGGCGGGTTTGCCGCGAACAGCAAGACTGCGGCGCCCGGAGCACTTCGCAGCAGCCTTGGCCCATGGCGCAAGTGGCGCGCGCCGCCATTTCACCGTGTTTGCCAAGCCCAACGCCCTGGAGCAGGCGCGTATCGGCATCATCACCGCCAAGAAAGTGGCACCGCGAGCGGTCGACCGTAACCGCGTCAAGCGTATGGTTCGCGAAGTATTCCGCAATTGGCGTGACCGCTTGGGCGGCCTCGACGTAGTGGTGCGTATGCGGCGCTGCCCGACTCGCGGCAGCGGCAGTCAAGCCCGGAGCGAGCTCGCGCGCCTGTTGGCAGAACTCGTTACCGGGGCGACGGTGAACGGGCGTTAAAGGCCGCGTGATAGCGGCGAAGCATGGCTATGGACTCGCAACGCCTGATATTGTTTTTTGTCTTCTCCTTTTCCCTGTTCCTCTTGCTGGACGCGTGGCAGCGTGACCGGCAGACCGAATCGGCACCCCTCTCGACGTCCGCGCCGGTAGCAGGGGGAAAAGCCGAAAAGGCCCCGCCGCAGGCGGCACAGGTTCCGATCCCCAGCGAAAAGCTCATCGCGGCCCAGAGCGGCGTGCCCCAGCAGGCCCAGCCACGAAGCGAGCCCGGTGGCCTGGTGCACGTCGAGACCGATGTGCTGCGTGCCCAGATCAGCGCGTCCGGTGGCGACCTGATACGCCTGGAGCTCAAGAATCATCGCGATACGCTCGACCGCAACAAACCTTTTGTGCTGCTGGATCGGAACGCAGAGCACACTTACATCGCGCAATCCGGGCTGATTGGTGGCGCGCTCCCGAACCACCGGACACAGTTCAGCAGCGCGGCCGGGCGCTATCAGCTGGCCGAGGGCGATAAAACTGTCGAGGTCCGGCTGAGTGCGCCGCCCGGCGACGGCGTTCAGGTGACGAAGGTGTACCGCTTCCACCGAGACAGTTACCTGATTGACGTGAGCTTCGAGCTCGCCAACCAGGGCACGGCGGCAATCCAGCCCTACGCCTATTTTCAGATGGTGCGCGACGACAAGCCGCTAGCGGGTTTTTCCAAGATGGTGCCGAGTTTCACGGGCGTCGCGGTCTATACCGACAAGGACAAATTCCAGAAGGTGTCGTTCGAGGACATCCAGGAGGGCAAGACGCCGTATCCCAAGAATTCGCTGGATGGTTGGATCGGGATGTTGCAGCATTATTTTGTCGGCGCTTTGTTGCCCCGCACTGACGCTCCGAGGGAGTTCTACACGCGACGCCTGGACGACGGGCTTTTCGCCGCGGGCACGATCGTGCCCGCGGGCAACGTCGCCCCGGGCGCCAGCGCGACCGTGACGGTACCGTTGTACGCCGGGCCCCAGGAGCAGGACAAGCTCGCCAAGATCGCGCCGGGACTCGACCTCACGGTCGATTATGGCTGGCTGACCGTGATCGCCGTGCCGTTGTTCTGGGTGCTCAACTGGCTGCACAAATGGGTGCAGAACTGGGGTGTGGCGATCATTCTGCTGACGATCATGATCAAGCTGATCTTCTATCCGTTGTCCGCCACAAGCTATCGCTCGATGGCGAAAATGCGGGTGGTCGCACCGAAGCTGCAAAAGCTCAAGGAACAGTACGGCAGCGACCGCCAGCGGTTGCAGCAGGCGATGATGGAGCTCTACAAGACCGAGAAGATCAATCCTTTGGGCGGGTGCATGCCGATTGTTGTGCAAATACCTGTTTTTATATCACTTTACTGGGTTTTGCTGGGGAGCGTCGAGCTCCGCCACGCGCCATTCATGCTCTGGATTAACGATCTGGCGGCGCCGGATCCGTTTTATATCTTGCCGATCCTGATGGGCGCAACGATGATCATACAGACTTGGCTCAATCCAACGCCCCCCGATCCGGTGCAGGCGAAGATCATGAAGATCATGCCGATTGCCTTCAGCATTTTCTTCTTCTTCTTTCCCGCGGGGCTTGTGCTCTACTGGCTGGTGAACAACGTGCTTTCGATCACGCAGCAATGGCATATCACGCGGATGATCGAACGCGAGGCCAGCGCGGGAGCGCGCAAGAGCCGTCGCTAAATATTGGCCCGCTGAGCCTAAGCCGGCGGTTGATCGAGTGCGATGAGCCGTAGCGACATCATAGCGGCCATCGCCACCGCGCCTGGCCGTGCTGGCATCGGTATCGTGCGGGTTTCGGGACTGCGGCTAGGCGAATTCGCGGCCGACTTGGTTGGGCAGCGGCTACCATCGCGACACGCGATACTTGCCGACTTCCTTGACGCCCGTCAGCAAGTGATCGATTACGGGATTGCGCTCTATTTCCCGGCGCCCCATTCCTATACCGGGGAAGATGTGCTCGAACTCCAAGGTCACGGCGGACCGGTGGTCCTGCAACTCGTGCTGCGACGATGTCTCGAGTTGGGCGCGCGGCTCGCCGAGCCTGGAGAATTCACGCGCCGCGCGTTCCTCAACGACAAGCTCGACTTGGCCCAGGCCGAGAGCGTCGCTGATCTCATCGATGCGAGCACGGCGCGGGCAGCGCGCTGCGCGCTGCATTCTCTGCAAGGTGCGTTCTCGGAACGGATCGAGACGCTGGTGCGTGGCCTCACCAATTTGCGGCTGTTGGTTGAAGCGACGCTCGATTTTCCCGAAGAGGATGTTGAAATTCTCGAGCGAGCGGGCGCCGAACAGCAGCTTGCCGCTCTGCGCGTCGAGCTTTCCAGGATCGAGCAAGCGTCGCAACAGGGCAGTCTTTTGCGCGAAGGCATGCACATTGTGCTGGCTGGGCAGCCCAATGTCGGGAAGTCGAGCCTGCTAAATCGCCTCGCCGGGGAGGAGCTCGCAATTGTTACAGAAGTTCCGGGAACCACGCGCGATGCCATTCGCCAAAGCATCGATTTGGATGGCGTTCCGGCACATATCATCGATACGGCTGGGTTGCGCGAGTCGTCCGACCCGGTAGAGGGCTTGGGGATCGCCCGGACTTGGGCCGCAATCGAGAAGGCCGACCTCGTGCTGTTAATCATGGATTGCGTAACCGGCGAAACGGCTGCTGACAGGCTCATCCTGGACCGCTTGCCATCCGCGCTTCCTCGGGTAAAGGTCATGAACAAGATTGATTTAACGGGGTATCACGCCACCAAGGAAGGGCAGGATGGCACCGCCGTTGTGTGGCTCTCGGCGAAGACCGGAGCGGGCGTTGACCTGTTGCGAAGCGCCTTGCTCGAGGCGGTGGGGTGGAAGGGTGACGCGGAGGGCCTGTTCATGGCCCGTGAACGCCATTTGGGCGCCCTTTCCGTGACCCGTGGTCATTTGGAACACGCGCAGGCACGCTTGGGCCAGATCGAGCTGTTTGCGGAGGAACTCAGGTTGGCGCAGGCCGCCTTGGGGACCATAACCGGGGAAGTTACGCCGGACGACCTACTCGGAGAGATATTCTCCCGGTTTTGCATCGGAAAATAGCGCCACGTTCCACGTGAAACCATTTCGTGCTGCGTCGCACCATGAAATGGCGCTTCTCGCGCTTGTTCCACGTGAAACCTACCGAATAGCCACCATCAGAGTTCTCCTGGACAAGCTTTTGCGGTATGATCGCGTCCGACCGGCAAGGCGATTTTAATATGCAAGTATCTGAATCATATGATGTTATTGTAGTTGGCGGCGGCCACGCAGGCACCGAGGCCGCACTGGCCTCTGCCCGAATGGGGTGCAATACGCTACTGCTCACGCATAGCGTGGAAACACTGGGCCAAATGTCGTGCAATCCTTCGATTGGCGGGATTGGCAAAGGGCACCTCGTAAAGGAGATCGATGCGCTGGGCGGCGCGATGGCGGCGGCGGCGGACGAGGCCGGCATCCAGTTTCGCATCCTGAACGCACGCAAAGGCCCCGCAGTGCGCGCAACGCGCGCGCAGGCCGACCGTGTTCTCTATAAGCAGGCCATCCGCGGGCGTCTTGAGGGTCAGTCGCATTTGCGTATATTTCAGCAGGCCGTGGACGACCTGCTGCTCGAGGGCGATCGAGTCGTCGGCGTCGTTACGCAACTTGGCGCGCGCTTTGGCGCGCGCGCGGTGGTGCTTACGGCGGGCACTTTTCTCGGCGGGCGGGTCCACGTCGGTCTGCAGAACTATCAAGCAGGCCGTGCTGGCGATCCGCCTTCACTGACCCTCGCGCGACGGTTACGAGAGCTCGAACTCCCGGTGGGCCGTCTCAAGACCGGCACGCCGCCCCGAATCGACGGGCGCACCATAGATTTTTCTCGCATGACCGAACAACCCGGAGATGTTCCGACGCCGGTTTTTTCGTTTCGGGGCGGGCGCGAGCAGCATCCGCCGCAGGTGTCGTGCTGGATTACGCACACCAACGCGGGCACGCACGACATCATTCGCAACGGTCTCGGGCGCTCGCCGCTCTACACCGGTGTGATCGAAGGTATCGGTCCGCGGTATTGCCCGTCGATCGAGGACAAGGTGACGCGGTTCGCCGAAAAAACATCCCATCAGATTTTTCTCGAGCCGGAAGGGCTGACGGTTACGGAGTTTTACCCGAACGGGATTTCAACCAGTCTGCCGTTCGACGTGCAGTACGAACTGGTGCACTCGATCAAAGGGCTCGAACACGCGCATATCACTCGTCCCGGCTACGCGATCGAGTACGATTATTTCGACCCGCGCGCTCTGAAGAGCTCGCTCGAGACCAAAGCGTTCGCCGGCCTGTTCTTCGCGGGGCAGATCAACGGGACCACGGGTTACGAAGAGGCAGCGGCGCAGGGCCTGCTTGCGGGAATCAACGCGGGGTTGTTTGTGAAGGAACAAACACCCTGGTGCCCGCGGCGGAACGAGGCTTATCTGGGCGTGCTGGTCGACGACCTCATCACGCGCGGCGTCTCCGAACCCTATCGCATGTTTACGAGCCGCGCCGAGTATCGGCTTAGTTTGCGCGAGGACAATGCCGATTTGCGGCTGACCGAGACTGGGCGGCGTCTCGGCGTCGTGGACGACGCGCGCTGGGACGCGTTCTCGCGCAAACGCGATGCGATCGGGCGCGAGCAGGAACGGATTAGCGGGACCTGGGTGAATCGCCGGCTCTTACCGGCGGGCGTTGCCGAGGCGCTTCTCGGTCAACCGCTTGAGCATGATTGCACGCTCGCCGATTTGCTACGGCGCCCCGGTATCGACTATGTGCGGCTCATGACGCTGCCCGGCGCAGGACCGTCCGTCAGCGACGCGGATGTGGCAGAGCAGATCGAGATCCAGACCAAATACCAAGGCTACATCGAGCGGCAGCGCGAAGAGATCGCGCGGCACGAGCATTACGAAACGACACCGTTGCCGGTTGACGTCGACTACACCAGGGTGCGCGGCTTGTCCGTCGAAGTGCAGCAAAATCTCAATCGCCATCGCCCGGAGACCTTGGGCCAGGCGGCGCGCATCTCGGGAATGACCCCGGCTGCGATATCGGTATTGCTGGTGCATTTGAAGCGCGGCTTTGCCACCGCGCGCGAAGGAACGGAGCCGACCCCAGGCACGTCCAGGCGCGCGGCGGGCGAAAGCGTGTGAATCCGGCCGCGCAGCTCGCCGAAGGTGTCACGCAACTTGGCTTGAGCCTGCCGCCACAGACCCAACAACAGCTGTTCGACTATCTAGCACTGCTGGACAAATGGAATCAGGTCTACAACCTCACGGCTGTGCGCAATCCATCGGAAATGGTGAGCCAGCACCTGCTCGATTGCCTCGCGGTGGCGCCGCATGTCTCGGCTGTGACCATTCTGGACGTGGGCAGCGGCGCGGGTCTGCCGGGAATTCCACTGGCGTTGGCGCTGCCGCATGCGCAAGTAACATTGCTCGATTCGAGCCAGAAGAAAACGGCCTTCCTCCGGCAGGCGGTAATCGAGCTTGGCCTCGGAAACGCGACGGTCGAGTGCGCGCGCGTGGAGACCTGGCGGGCCGCGCAGCCATTCGAGCTCGTTATCTCGCGCGCGCTTTCCGATCTGGCGGAGTTGGTAACGCTTGCCGGCCACCACATGGCCGCGGGCGGTACGCTGGCGGCAATGAAAGGGGTTTACCCGTACGAAGAGTTGGCGCACCTGCCACACGGACTTGGTTTCCGGCTGCGCCGGGCGCAGGCGCTGTCTGTTCCGGGATTGCGCGCCACCCGGCACCTGCTGCTCCTCGAGCGGAACTGAACCCATGACCCGCATCGTCGCGATTACCAACCAGAAAGGTGGCGTTGGCAAGACGACCACCGGTGTCAATCTCGCCGCGAGCCTCGCGGCTTCCCAGCGTCGCGTGTTACTGGTGGACCTGGATCCCCAGGGCAACGCCACCATGGGCAGCGGCGTGGATAAACGCATGCTGCCAGCGACGATCTATCACGTGCTCCTCGGCTCGCGCCGCATAGCGGAAGTGCGCGTGCGCGCGGAGAACGGCGGCTATGATCTGGTCCCGGCGAATCGAGAGCTGGCGGGCGCCGAAGTCGAGATGGTCGGACTCGAACGTCGGGAGTCACGCCTGAAGGAAGCGCTTGCGGAGATCGCGCCGGAATACGATTTCGTCCTGATCGACTGCCCGCCGGCGCTCAGTCTGCTCACGGTTAACGGACTCACTGCTGCGCATGCCGTGATGATTCCCATGCAGTGCGAGTACTATGCGCTGGAGGGGCTGAGCGATCTGGTCCAGACCGTCAAGAAGGTTCGCTCGCACCTCAATCCCGGGCTCGAGATCGAAGGCCTGTTGCGCACGATGTACGACCCGCGCAATACGCTGGCGCAGCAGGTTTCGGAGCAGTTGCTGGCGCATTTTGGCGAGAAGGTGTATCGAACCGTCATTCCGCGTAACGTGCGCCTGGCCGAGGCCCCAAGCTTTGGGCTGCCAGCCATCAAGTTCGACGAGAGTTCCAAAGGGGCCCAGGCCTACCTGGCGCTTGCGGGCGAGATGCTGAATCGCGCCGCCGAATGAGGAGAACACCATGGTGAAGGTGAGAGGATTGGGCCGCGGACTGGACGCACTGCTCGGGACCGAGGGCGATGCGGCTGCGCAAGACGCCTTGGCCATGCTCGCGGTCGATACGCTTCAGCCGGGTCGCTTCCAGCCGCGCACGAGCATGGATCAGGACGCGCTTGCCGAGCTCGCCGAATCGATCCGCTCGCAAGGCGTCATACAACCCATACTCGTGCGGCCGCTGGCAGAAGGCCGTTACGAAATCGTCGCCGGGGAACGGCGTTGGCGCGCAGCGCGGATGGCTGGCCTTGATCGCGTCCCCGCCCTTGTGCGCGAAGTACCCGATAGTCACGCGCTCGCGATGGGGCTGATCGAGAACATCCAGCGCGAGGATCTCAACCCGCTCGAACAGGCGGCGGGCATGAAGCGCCTGATCGATGAATTCGGAATGACGCATGCGCAGGCGGCCGAGGCGCTGGGCCGTTCGCGAACGGGCATTACCAATACGTTGCGTCTGCTCGAGCTTGCTGCGCCAGTCCAGGAGTTGTTGCGCGCGGGCAAGCTCGACATGGGCCATGCCCGCGCGCTGCTCGCGCTCCCGGCACTCAGGCAGATCGAGCTCGCCCGCGAGGCCGCGGCCAAGCAGCTCTCGGTGCGGCAGGTCGAGTCCCGGGTCAACGAACTGTTGACGCGGCGTGGGCCGCGGGCGAGCAAGCGGGTTGATCGGGATATCGCGCGGCTCGAGGAAGAGGTTTCCCAGCGACTCGGAACGCGAGTCGAGATCAAAGCTGACAAGGGGGGCGCCGGCAAGCTCGTCCTGCATTACTCGAGTCACGACCATCTCGATACCTTGCTCGGCAAGCTGGGCGGGGGTGGCTGATAATCCCAGCGCCAGGGGCTTTGCTGCACCGCGGAAAATTGACCGGGCAGCGGGGAAAAGGCTATACTTCTGCGCCCTTGCTCGCTGCGGAGACCATGAACGCCAAGCTTCGCAAGCTGAGCAGGCCGATCCGCACCGTTCTCCGGTGGCAGGTGATGGCGACCACCGGATTGACCCTCATTGCAGGGAGTTTGGCGGGCGCCGATGGGGCGCTCTCCGCAGCACTCGGCGGCCTCGTAAGCATCTGTGGCGGCCTGGGATTTGCGGTGGCGACTTCACTGGGCCAGGCGGAGTCTGCGGGGGTAACGTTGTTAGCCGCTTTCAGGGCCGAAATGATCAAGATCGGCCTTGTCGTGATCCTGCTGTGGCTCGTGCTGGCGACGTACAAGAGCATCGTTGTGGCTGCGTTCATAGGCTCGTTCGCCGTAACCGTGCTCATTTTCGCCATGGCTTTTTTTGTCCGCGAATACTAGAACGATCGAGCGATGACAGCCGGTAAAGCGTTAACTCCCTCCGACTACATTCAGCACCACCTGACCTTCCTGTCGAAGCCCGTCGGTGACGGCGGATTCTGGATGCTGAATGTCGACTCGCTCGTGACCAGTGTCGTGCTGGGCTGCGTCGGCCTCGGACTGATCTGGTGGGTCATCAAGGGCGCCACCTCGGGGGTGCCGAACCGGCGGCAGGCCTTCGTAGAGATCCTGATCCAGTTCGTCGATAACCAAGCGAAAGAAATATTTCTCTCTGGCGACCGCCACCGCTTCATCGCGCCCGCGGCCCTCACGGTGTTCGTCTGGGTGCTGCTGATGAACGCCATGGACTGGGTGCCGGTAGACCTCTTCATGGTGATCATGGGCGTCGTTGGCGTGCATGACTGGCGGCCTGTTCCCACCGCGGACGTCAATACGACCTTTGCGCTATCGATCTCGGTCCTGTTGCTCTCCCTCTATTTCGGGATTGCCGTTAAGGGGCTGCGCGGCTGGATCCACGACATGTGCTGCGCTCCGTTTGGCTCAAATCCGCTACTGTGGCCGGCGAACTTCCTGTTCAATCTGGTCGAATACGTGTCGAAGACGCTTTCGCACTCGCTGCGTCTGTTCGGGAACATCTACGCGGGCGAGATCATTTTCTTTCTCCTATGGATCTGGGCGGCTACCGGCCTCCTCGGGACATTTTTCGGCTTCTTCTTCGGGCTTGGCTGGATGATCTTCCACATCCTGATCATCGTGCTGCAGGCCTATATTTTCATGATGCTCACCATCGTCTATATCTCGATGGCCCACGAACACCACTGACTACCCTGATTAACCGTTTTTTCGCACAGGAAAGGAAACAGCAATGGAAAAACTTCAGCTTCTGGCGATGATCCAGGCCTACACCAGCATCGGCATCGGTCTCATGGTGGGCCTTGGCGCCGCTGGCGCGTGCATTGGCATAGGCATCATGTCGAGCCGCTTCCTCGAAGGCGCAGCGCGACAGCCCGAGCTCATGCCGCAACTGCAGGCGCGGGTCTTCCTTTTGCTCGGCTTGATCGACGCGTCGTTCATCATCGGGCTGGGTATCGCGATGTTCTTCGCGTTCGCCAATCCCTTGCTGTCCGTGGTGCAATAAGGCCGCCGGCGACGCATGCGACGGATCCCGAAAGGGTAGAACATGAATATTAACCTGACGTTGTTTGCGCAAGCGATCACGTTCGCCGCTTTCATCTGGTTCACCGTGAAGTTTGTGTGGCCGCCGCTATTGCGTGCGATCGAGTCGCGGCAGAAGACCATCGCCGAGGGGCTCGCCGCCGCGGAGCAGGGTAAAAAATCGCTGGAGGTGTCGAGTAAGCAAGCCGAGGTGACGATCCGGCAGACGCGCGACCGCGCAGCCGAGATCCTGGCGCAGGCTGATAAGCGTGCTGCCGAGCTGATCGAGGAGGCGAAGGCGGCCGCGAAAGAAGAAAGCAGCCGGGAGAAAGCGGCCGCAAAGGCGGAGATCGACCAGGAAGTCGCCCGGGCGCGGGAGCAGTTGCGCGACCAGGTGGCGATGCTGGCCGTGGCGGGCGCCGAAAAGATCCTGCGGCGCGAAGTCGACGCCAAGGCGCACGCCGAGCTGCTCGGTTCGATCAAGGGCCAGCTCTAGTCCCGTATGGTAGTTCAGCGTAAATGGGGGGTCTGCGGCGGGTCATTGAAGACCCCCTGCGAGTGAAGCAATGGCCGAAATCGCGACCATAGCGCGTCCGTACGCCGAGGCGGTCTTCAGGCTGGCCGATGGCGCTGGCAAGCTCGCCGACTGGTCGGCGATGCTCGGCAACCTGGCTGCGGTTGCCGCCGACAACGACGTGCGCACGGCGATCAATGATCCCAACCTGTCGCCGGCGAGCGTTGCGGGCCTGTTCATCGCCATTCTGACCGGCAGGCTGAGCGGCGAAGCGGAAAATTTCGTGCGCGTTCTGGCGGAGAACCGGCGGCTCGAGGTGCTGCCCGAAATCCGCACCCAGTACGAGGCGCTCAGAAACGAGCGCGAGAACGTGGTCGACGCCGATATATATACCGCGTTTGAGCTGGATGATTCACAGGTCGCCCAGCTGGTAGCCGGACTTGAACATAAGACCGGCCGCAAGGTAAAGGCGCAGGTCCAGCTCGACAAGGAGCTTATCGGCGGTGTCAAGATTGTTATCGGTGATAAAGTGATCGATGCTTCGGCGCGCGCGCAACTCGCCGCGCTCGAGAGCGCACTTAAAGCGTAGCGAGCCTGAGGAAAAACCATGCAACTTAATCCCTCCGAAATATCGGAACTCATCAAGAGCCGGATCCAGAACCTCGATGCCGGCGCGCAAACGCGTACGCAGGGCACGGTGGTATCGGTAACCGACGGCATTTGCCGTATTCACGGGCTGTCCAACGTCATGCAGGGCGAGATGCTCGAGTTTCCCGGAGACACCTTCGGCCTCGCGCTCAACCTCGAGCGCGACTCGGTGGGTGCCGTGATTCTGGGCGAGTATGAGCACATCACCGAAGGCGACACGGTCAAGTGCACGAGCCGCATTCTTGAGGTGCCAATCGGGCGGGAATTGCTCGGTCGCGTCGTCAATTCCCTGGGTCAGCCAATCGATGGCAAAGGACCCATCAACGCCAAGATGACGGACGTCATCGAGAAAGTTGCGCCCGGCGTCATTTGGCGCCGCTCGGTGTCCCAGCCGGTACAGACCGGGCTGAAGGCGATCGACTCGATGGTGCCGATCGGCCGCGGCCAACGCGAGCTCATTATCGGCGATCGCCAGACCGGCAAGACCGCCGTGGCCGTGGACACGATCATCAATCAGAAGGGCAAGGACCTCATGTGCGTCTATGTGGCGATCGGTCAGAAGGCCTCGACCGTTGTCAACGTGGTGCGCAAGCTCGAGGAGCACGGCGCAATGGCCTATACCGTCGTGGTCGTGGCGTCCGCCTCCGAATCGGCGGCGATGCAATACATCGCGCCCTATTCCGGTTGCACCATGGGGGAATACTTCCGCGACCGCGGCGAGGACGCGCTCATTATCTACGACGATTTGACCAAACAGGCGTGGGCTTACCGCCAGATCTCGCTGCTGCTGCGCCGCCCGCCCGGCCGCGAGGCCTATCCGGGCGATGTCTTTTATCTCCACTCGCGCTTGCTCGAGCGTGCCGCGCGGGTAAATGAAGAATATGTCGAGCGCCTTACCAAAGGAGCGGTCAAGGGCAAGACCGGGTCACTGACCGCGCTCCCCATCATCGAGACCCAGGCCGGCGACGTGACGGCGTTCGTGCCGACCAACGTAATCTCGATCACCGACGGGCAGATCTTTCTCGAGACGGACCTTTTCAACGCCGGGATCCGGCCGGCGATCAACGCCGGCATATCGGTGTCGCGGGTGGGCGGCGCGGCGCAGACGAAGATCATGAAACGTCGTGACACTGGGAGTGGCGTACGGCTGGCCCTGGCGCAGTACCGTGAGTTGGCCGCCTTCGCCCAGTTCGCCTCCGATCTCGATGAAGCCACCCGCAAGCAGCTCGAGCGCGGGCGCATGGTGACTGAACTCATGAAGCAGGCTCAGTACCATCCGGTCCAGGTCTGGGAGATGGCGTTGACGCTCTTTGGCGTTAACAACGGCTTCTTCGACGATATCGACGTCAAGAAAGCGCTGGCGGCGGAACGCAGCATGCGTGACTACGTCCGCGGGAAATACGGGGATCTGATTGCGCGCATGGAGGAAAAGAAGGACCTCTCTGCGGATGACGAGAAGGCGCTGTCGGGCGCGATCAGCGACTGGAAGAAAAACGGCAGTTTCTAGGCACGCATCGCGCTGAAACTGCCGCGCGCCGCGCGCCGAACGTCAAGGAAAGAGCTATGCCGGGCACCAAGGAAATACGGGTGAAAATCCGGAGTGTGCAGAACACCCGGAAAATCACTAAAGCGATGGAGATGGTCTCCGCCTCGAAAATGAGGCGCGCGCAGGAGCGCATGCGCGCCAGCCGTCCTTACGTCGAGAAGATCCTCAACGTTGCCGCGCACATGAGCCAGGCGAACCCCGAGTACCGCCACCCGTTCCTTACCGCGCGCGACACGGTGAAGCGCGTAGGGATCATTGTCGTCACGACGGACAAGGGACTGTGCGGGGCGCTCAACACCAACCTTCTTCGCCTGGTGCTGCAGCAGTACAAGGATTGGCAGGCGCAGGGCGAGGAAGTCGACGTGTGCTGCATCGGTACGAAGGGGCTGGGATTCATGCAGCGGCTGGGCGCCAACATCGTGTCGCAAGTGACTCAGATCGGCGACCGTCCCTCGCTCGAGAAACTGATCGGGGCGTTAAAGATCATGCTCGACGGCTACATGCAGGACCGCATCGACCGGCTCATGATCTTCGGCACGCGCTTCGTCAACACCATGAAGCAGGAGCCCGTCATGCTGCAGCTCCTGCCGTTGGCCGGCGAGACGCTCGGCACGCAAGGCGGCGTGTGGGACTACATTTATGAGCCGGACGCAAAGGCGGTGCTCGACCACGTGCTGACACGCTACATCGAGTCTGTGATTTACCAGGCGGTGGTCGAGAACGGCGCTTCAGAGCAGTCGGCACGCATGGTCGCAATGAAGTCCGCATCCGACAATGCCGCCACGCTGATCGACGAGCTTACCTTGATCTACAACAAGAGTCGGCAGGCTGCGATTACCAAGGAGATCTCGGAGATCGTAGGCGGCGCTGCAGCCGTTTAGGAATTGAACCACAGAGACACGGAGGCATAGAGCTTGTTTTCGATAGGATTTACTCCGTGTCGCCACGCGTCTGTGGGGAAAAAGTTTTGCTTTTGAGGGACTGACATGGCACAAGCACAAGGCACGATTGTCCAGTGCATCGGCGCGGTGACCGACATCGAGTTTCCGCGCGAAGCGCTGCCCAATATTTATCACGCGCTCAGGCTGGAGGATACCGGTGATGCCGGGCTGGCCGAGAAAGGGCTCACGTTCGAGGTGGAGCAGCAGCTCGGCGACGGTGTCGTGCGCTGCATCGCGCTGGGTTCTTCCGACGGCTTGCGCCGCGGCATGAAGGTGGTTAATACCGGGGCACCGATCTCGGTTCCCGTCGGGCTGGGCACGCTGGGCCGCATCATGGACGTGCTTGGCCGCCCGATCGACGAGGCCGGCCCGATCAAGTCGGAAGAACGGCGGCCCATTCACCGGTCCGCGCCCAAGTTCGACGAGCTCGCGCCTTCGGTCGAGCTGCTCGAAACCGGCATCAAGGTAATCGATCTCATCTGCCCGTTCGCCAAGGGCGGAAAGATCGGGCTGTTCGGCGGCGCCGGTGTGGGCAAGACGGTCAACATGATGGAGCTCATCAACAACATCGCCAAGGCCCATTCTGGCCTTTCCGTGTTTGCCGGCGTGGGCGAGCGCACGCGCGAGGGCAACGATTTCTATCACGAGATGAAGGACTCGAACGTGCTCGACAAGGTCGCGATGGTGTTCGGTCAGATGAATGAGCCCCCCGGAAACCGCCTGCGCGTGGGCCTGAGCGGCCTCACCATGGCCGAGGCGTTCCGCGACGAGGGCCGTGACGTCCTGCTCTTCATCGACAATATCTATCGCTATACGCTGGCGGGAACCGAAGTTTCGGCGTTGCTGGGACGCATGCCTTCAGCGGTGGGCTACCAACCGACCCTGGCGGAAGAGATGGGGCGGCTGCAGGAGCGCATCACGTCAACGAAAGTCGGCTCGATCACGTCCATCCAGGCGGTGTACGTGCCCGCAGACGACTTGACGGACCCGAGCCCCGCCACCACGTTCGGCCACCTGGACGCGACCGTCGTGCTCTCGCGCGATATCGCCTCGCTAGGCATCTACCCTGCCGTGGATCCGCTCGATTCAACTTCGCGCCAGGTGGATCCGAACACGATCGGCGAGGAGCATTACGGCACGACGCGCGCGGTACAGGCGACGCTGCAGCGCTACAAGGAGCTGCGTGACATCATTGCCATCCTGGGCATGGATGAGCTGGCCCCCGAGGACAAACTGGCCGTCTCGCGCGCGCGCAAGATTCAGCGTTTCCTCTCCCAGCCGTTCTCCGTGGCGGAGAACTTCACTGGGCAGAAGGGTAAATACGTTTCTTTGAAGGATTCGATCAAAGGCTTCAACATGATCGTCAATGGCGAGTGCGACCAGCTCCCCGAGCAGGCCTTCTACATGGTCGGGCCAATCGAGGAAGCGTTCGAGAAAGCGAAAACACTCTAGTAAACAGGAAATAGGGAATAGGGAATGGCAAATCAAAAAGCCAGCTGCGTGTCGCCTATTTCCGACTTCCTGTTTCCCATTTTCCGGGATTCCAATGGCTGAAACCATTCACGTTGACGTTGTCAGTGCCGAAGAGAGCATCTATTCGGGCGAGGCTGAATTTGTCGTGCTGCCGGGTGAGGTTGGCGAGCTGGGCATCTATCCCCGGCATACGCCGCTTATCACCCGCATCAAGCCCGGCACGGTCCGCATCCGGCCCGCCGACGGCGGCGAAGAACAGCTGATCTTCGTGGCGGGTGGCGTGCTCGAGGTGCAGCCCCGGGTCGTCACCGTGCTGGCCGACACCGCGATCAGGGGCCACGACCTGGACGAGGCGAAGGCGCTCGACGCGCTGAAGCGTGCCGAGGAGGCGCGTGAGAAGGCGCTCGACAAGCAGGAAGTCGCAACCGTCGAGGCCGAGCTGGCCTCGATCGCAGCGCAACTGGCGGCGATTCGGAAGTTGCGCCAGAGGAGATGATGAATCCGGACGCCTGACGGCGTTGGTTTGTATCCGCGGGTTCGCCGGGCGCGATCGCCCTTCAAGTTACGGAGGGAGCAAGATAGGGGCAGCCGCGGCTGCCCCTATTCACTCATGGAACGCTACGATCTCCTGATAGTCGGTGGTGGCATCAATGGTGCGGGAATCGCGCGCGACGCCGCCGGCCGTGGACTCAAGGTTCTGCTGGTCGAGCAGGGAGATCTGGGCGGGTCCACCAGCTCGGCGAGCAGCAAGCTCATCCATGGGGGCCTGCGCTACCTGGAGCAATTTCAGTTCCGTCTGGTCGCCGAAGCGCTCGCTGAACGGGAGGTTTTGCTGAGAGCGGCGCCGCACTTGATCCGCCCTCTTCGCTTCGTTATGCCGCACGTGCCCGCGCTTAGACCGGCGTGGATGATCCGCGTGGGCCTCTTTGTCTATGATTATCTCGCTCGCCGCCATGCTCTCGAGGCGTCGCGCGCCGTCAACCTGCGGGGAAGTTCATACGGGGCGGGGCTCAGACAGGAGTTCGGCAAGGGCTACGTCTATTCCGATTGCTGGGTGGACGACGCGCGGCTCGTCGTGACGACCGCGCGCGCGGCGGCCGATCTCGGCGCCGCGATCCTGCCCCGTACGGCATGCGTTGCTGCGGATCGGCGTGACGGTATGTGGTGGGCCACGTTGCGCGACGCGAGCGGGCGCGAGTCACAAGTGGAGGCCCGTGCAATCGCCAACGCCACGGGACCGTGGGTCGGACAGTTCCTGGCTGACGTGATCGGGCGGCCAGCCAGATTCGGCGTGAAGCTGGTGAAGGGCAGTCACATCGTCGTGCCGAAGCTGTACGAGGGGAACCATGCCTACATTCTGCAAAACGAGGATGGCCGCGTGGTTTTTGCGTGCGCCTATGAAGGCCGTTACACACTGATCGGCACGACGGAGGTTGAGCTCCGCGGCGTGCCGACAGCGTGCGATGTGAGCGCTGAGGAAATCGATTACCTGTGCCGGGCGGCAAATCGCTATTTCGGGCGGGCCATCACACCCGCCGATGTCATCTGGAGCTATTGCGGGGTGCGCCCGCTTTTCGACGACGGCGCGCCGAATCCTTCGGCGATCACGCGTGATTACGTTTTGAGCCTCGATGCGGAAGATAGCGCTCCGCCAGTGCTTTCGGTCGTCGGTGGCAAGATCACGGTGTTCCGCCGCCTCGCCGAGCAGGCGCTTGCGGCGCTCGCGCCGTGGTTCCCGGCGATGCCGGGCCCGTGGACCCAGGGCGCGACGCTGCCCGGCGGCGACCTGCGCGGTTCAAGCCTCGAGCAGTTCACAGATGCCCGATTTCGGGGCGATTTCCCGTGGCTGCCGGCGGGTTTGCGGCACGCCCTGGCCCGACGTCATGGCGCGCTGGCCTATGAAGTGCTGAACCAGTGTGCAGCGCTCGCCGACCTTGGTGAGCACTATGGCGCGGATCTCTACGCGCGCGAAGTCGATTATTTTGTCGAGCGCGAGTGGGCGCGCAGCGCCGAGGATGTGCTGTGGCGGCGTACGAAGGTGGGACTCCATTTGAACGCGGGTCAGTGCGCGGCCGTGGCCCGACACGTTGAACGATGCCTAAGTTGATGTTTGTGCGATAATTTCATCATGCAACCGGCCAACATCGTAATTCTCGCCGCAGGTCAAGGCAAGCGCATGCGCTCGCCCTTGCCCAAAGTCCTGCATCGGCTCGCGGGGCGACCGCTGATCACGCACGTGCTGGAGGTCGCACGCGCGCTCGAGCCGCAGCGAATTGTCGTCGTCTACGGTCACGGCGGTGAGGTGCTACCCGAGGCGATGCGTGCGCCCGACCTCGCTTTCGTGCGCCAGGAGCCGCAGCTCGGCACCGGTCATGCCCTTGCCCAGGCGTTGCCGCAGCTCGGTGCGGCTGGCGTGACGCTCGTGCTTTATGGCGATGTTCCTCTGATCGAACTCGAAACGCTCCGGGCCATGCTCGACACCAAGCGCGAACGAGTGACGATCCTGACTACCGAGACCGATGATCCGACCGGGTACGGTCGTGTCGTCCGCGATCGCCGCGGCGCGGTCCGCGCCATCGTCGAGGACAAGGATGCAAGCGCGGCACAGCGACGCATCCGCGAGATCAATACCGGCATCATGGCGCTGCCCACCCGCCGGCTCAAAGTCTGGCTATCGCGAATCGGCAACCGCAATACGCAGCGCGAATATTACTTGACGGACATCGTCGCTCTGGCGCTGAAGGACAAGGTTGCTGTCGCGACCGTCTCGACTCATGCAGCCCGGGAAGCGTTGGGAGTCAACAGCAAGACGCAGCTCGCGCAAGTCGAGCGGTCCTGGCAGTGGCATCATGCCCAGAGACTTATGGACCAGGGGGTGACGCTGGCCGACCCGATGCGCGTGGACGTGCGCGGCGAGCTCTCGTGTGGTGAGGAGGTGCGGATTGACGTCAACTGTGTTTTCGAAGGACGGGTGAGCCTGGGCGATGGCGTCGTGATCGGCGCCAATTGTGTACTCAGGGACTCCGAGATCGGCGCGGGGACGCGCATCGAGCCGTTCACCATGATGGATGATGCCAAGATCGGAGAACGCTGCCGTATCGGTCCCTACGCACGGCTGCGGCCGGGAAATCGAATCGGGGAAGAAGTTCATATCGGCAACTTTGTGGAAGTGAAGGCGAGCGAAATCCGGGCGCGCTCAAAGGCCAACCATCTCGCCTACATCGGCGATACGACCGTCGGCCGGGACGTTAATATTGGCGCGGGGACCATCACCTGTAATTACGACGGTGCGAACAAGCACCGCACCGTGATCGAGGACGAAGTGCACATCGGGTCGGATGTACAACTGGTCGCTCCGGTCACAGTCGGCAGGGGTTCTACCGTCGGCGCCGGGACCACCGTGTGGAAGGACACGCCGCCGGGTGGGCTGGTGATTAACGCGAAGAGCCAGGAGCATCGGCCGGGCTGGAAACGGCCCCGCAAGAAGAAAGTGACCGGTGACCCGTGACCCGTGACCTGACCACAACTTGTTCGAGGTGGTCTTTCATGATCCGTTCGTCACCGTTCACCGTTCACCGTTCACCGTTCACGCATTCATAGCCATGTGCGGCATCGTCGGAGCCATCGCCAAGCGCAATATCGTGCCCATTCTGCTCGAGGGGCTGAAGCGGCTGGAATATCGCGGCTATGATTCGGCGGGCGTGGCGGTGCTGAACGGAACGCTCCAGCGAGTGCGCAGCACCGGACGGGTGGCGGAGCTCGAGCGCCTGGTCAAGGCGCAGGGCGTGAGCGGCGCGCTGGGCATTGCCCATACGCGCTGGGCCACCCACGGTGCGCCCTCGGAGCGCAACGCGCATCCTCATATGTCGGGCGGCGTCTCGGTGGTGCACAACGGCATCATCGAGAATCACGAGGCCATCCGCGCGCGGCTCCGATCGGAAGGCTATGAATTCACTTCAGAGACCGATACCGAGGTCATCGCGCACCTCGTGCATTCCTGCCTCAAGCAGAGCGCATCGCTGTTGGACGCCGTGCGGGCTGCTGTGGACCAGCTCGTCGGGGCTTATGCGATCGCGGTGATCTCCGAGGGCGACCAATCGCGGCTCATTGCTGCTCGTCAGGGAGCCCCGCTGCTCCTGGGTTTGGGCGACGGGGAAAATTTTGCCGCATCGGACGCATCGGCGCTGATCCAGGTTACGCAGAAGATCATCTATCTCGAGGACGGCGACTGCGCGGAAATCACCCTGGAGCGGGTCGCTGTGCAGGATGCCGGGGGCAAGCGGGTGGAGCGGCCTGTCCATCACAGCCACCTGACGGCGGATGCGGTGGAGTTGGGTCCTTATCAGCATTACATGCAAAAGGAGATCTTCGAGCAGCCCGGTGCCGTCGCAAACACGCTGGAAATGGTCACCAGCGCGCGATCAGTGTCAGCGAATCTGTTCGGGGCCGACGCCGAGGAGGTGCTGCGCAAAACCAGCAGCGTTCTCATCATCGCGTGCGGCACCAGCTATCACGCGGGGATGGTGGCGCGTTACTGGTTGGAGAGCATTGCAGGAGTTGTCTGTAATGTGGAGATTGCCAGCGAGTACCGCTACCGGGACTCCGTACCCGGCCCAGACACGCTGGTTGTCACGATATCGCAGTCAGGCGAGACCGCTGATACTCTGGCCGCGTTGCAACATGCCAAAGGTCTTGGCCACCGGCATTCGCTGGCGATCTGCAACGTGCCCGAATCAGCGTTGGTGCGGGCTGCCGACCTGTGTTTTCTGACCCGGGCAGGGCCGGAGATTGGTGTCGCTTCGACCAAAGCATTTACCACCCAGCTCGCGGCGTTGGCTCTGCTAACCATGGTGCTCGCGAAACAGCGCGCCAGGCTGCCGGCCGAGCGCGAGGGTGCGCTCTTACAGTCCTTACGCCATCTGCCCTCGGCCCTTTCCGCCGTGCTCCAGGTGGAGCCGCAGGTCAGGCTCTGGGCCCAACAATTCGCCGCGCGCCGGCACGCGCTCTTCCTCGGCCGCGGTATTCACTGGCCCATTGCGATGGAGGGCGCGTTGAAGCTCAAGGAGATTTCCTACATCCACGCCGAGGCCTATGCCGCGGGGGAACTGAAGCACGGGCCGCTCGCGCTGGTGGACAGGGAAATGCCGGTGGTGGCGATCGCGCCCAACGATGCCCTGCTGGAAAAGCTCAAATCCAACCTGCAGGAAGTGCGCGCACGCGGCGGGGAGCTGTACGTCCTGGCCGACCAGGATGCCAAGATCACGCACGGCGACGGCCTGCACGTGATTCGACTGACGGATCACGCCGGAATGCTATCGCCGATTCTGCACACCGTACCACTGCAGCTGCTTGCCTATCACGCAGCCCTGGAGCGCGGCAACGACGTCGATAAGCCGAGGAATCTGGCGAAGTCCGTCACTGTCGAGTAGTCAGGCGTTGCGACTCGGCTTGCGCGGGGCGCTGGCGAAGACCCGGTCGTAAAGCCAGTTCGGCATGACGCGTTGAGTTGGCGGCACGATGCCCGGCGCCGGATTGACCGCCTGCTGCGCCCCGCCTATCTGGCCACGCGCCCGTGGCGCGCGAGCCGAACGAGGGCGTCGAGCACGGGAATCATGCCCTGCAGGCTCGGGGCGAGCTCGCCCGACGTAAGATAGCGGCCATCGACCACGAGGGTGGGTGTGCCCGCGACGGTATAGGCCTTAGTCAGCTCCTTGGCGCGCTCAACTTTGTCATCGACGTCCTGCGAATTGTAGGCGTCGAGCCAGCGCTGGCGGTCGATGCCGTTCCTGGCCGCCCATTCGACCATGACGTCGGGCTTGCTCATGTGCAGCAGCTCGACGTGATAGCCGTGGTAGACCTGCAGGTGCAGGCGAGCAACCTCGTTCAGCCGTTCGAGCGTGTAATAGATGCGCGCGTGAGGTTTCCACGAATCGTTCAATATAGCCGGGATCCGGCGCAGAACCACGTCGGCCGGCTTGCGCTTGAACCAAGCCTCGAGCGCCGGCTGCAGCGCGTTGCAGTGCGGGCAGCCGTACCAGAAGAAATCGACTACCTCGATGCGGTCGCCGGTCTCGACAGGCTGCCCGGCGATGAGGCGGTACTCGATATTCTGGCGCGACCTTACCAACTCCTGCGCTGACGCTGCAATGGTTGCGCATGCCAGGAGCAGCGCAAGCCAGGCGCGGGGCGCTATGCCGACCACCCCTATTTTCCTGCGCGGGCTTTACGGGCGAGCGCGACGACGTGGTCGACTATTTTGAAGTAGCGCTCGTAGCTGAGCTTCTGGCCTTGCCCGAGGCCCAGGTGGGGCGCGGTCAGGTAACGCCCGTCGATGACGAGCGCCGGCGTGCCGGGAATGTTGTAGGTGCGGCTCAGGTCGATCGCGCGTTGCACCCGGCTGCGCACCCCGAACGAATTGTAAGTGTCCTCGAATTTCTTCTGGTCGACGCCGTGTTTGGCGACCCACTCGAACAAGGTTTTGGGGTCCTGAAGCCGCACTTTGTCTTTATGGATGGCGGCGAACACGTCGTGGTGAAGCTTCGCGGTAAGCCCGAGCGCTTCAAACGTGTAGAACGCCTGCGTTAGCGGTATCCAGCTCTGGCCGAGGACGGCAGGCACGCGCCGAAACTCGACGTCGGCGGGTTTCTGTTTGACCCACGCGTCGAGCGATGGCTGCAGCGCGTTGCAGTGGGGGCAGCCATACCAGAAGAACTCGAGCACCTCCACTTTGTTCCCACTGTCGGTGGGCTGCGGCGGATTGATGATCAGATAATCCTTGCCCGCCACGAACTGTGCAGAGGCGCTGGAGGCAATGGCCAGACCGGAAAAAAGCATCGTGAATAGCAGCAAGCGACGGCGTGGAAGCATGGGTTTCTTGTCTCCGATCAGTTCTTCGTCCCGGCGTCTCGCACGCGAATGAGCGTGGTCTCGACGCCATTCTGTTTCAGAGTGTCCCGGGCATGGTTGAGTTCCTCGATGCTGGTGTAGGGTCCAGCGCGAACACGGTGCCATACGCCCTTCTCGGGCAGCGTCGTGGTCTGGATCATGGCTTCGACACCGAGTAGCGCCAGCCGCGCTTTGAGAGTATCGGCTTCGGGGGCGTTCTGAAAGGCACCCGCCTGAAGGTAAAACGCCTCGCGCTCGGACGGCTTGGATTTGCTCGCTTCGCGGAACTGCTTCTCGGTCGCCGGCTCTTCCTGTCCGGGGAGGATCTTGTAGAAATCGAAGCGGGGTTTGGTCTCCACCGCCTTCGCCGTCCGCTCCCCGGCCTTGCCCTCGGCCGCGCTACCTTTTGCGGCCTCACCCTTCGCCGAAGGCGTCGAGCGAAGCAGGAACGGGCTTGGCATTCTGTTGACATACCATGCCACGCCGAGCGCGATCCCGAGCCCGAGCACGAGCCCGATCAGCATGCCGATTAGAAATGAGCTGCCGCCGCGGGCCCTGCGCTCGGGTTTCTTGTAATCCCTGGTCATAACGATATGTTACATCCTCTCCGGTGCGGAGACACCGAGCAACGCCAATCCGTTTCGCAGCACCTGCCGCACTGCGGCGGCGAGTGCCAGGCGTGCCCGCTTCGTGTCCTCGTCCTCCACCAGAATGCGCGTTGCGTTGTAGTAGCTGTGAAATTCCGCCGCAAGCTCCCTCACGAAGAACGCGATTACATGCGGAGACAGATCGCGTGCCGCGTCCTCGAGGGCCTGGGGATAGTCCATCAGACGCGCGAGCAGCGCCAGCTCTTGCTCCGAGACCAGCGTAACAGTTGCGGTGTCAATGAGTTCCGCGGGCTCTCCGCCCCATTGCTCGAGCACGCTGCAGACCCGGGCGTGCGCGTACTGGACGTAATAGACGGGGTTTTCGTTGTTTTGCGACTTGGCGAGGTCCAGGTCGAAGTCGAGGTGCTGGTCGGATCTGCGCAAGACGTAGAAGAAACGCGCCGCGTCGTTACCCACCTCCTGCCGCAGCTGGCGCAAGGAAACGAACTCTCCGGCACGGGTCGACATCGAGACTTTCTGGCCATCGCGGTAGAGCACGGCGAATTGCACCATCGCGATGGTGAGCCGCTCGGGATTAAGACCGAGCGCCGCGAGCGCGCCTTTGACACGAGCGACGTAGCCGTGATGGTCCGCGCCCCAAACGTCGATGACGAGATCCGGGCCCCGTTCGAACTTGTTCAGGTGATAGGCAATGTCCGATGCAAAGTAGGTGTACTGTCCGTTCTCACGCTGCACCACGCGATCCTTCTCGTCCCCGAAAGCCGTGGAACGAAACCATTTGGCGCCGTCCTGCTCGTAGAGATGGCCGCGTTCGTCGAGGTTGCGCAGCGCTCGCTCGACCAACCCGGAATCGTAGAGCGAGCGTTCGGAGAACCATTGATCGAAGGTGATGCCGAACTCGGCAAGATCGCTGCGACAGTCTTCGAGCTGCTCATTCAAGGCGAAATCGTGAAAGTACGCGTAGTCGCCCGCAAGCCGTTTTTTGGCATGCTGGATTAAGCGGTCGAGCTGTGTTTCCGCGTCCGGCTCGGTGAGCGCCTGCCTGAACGCATCCGCCGTCACTTCGCGCACGAACTTTACGCCATGCTGCTCGTGGATGGCGTTTGCCATCGTGCGGACATAGTCACCTTGATAGGCGTTACCAGGAAAATCGACCGCTACGCCGCACCGCTCCAGGTAGCGCAGCCAGGTCGATAGCGCGAGGATGTCCATCTGGCGGCCGGCGTCATTGACGTAGTACTCCCGCGCGACCTCGAATCCCGCGGCTTTCAGGATATTGGACAGGCTTGCCCCATAGGCCGCGCCGCGGCCATGGCCGACGTGCAAGGGCCCGGTCGGGTTGGCTGAGACGAACTCGACAAGCACCCGCTTATTTCTACCCAACGCCACGACACCGTACTCGGCCCCCGCCCGTAATACCCGGTTGACTGTTTCCTGCTTGAAACTGCGTCTCAGAAAGAAATTGATAAAACCGGCGCCGGCAACCTCGGCCCTCTCGACGCACGGCGAAGCTGGCAAGGCAGCGACGAGTTGAGCGGCGATTTCCCGCGGCGCGCGCTTTAGCGCCCTAGCTAACTGGAGCGCGACGCTGCAGGCGTAGTCACCATGCTGCGCCTGCTTGGGTTTTTCGATAAGGATTCCCGGGTCGGATACCTGCGGCGCCGCTTCCCGGATCGCCTCAGAGAGCAACGACGCAAGATGGGCGCGTAGGTCGGAATGCGGGGGTGCAGGCATCGGGATCGAGGAAAAAACGGCTTATTATAAGCGAGCCTAGAACTCGAGCGGATCAACATCGATGGCCCAGCGCGCCGGTGCCGAGCGGTTTTCGGAGAGTTTTCTGTGCCACGCGCCGACGAATTGTTGGAGCCGCGCGCGTGATTCGCATTGGACCAGGAGCTGCGCTCGCTCGCGGCCGGCGCGACGTGGCATGGCTGCCGGCACGGGATCGTAAAGAGTGACCGGGGCCGATACGCTGCGGGCGCTAACCGCCGCGGCGCGCAGGAAATCGAGCGCCGTCGCCAGGCGCGGCGCCTCGGCACGCAGCAGCGCCTGGTAAAGAAATGGTGGGAAACCCGCCTGGCGCCGTTCCTCGAGCAAGCTATCGGCGAAGGCTCGATAATCCTGGAGCTTCAGTGCCTGGTAGAGTGGATGGTTCGGAAATTCCGTCTGAATTAGCACCCGGCCCTGGGTCGTACCGCGGCCGGCGCGACCCGCGACCTGCATAAGCAGCGCGAGCAGACGCTCGGAAGCGCGGAAATCGGCGCTATAAAGCATGCTGTCAGCGTTGAGCACCCCGACAAGATTGAGGTGCGGAAAATCGTGGCCCTTCGCAAGGATCTGCGTCCCGACCAGGATCTTGACGTCGCCCGCGTGAATACGGCGCCGCATGGCCTGCCACGCGTGGCGCGGACGCATGCTGTCGCGATCGATGCGCAGTACACTCGTCTCGGCGTAACGCTGCGCCAGCGCGTCTTCCACGCGTTGTGTGCCCTGCCCCAGCGGCGCGAGCTGGGGGTTGCCGCAGTCCGGACAGGCGGGCGGTATGGCTGCGATGTGCCCGCAATGGTGACAGCGCAACTGCCGCTGCCTGAGGTGCAGCACCAGCTGAGCGGAGCAACGATGGCACCCGGAGATCCAGCCGCAACTGTGGCACATGAGCACGGGCGCGTACCCACGCCGGTTAATGAAAACGAGGCTCTGTTCGCCTCGTGCCAGATACTCGTCGAGCGTCTGCAGCAGACGACCTGAAAGTCCATCCTCGAGGCGCTCCCCGCGCGTGTCCACGCACTCGATGTGGGGCAGCGGCGCTCCAATCCGCTGGCTCAGCACGCTCAGCTGATAGCGGCCGTTCGCCGCGTTAAAGTAGGTCTCGAGCGAGGGAGTAGCCGAACCCAGGATGATCGGGACGCCGTACTGGCGCGCGCGGACGACGGCAATGTCGCGTGCCGAATAACGAAATCCGTCGGTCTGCTTGAAAGAGCCGTCATGCTCTTCATCGATAATGATGATCCCCAGTTGCGGCATTGGCGCAAACACCGCGAGCCGCGTTCCCAGCACAACGCCCGCCCGCCCGGACTGTGCTTCAAGCCAGTGCTCGAGACGCTCGCTGTCGTTGAGTCCGCTGTGCAGGGTTACCAAAGGCACGTCCGGGAAACGGCCTCTGACCAGGCTCTCGAGTTGCGGGGTCAA